>JAAERS010000171.1 GCA_024230095.1 Gammaproteobacteria bacterium | reverse complement strand
TGCTTCATATCACCTTGAGGGTCACATAAGAAAACTTAAGCAATATGCTTAAACTTGCTACCCAAAAAACGTTAGAATACGACAAATTGTATGACATGGACTGATTATGACCTCTTCTACTACCTACGGCAGTGGCGATACTTCTTATCAAGCTGCTGGGCAATTGTCAGGGTTGACCCAACTAGTGAACGACTTTTATGACATGATGGACAGCCTACCGGAAGCCGCCCATATTCGGGCTATGCACCCACAAGATTTAACCGTATCCAGAGACAAATTGACCCTGTTTTTAAGTAGTTGGCTCAATGGCCCAAGATTATATTCAGAAAAATACGGCAAAGGCATTACTATGCCTCAAGCTCATGCTCATCTGCCCATTGATGATAGGGACCGAAGCGCATGGATGGAATGTATGAATCTAGCCTTACAGAAGCAAGACTATGCTGAAGATTTTAAGGCCTATTTGCTAACTCAACTCAATGTTCCAGCCAGCCGGCTTGTCACCCTATGTAAGCGCCATCACAATAAATAGCGTACTGCCAAGCTGGCACTAGTATTGATTTGTCTCCAACATTTACCCGCTTTGGGCACAACCGCTCCCCAACTGCGGCTATCACTCATTGGGGCCTTGAGTCTAACCTTTTGATGAAGCAGATTCTGCCAACAGGGGCTCATGGAAGAAATCAAGTTCATACTGACGCTGTGCCAGAGTCATACCAAAGATTTCCTCATTCACCTCGTCAACAAGCTGGGCCATTTGTTGTTCCGTGAGAACGCCAAGATTCAGTAGAGCATCATGATACCCAATACAGTATTCCCGCCGCTCTTTAGGCATCACCTTGTCGCGCTTATAAATGCGATAGACGCTGATCAGTTGAGTACGAAACTGATCTATACTGGAGATTTGTATTTTAGAAAGAGAAAGTGTTTCCATAGCGCACATCCTGTACAATGGTCCTTTTTGTGAGCGCCACTTTATAGCGCGACAATGAACCCGTTATCCATTACTTTAAGTAAAAACCATAATGCCAAAAAAATCAAATCATTCCATTCATGTAATTGAAATAAATCATGAGCCTGTTGAACTGCACAAAATTCTTAAGTTTGAAGGTCTGGTAGAAAGCGGCGCGCAAGCAAAGCTGGTCATTGCTGACGGTTTGGTGCACGTCAACGGTGAGCAAGAAACACGTAAAAGACGAAAAATGATGAATGGTGACACAATCCATTTCGCCGACCAGAATTTTGTTTTACAGTTAATATAAACTGATAGTCAGACGCGTATTACCCATCTGGATCAAAATCAGAATTGCGTCTTTTTAACACCTTCTTATTGAGTTACGCTTAACATAACTAGGAGGTGCCTGATGAACCTGACCATAACTTATCCCACCAGTAACGATAAACAACAATGGCAAACGCTGTATTATGGCTATGCTAAGTTCTATAACATGCCCATGAACCAGACCATTCTGGATGAGGTATGGAGCTGGATTCAAGATGCCGGGCAACAATTTTATTGCTTGTTGGCGAAAAACGAGCAAGGCCAAGCAGTCGGCTTTATGCACTGCCGAGATATGGTATCGCCCTTGCGCGGTGCCCATGTGGGTTTTTTGGATGATTTATTTGTGCTTCCAGAATGCCGCGGGCAACAAGTTGTAGAACAACTTTTTGTCCGCCTTGAAAAAGAAGCTCAACATCATAACTGGACCGCCGTGCGTTGGATTACCGCTGAAGACAATTACCGTGCCAGAGCAGTTTATGATCGTTTAGCCGAGCAGACTATTTGGAAGACCTACCAGCTCAACGTCGAAAAATAACAGTTATACCCTAAGCGGGTAACTGTTGCGTATAGGTAATAAACTCTTCGAGTTCTTCTGCTTGCGGCTCCTGACCGGTGAAACCAACTATGTAGCCACGCAGATAGGTCAATCGCTGAACCATGGACTCCTGCAAATCCACTAAATGATAGCCGACCTGGGTAAAATACAGCATACGCGCCCTAACCTCTGCCTCTTGCGGGGCATAGGAAAATCGCACATACATGGCTGTAAGCGCCGCAAGACATTGCTGGTCTGCCTCACGCACTTGAGCCATAACCGCATCAGACCGACGCCCCCACTCGCGCACCGCAAAATCTAAATCAGTGTCAAAGAGCTGGGTATCTATAGCACAATAAAATATCCGGCATACCGCTTCTGTAATGGTCGCTGCCGGGCCTTGAGTTTGCTTAATAAAAACCAAAGTGTTTTGCTGCTGCCAGTGCCCCAGCAACGCCATCAACAGATCCTGACGATCATTAAAATACCAATAAAAACTGGAGCGAGACACCCCCAACTTTGCACCTATAGTCTGTATCCTAACGGCTTCTTCACCCTTTGTAATTAACAGCCCCAATGCGGTCTGCAACCAATCCTCTCGGGTAGCTTTGGTATGACGAAGTTGGTTGTCTTTGGTTGTGATTGGCATAATTAACTTTCTGGCATAGCGCCACCAGCAGCGGTGGCATGGCGAATATATTCTTCGAGAGCCCCTTGGCGCTCTTCACTCAAATTGACTTGCGACCCAGCATCGACAATGGCTTGCCAAATACCTGTAGCTCGCTCAGTAGCGGTCTGCCCACCACGTTCAATCCAAGTACCGTAGTTGGACCAGTCGTACACCACTGGTTGGTAAAATTCTGTTTGATAACGGGCCATGGTATGTTGGCAGGCAAAAAAATGACCGCCCGGTTGTACCTCGGCAATAGCATCAAAGGCAAAGTCGTCATCACTAACTTCTACAGGGGTCATGGTTTCTGCCATGATCTGTAACATCTCTACATCGGTAATGAACTTTTCATAAGATACACTCAAACCCGCCTCCAACCAACCGGCGGCATGCATAATAATATTGGCACCAGCATTCACCGCACCCCAGGTACCCATTTGTGTCTCGTGGGCGGCCTGCGCATCGGCCACAGCACAAGCCGATCCACTAGCCGAACGCCATGGCATATCAAGAAAACGTGCCAATTGACCAGCTATTAAATTAGCCTTGTATTGCTCAGGCGTACCCAGTGCCGGTGAACCGCTTTTCATATCCACATTAGAGGTAAAGGTGCCATAACATACGGGAGCCCCCGGCTTCACCAATTGGGTCAGCGTAATGGCGGCTAGGCACTCGGCGTGACTTAAAGTCATAGCGCCAGCTGGGGAGATAGGTGCCATAGCCCCCATCAAAGTAAATGGGGTCACCACAGACATCTGCCCATGACGCGCAAAATCGATAAGGCCTTGGCCCATAGGAATATCAATTTGACGCGGGGAATTGGTGTTAATCACCGTATAACACCATACCTGTTGTTGGAATTCGGCTTCACTCAAACCACGCGCAATACGCAGCATGGCAAAGCCTTGTAAAACCTGAGGGGTGCCACGAGAAAACACAAAAGGAACGCGATCCGTCAAGGTCACTTGGTCTTGCATAAAAGCATAGTGCCGAAGGGCATTTGGCACATCCTGAGCTTCCACCAAAGGCGGTAGGAAATTCAGTACATCATAATGCTGAGTTAGCAGGCAAAGCTCTTGAAAGTCCTGCCGGCTTCCAGGTCGGCGCCCTCGCTTTAGATCCGTAGCATTGGGACAACCGCCAGCAGGTTGAAAAGCAATACGACCTGGCGACAGATCAATATCCCGCTTGGTATCACCGCCTTTGAGCAAAATAGTCTTAGGCACCGTTGCTAAGGCCGCATTCACCATATCACGCCCGATGTACACCATGTCATCATCGGCTAAGCGTGCTCCAGCCTTAACTAGTATTGCCTTGGCTTCTGGCAATAGCACCTTTATTCCTAGTTCTTCCAGTACGCGTAAGGAGGTATTGTGCAAGGCTTCAATACGGTCTGCTGAAACACCATCAACAGGCGGATAAGGATTACGCACCTTATTATAAGCCGTATGGCGATGGGCTTTGGCCTTCGCGGCAGGGCGTCGCCTACTGCGCTTGGCCCGGCCTAGGCTTTGATCTAACAGGCTCATGCCCGCATCACCTGTCCCTGTGGATCATAAGGTGAAGCGTTCAACACACGGCAAGGGCGTTCTACGCCAACGACGTGTACGCTCAGTTCGGTCCCCGGCATAGCCAACTCTTTGTTCACCAAAGCCATGGCCAACGATTTTTTCAACGTATGCCCGTAGGCACCAGACGTGACAAAACCGACCCTGTGACCCCCATGCCAAATGGGTTCGTAACCGCTGGCGTCAGCATCGACAGCATCCACCTCCAAGGTCACTTGTACCTGCGCAGGACCATCGCCATCACGCTCTTTTAAGGCCGCCCCACGACCAATAAAATCACCCTTTTGCCAGGCGATCCAGCGATCCATACCTGTCATACCAGCACTATAGCCCTGAGTAAATTCTGCAGACCAGATGCCAAAACTTTTTTCAATACGCAGGCTCAGCAAAGCATTGAAACCCACTTCTTTGATACCAAACTCAGCACCTGCTGCCAACAGCATCCGCCGCAAGGCTATATGTTCAATTGCATGACAGTGAATTTCATAACCCAACTCACCACATACGGACAAACGACCCACTTTGGCGTTGATCATGCCCACATCCATTTGCCGACAAGTCATAAACTTAAATGTTTGATTGCTAATATCATCATGGCAGAGCTTTTCCATGATTTTGCGGGCATGGGGGCCCGTCACCGAGAAACCAACGATGGTATCGGAAACATCTTCAACGCTAACATCACCCTGCAAATGCTCATTGAACCAACGCATATGCCACGCACGAAGGTAATAAGAACCCGTAATCCAATATGTGCCATTACCCCAGTTAAAGATGGTAAGGTCACCTTTGAGCTTGCCATTTGGTGCTAACATGGGCGCCAATTTGACACGCCCCGGGCTAGGTAGTTGTGATGCCATAATCTTGTCTAACCACTGCTCAGCATCAGGACCTTTGACTTCAAAGCGAGAGAATGCCGAAATATCCAGCAGGCCTGCCTGCTCTCGCACAGCCTTACATTCGGCAGCCACAATATCATGGGCATTGGAGCGTTTTAGGGTAAGGTTTTCTTCAAACTCTTGGGGGGCAAAATACAAGGGCACTTCCAGGCCCCAACTTTGACCCCAGCGGCAGCCAGCCACACTCATGCCTTCATAGGCCGGCGCCATCTTCACATTACGTCCGGCCGGCAATTGCTCGTTGGGATAGGACATCACAAAACGGCGTGAATAAAACTGACCTGTGGTTTCCTTAATGTATTGCTTGTTGTTGGCAAAATCACCATAACGGGCCACATCCATGCCATAAACATCGGCCTCAGGTTCACCGTAAATCATCCATTCTGCTAAAGATTTGCCAACGCCTCCACCCTGCAAGAAGCCAGCCATCACGGCACAAGCCACCCAGTAGCCATCCTTGCCTGGCACAGGGCCAACCAAAGGGTTGCCGTCTGGGGAAAAGGTAAAGGCACCATTGACCCAGGTTTTGATACCTACTTCATTTAAGCAAGGATAACGATCAAATGAATAGGCTAATTCATTCTCAATACGATCAAAGTTTTCCTGTAGCAATTCAATACCATAATCCCAAGGAGCACCATCCATCATCCAATGCTGATGCTGCAGCTCATAGATACCAATTAACATGCCATGCTGATCCTGGCGCATATAGGTGAAGCCATCAGGATCAACCGTCATGGGGAGCTCATTGTCCAGCGCCGCCACTTCGGGAATACTGTCAGTAATCAGGTAATGGTGCTCCAGTGGTGATACGGGTAATTCGACACCGGCCATACGGCCGACTTGCTTGGCCCAAAGACCGGCCGCATTGACAACGTGCTGACAGGCAATTTCGCCCTTATCAGTCACCACTTTCCAACCACTATCAGTCTGCTCCAGACTTTCTACCTTGGTATGCTCAATCACCTCAGCACCGTGCTTTTTCGCTGACCCTGCATAAGCATGAACCGTACCTGTGGTATCTAAATAGCCTTCCCTGTCTGCCCACAAACCACCCAAAACATCCTTTGTGTTCATCGCTGGATTCAACTCAGCACACTCTTCAGGCGTAACCAAACGGGCATCTTCAATGCCAATAGTCTGGAACACACGATAAGCGCTTTGCAACCATTCCCAACGTTCTGGTGTGGTCGCAATGGTCAGCCCACCAGTCATATGTAAACCAATTGCTTGGCCAGATACCGACTCTATTTCATCAAATAAATCAATTGTATAGGCCTGCAAAGCGGCGATGTTTGGGTCAGCATTTAAAGCATGGAAGCCGCCTGCAGCATGCCAAGAAGAGCCTGCCGTTAATATAGAGCGTTCAATCAAGCAGACATCATGCCAACCGTACTTGGCCAGATGATACAGAACGGAAGCGCCAACAACGCCCCCGCCGATAACTACTGCACGGTATTCAGTTTTCATTTTTTGACCCTTTAGACTATTTTTATAGGCATAATTATTCGATACCTTAAAATATAGATTAACCTAGACACTACTGTCTAGACGCATGTGCGTGTTGGGTACAATTGATTTAGGGTCATGGCACAACTTATATAGGTCCATTGCATTGGTAAATACTAATAGGCACAATGCGAAACATGCTCTAATTGGGAACAATGCATATGAAATATTGGATATTCTTGCTTGTCGCGGTGGCTTCAGAAGTAGTTGGCACATCGTTTCTTAAGACGTCAGAGGGCTTTACCAAACTGGGCCCATCCTTGGCCGTTCTAGTCGGCTACAGCTTGAGTTTTTACTTCCTGTCCTTGACCTTAAAAGCAATACCCGTGGGTGTTGCCTATGCAGTCTGGTCCGGCTTGGGTATTGTCTTTATTTCCCTTATGGGGCGTTATGTATTTGGCCAACAACTCGACTGGCCAGCCATTATTGGCATCACGTTTATTCTGGCAGGGGTGCTAATTATGCAGATATTTTCTGTTACTACCCATTGATATATAGAGGCCCATTAAAGAATCTCGGCAAAGGTTGTCAAAGCAATGTTTACAGGGTTAGGCATATTTTACTTATAACCCATCAGCATGCCGAAAGTCACAACCTTATATCAGCAGGGAGATTATTGATAAGCCGTGTATTAATTAGATTGGTTTAACAACCAAATAAAGATAAAATTGCCACCTTGTCCAAGGAACACTAATTTATGTTGAAATGAAAGTTAATAACACTGACACAGTTCCAGAAATACCAGACAACTGGCGCCGGCTAAAAGAAAAAGTAGCAGAGTAATTTACCTAACGACTATTTCAACTATACAAACAAAAATGAAGTTACATTCCTTAGACGGTTACATTCAAGAAATTCTACTAGCCGAATACCCAGACAAGCTATTGCTACTAGATGGTTGTAGCAGAGCTGATGTTAGCGTCATTAAGCAGTTTATCACGCAAACATTAAACAGGCCCATCTCAGATTTAAAAGTCGTGGTCGTTACCCACATGCATCCAGATCATGCAGGTGGAGCCAATCAGTTACGTAAAATATCAGGCTGCAAAATTGCTTGTGCTAACAATAAAAGTCAATGGTATAGCGGTATTGACGGAAAACTAATGCACATAACTGATATACTGTTAGTGCGTTATGTGGCGAATAAAAAACAAAAAAAACAGCGTTGGTTGTGGTACCCCAGTAATTTAAGTGCTGATCTACATGTTAATGATAAAGACAAAATTCCTTTCTTTAGCGACTGGCAAGTATTGACTACTTTTGGCCACACCGATAGAGATATATCCTTACACCATATACCTAGTAATGTCGTTTATGTTGCCGATCTTATTGTCGCGGTAAAGAAAGGCTATACTCCCCCTTTCCCAATTTTTTATCCCAATCAATACAAAGCATCGCTAGCTAAGATAGCTCAGTTAAACGCGACAAATATCATTCTTGCTCATGGCGGAAAGGTGAACCTATCTGAACAAGATTTTCAACAGCTAATAGACAAGGCACCAACAACCCCCATGACGCATTGGCGCTTAATAAAAACCAAACTCAAACAACTAGTCTTTGGCTGGGACAGGATCACCACAATACCAGATTTGAGAAACTTGGCCAGTAATCTGTACTGAATAGACTCCATATCCAGACTTCTGGCATTTACCGGAAAACGAAATTTCATACCCCCATCGGAAATTTTCTCCAGTTCAGCGCCATTCAGTTTTTGTAACTCATTAACCGTTATTTCGATGATCATGTTTATGAAAAACAGTTGGCGTATTGATCATACAACTTTTTCCACTGCTACCGCGCACTGAATAACACTTAAAGGGAGACAGAGTCTACAACCGCTCCCAATATGGTTGGTCAGCAAACCAGTTCACAAGGTGATCAATAAACAAACGTATACGTTGGGGCAGATACTGAGTTTGAGGATAGACAGCCCAAGCATGCTGCTCCATAGGGTTTAGTTCACCTGGCAACAGGGCCACCAAACGACCAGCCTGCAAGGCCTTATAGACAATGAAATTGGGTAATATGGTAATACCCAACCCCTGTTCTGCCATCTGCAATAAGGCATCACCATTATTGGCGATAAAGCGGGTCGGCAAATTGACCGATACGACTTCATTGTCAATCGTCGTCCAATTGACTCGCCCAGATGGCATGGATGCGTACCTTAAAAATGGGTGCCTTGCCAAATCTTGTACGTTGTTAATATCCTCTTGCCGAGCAAGGTACTCAGGGCTAGCACATAATGTAAGCCCAATGTTACACAAGCGCCGCGCCTGCAATTGCGAATCTGATAAGTTGCCAATGCGCAGTGCCAAATCAAAACCATCTTCGATTAAATCAGCACGTGTGTCATCATAAATCACTTCCAATTCCACTTTTGGGTGCTGCAACATAAACTGTTGTAAGGGGGCACTAAGGTGCGCAATACCAAATGAAAGTGGTGCCGATAGCCTAATCTTGCCCTTCGCTTCCGCCGCCGCCTCACCAACATCAGAGTATAGTGAATCAACTTCTGGCACCAGTTGTTTGGCTTGGTAATAGAAAGCATGTCCACTATCAGTGAGCTTTTGAGTTCGGGTAGTGCGGGCTAATAGCTTAACCCCAAGCTCTGCTTCTAAACCTGATAAAGCCTTACTAACAGCAGACTTGGTCATAAATAGCTGCTGTGCAGCCCGACTAATACCACCTGATTCAACTATACGCAAAAATATACGCATTTGCTCAAAGCGTCCCATAGCACCCTCCATTGTTCACTAAAAAGAAACAGTTAGTTTAATTTTGATCTGTTTATCTGACTATATCAATCCAATAAACTGAACATTCATTTTTTAAAACTTTGTTATGGAGACCGCCTTATGAATTCTATTCAACAACTGAGTACCCCTGTTGGCCGTTTATTATTAAGCTTTATCTTTATCATGTCTGGCCTAGCCAAAATTGGTGGCGGCTATGCCGCTACTCAAGGTTACATGGAATCTGTGGGCATCAGTGGTTCCTTATTACCTTTAGTGATACTAGTGGAAATTGCAGCAGGTAGCGCCGTATTAGTTGGCTGGAAAACACGCTGGGCGGCGTTGGCACTTGCTGGTTTTTCTATCGTTTCGGGCATCCTATTCCATAGTAACTTTAATGACCAAACCCAGATGATCATGTTTATGAAAAACATAAGCATGGCGGGTGGGCTACTGATTTTGGTAAGCTTAGGTGCCGGCAGTTACAGCTTTGATAATCGTCAGAAAACGAATTCTTAGTAGTCACCTATTTCTCAGGAGTACACCATGCAGCCACGCCACATAGTGCAACAGTTTCAAGGCACTCCTGCAGCAGATGGTGCTGGAGTCAGTCTGACACGTTTGATAGGGGCGGGGAATTTGGGCATGTTAGATCCATTTCTAATGCTGGATTACTTTGCTAGTGACGAGCCTGATCAATATCTGGCTGGTTTTCCTGACCACCCCCATCGAGGCTTTCAAACGGTAACCTATATGCTGGCAGGCCGTATGCGTCACAAGGATAGCCTAGGTAATGAGGGCATTATTGATCAACACGGTGTGCAATGGATGAGCGCAGGTCGAGGCGTTATCCACTCAGAAATGCCAGAGCAAAGTGTGGGTTTGATGCAAGGGTTCCAACTATGGGTCAATCTTCCTGCCAAAGATAAAATGAGTCGGCCGGCTTATCAGGAATTTCCAGCTCACGCTATTCCTGAGCAGCATCTGCCTAATGGTGGACTGGTTCGTGTTATTGCTGGCACCACAGGACAAGGCACCAAAGGGCCGGTAATACAGTTGGATATTGATCCCGTTTACATGGATATCAGCTTGCCCATGAAAGGGACTTTTCAGCAACCATTAAATGTCAGCGCCAATGCCTTTGTGTATGTGATTCGTGGTGCCGTACAAATAGCCAATACCAAGCTAGACCAAAATAGTATCGCTATTTTGGACACCGGTGACCACGTCCTAATAAAGGCCATTACAGCTGATGTACGCTTACTGCTGGTGGCCGGTGAACCCATTGGTGAACCCGTCGCCAAAGGTGGCCCCTTTGTTATGAATACCCGCCAAGAGCTTATGCAGGCTTTTCAGGATTATCAGACTGGACGCTTTGTTTAAGCTATAAGGAGACTAATGTGGGACTATTAATTAACGGCCATTGGCACGACCAGTGGTACGATACTGAAATAACAGGCGGGGAATTTAAGCGCAATGAGGCCGCTTTTCGTAATTGGATCACCCCCGACGGCCAGCCTGGGCCAACGGGTACCGGCGGGTTTGCCGCACAAGCAGGGCGTTATCACCTGTTTGTCTCCTTGGCCTGCCCTTGGGCCCATCGCACCTTAATTTATCGCCAATTAAAAGGCCTACAGGGCATGATTGGCGTATCCATAGTCAGCCCCTATATGTTAGATCAAGGCTGGACCTTTGCCGCCCAAGATGACCCCCTAGTAGGCGATCAAGTGTATCACTACGATTATGCGCACCAGTTATATACGAAGGCTCTGTCTGATTACTCCGGTCGCGTGACGGTTCCCATACTATGGGACAAACAACAACACACGATTGTTAGTAATGAATCGTCAGAAATCATCCGCATGTTCAACTCGGCTTTTGATGACATTGGTGCAACCCCGTTGGATTTGTATGCAAGACATTTACAAGCAGAGATCGAATACTGGAACAAAATCATCTACGCCAATATCAACAATGGTGTCTATCGAGCTGGTTTTGCAACCACACAGCGAGCCTACGAGAAGGCCTATGACCGACTATTTGCTAACTTGGACAAGATCGAACAACATCTCCAGCAAAAGCGCTATTTGACGGGAAACCAGATTAGCGAAGCCGACTGGCGCTTGTTTACCACCTTGGTCCGCTTTGATGCCGTGTATTACAGCCATTTCAAATGCAATCGCAATCATATTATGGACATGCCCAACTTGTGGGCATACCTACGTGACCTATACCAACAGCCAGGTATTGTCGACACGGTGAATATGCAACACATCAAACACCATTACTACGCCAGCCACGAAACCATCAACCCCACCCGCATTGTACCTAGGGGGCCAGAAGTGGATTTTATGGTACCCCATCAACGACATTTGATCGAAGATCAGGTCGATGATGAGTGAAATATAGCCCTAGCGATAGCATTTATTGGCATTTCCTTCCGCATCGTCCTACCCTTTATTCCATTGCTGGGTGTGTACTGAAATACCCTAGTTCTGCTTCCATGGCAGCAGATATTGCTTTCAGTGCACGCCCCAAACAACCTGGGTTAATGCCATAATTCACAGCAATAGCGGCCGCTTCAGGCTCCATATCTGGACTGTTAGCCAACGGCTACTGGAGCACAGAGCTAGACGCATTTTTGCTATTGCATCTGCGGACTTAATGGCAATGCCAAGGTTTACTGTCGCTGCATGGCGCGTTTCTCTAACGCCTCAATACGTGCCTTTATTGGTGGATGTGATGAGAACCAAGAGGCAAAGCCTTTTTTGTCATCAATACCAAAAGCCGCTAATTGCTCAGGTAACGCATCTGGTTCTACTTGACCTAAACGCTTTAATGCATTGATCATATTTTGATGACCAGCCAAATCTGCACCGCCAGTATCAGCGATGAACTCACGCTTTCTAGACACGTACATAACAATAGTAGATGCCAAGATTGATAGGACAATCTGTGCAAATAAGGTAGTGACAAAATAACCAATGCCATGACCTCTATTATTTTTCAAAATCACTCGATCAACAATGTGTCCAATCACTCGTGAGAAGAAAATTACAAACGTATTAACCACACCCTGAATCAGCGTTAAAGTCACCATGTCGCCATTAGCTATATGGCTCATTTCATGACCAACCACGGCTTCGATCTCACCTTGACTCATCGAATCTAACAAACCTTGAGAAACTGCAACCAAGGCTTTATTTTTACTAGCACCAGTGGCAAAAGCGTTCATTGAAGGCGATGGAAAAATAGCTACTTCCGGCATTCTAATGCCTACAATTTTTGCTTGTTCTTCAACAGTTTGAATTAACCACTTTTCTAAGTTGTTACTTGGTGATTCGATAACAACTGCTGCGGTCAAGCGTTTGGCCATCCACTTAGAGATCAGGAGTGAAATAAAAGCACCACCAAAACCAAATACTGCAGAAAATATAAGCAGCGCTTGCAAATCTAAGTCAGAGCCATTGGCCGCTAGGATGCCCTCGACACCAAGCAGTCTTAGCGTGATGCTTAGTACGGCAATAATGGCAATATTCGTCATTAAAAACAAAAAGACGCGTCGCATAAGATTTCCTTTTATATTAGTTAATACTATAGATAGGGATATTATGTTATAGATTCAACCCTGTTGGGTTACTAGCATTACTAAGACATTCACTTGCCCAACCAGTATGCCAGCGTGACCAGCAGCAAGCCTGCATTGTGCTGAGCCGCTCTCGTTTAGGCATGATGGCAGAAATTTAGTGAAAGATTCACCATTTGATGTCATTGGCAAAACAAACGCATTACTTGATAGTACGGAGTCTACTTTTCTCTGTTCGCAAGAGAATTAAAACAGAAGCACCATCCAAAACCAAAATCGCGTTTGCTGGGGTATTCCTGTTGGCCGGGCCGACCCAGTTTTTGAGTAGTGCAAACAATTCATTAAGTCTGGCAGCGACCCATAACAAGTAACCTAGCCAAATTTTCAAATCATATATTATAAAAATCTGGCTAATAAACCATAATGAATATTATCCATATCCAGACTTTCAGCAGCCACAGGCAAACGGAATTTCATGCCGCCACCGGGAATTTTTTCCAGTTCAGCACCATTGAGCTTTTGTAATTGCTCAACACGCAGTACACGGTTGCCTTGTGGCAATATGAGTTCCACCTGATCGCCTTTTAAGAGCTGGTTCTTGGATAAGAATTCCAACATACCCGCATCGCTATCATAACCAATCACTTCACCCACTAGCTTTTGCTGACTTTCTTTGGAGTGACCCTGTACATAGTTTTGGTATTCGTGGGTATGGTGTCGTTTAAAGAACCCGTCTGTATAACCCCGGCTCGCCAGATTTTCCAATTTACCAAACAATGCCGGATCAAATTCACGCCCCGCTATAGCATCATCAATGGCCTGACGGTATGACTGGGTCACACGAGACACATAGTTGATGGACTTGGTGCGACCTTCGATTTTCAGGGAATCAATGCCAATTTTTACTAGCCGCTCCACATGTTCAACGGCCCGAAGGTCTTTCGAATTCATAATGTAGGTGCCGTGTTCATCTTCTTCCATGACCATGGCTTCACCCGGACGCCCTTCTTCTTCTACCAAAATACGGTCAATGTCACCCACACCTTTTTCCACGCCCGCGCCGGCATCTTCGTATTGCACCGCCTGAATATCACCACTTTCGTGTTCTTGGCCTTCAACTTCGTTATATTTCCAGCGGCAAGCATTGGTGCAAGTGCCTTGATTGGGATCCCGATGGTTAATGTAGCCAGAAAGCAGGCAGCGTCCTGAATAGGCAATGCACAAGGCACCATGGACAAACACCTCCAACTCCATATCAGGGCACTGTTGACGAATTTCCTCCACCTCATCCAGAGACAGCTCGCGCGATAAAATAATACGTTCCACACCCATGGACTGCCAGAATTTCACTGTGGCAAAGTTCACCGTATTGGCCTGCACTGACAAATGGATGGGCATATCAGGCCAAGCCTCACGGGCCAACATCATCAACCCAGGATCGGCCATGATCAAAGCATCCGGTTTCATTTCAACCATGGGCGTGAGATCTTTAACGAAGGTTTTGATCTTGCTATTGTGGGGCAGTATGTTGGCTGTGATGTAGATTTTTTTACCTAAACCATGGGCCTTATTAATGCCTACTTGCAGATTTTGCATGTCAAAGTCATTCTCTCGTACACGCAAACCATAACGAGGCATGCCGGCATAAACCGCATCAGCGCCATAAGCATAAGCATAATCAAGATGAGCCAGGGTGCCAGCAGGCGCCAGTAATTCAGGGACTTTCACAGCTTTTTCTCACAAAGAACAAAGGACGCGCATTATAACCTAGCAAATAGGTCGGGTAAATTGCTGTCGCTAATTACGCCTTCATGCAGAGCCTATTTAACGAACTATAGCTTACTTGAAAAAAGATAATGACCTCAGAATGCTGTTTATATAAAGTGCATTCTAGGCTAATCCATTGTAGGCGAGGGGCATAAAGATGATACCTGAGGTCGCATTATTTTAATTTGTATAAACCCATCAATGGGTGAACAATAGCAGAAAACAAAAATTGGAGCGGCCCATGCTGCCACAAGATATTATCGACCACCAAAGGCTTCCTCTAGACCAACCCGACTCACCGGCCTATCATCAAGCAGTGAAAACCGTTAAGGCCGGCTTACAAGCTGACGGCTGCTGCGTGATTAAGAATTTCCTCAGCCCTGCTGGCTTGCAAGCTATTTTAAAAGAAGCAGAAGATCGTAAATGCCAAGCCTACTACGCACCCAAGAAACGTTGCAATATTTACCTAGGTGAAGGCAACCCTGATGAGCCTGATGACCATCCACAAAACATCTTTATGGATCGTACCAATGGTTTTATTACTGCTGACCTATTAGGCGAGGGCACAGTTGCTCACAATCTTTATTACTGGCCTCCACTTCGGCAATTTTTGGCCGACTGCTTGAGCAAAACTGAACTATTCATTTATGCCGATCCAATTTCAAACATGATCGTCAACGTGGCACAACGTGGCCAACAATTCAACTGGCATTATGACACCAATGAATTCACCATCACCTTTTTACTAAGAGCCGCCCAAGCTGGTGGACACTTTGAGTATGTACCCAATCTGCGCAACCGCGACGATGAATGCATTAATGAGGTGAAAAAAGTACTCGCTGGTGATCGCACACGGGTCAAACGTTTGTCGCTGACAGCGGGGGATTTGCAGTTTTTTTTGGGTCGCTACTCCTTGCATCAGGTCACACCCAACCAAGGTCATAGCGAACGCTTGTTGTTAATCCAATCCTTTTGCGAAAACAAAGGCATCTCGGGCAATCCTACCCGAGTAAAAGGTTTGTATGGCAAAACCGCCCCTGTGCATGAGCAAGTTCGAATTACGTCTGATAACCTCCTAGATTGATGCCCAATAAAAGTCGCTTGGCTTTGCCACAGTTATTGGTTATGTTAGCTCTATAGTTGGCAAAAAGTAGAAGCACACATGAATACTGGTTTTTTTAGCCATCCCACGTGTCAGCAGCACGACATGGGGGCGACACACCCGGAAAGCCCCAAGCGTTTGCGCGCCATAGAAGAGCAATTATCCAATACCAACCTATGGCAAGACTTAAAGCACTTTAGCGCACCCAAGGCTAGCTTTGCCGATCTCAGTTTGGCGCATAGCCAGTCGAGTATCAATTTGGTGCACAGCACAGCGCCAAAACAAGGGCAAGCATACTTGGATGGTGACACCAGCATGAACCCTTATTCCCTAGACGCGGCGCTGCTCGCAGCAGGCGCAGGCATTGCGGCTACTGACGCGGTTTTACAAGGCCATCTAGACAATGCTTTTTGTGCTGTGCGCCCCCCCGGGCACCATGCCGAACATGATTTACCTATGGGTTTCTGTTTATTCAATAATGTGGCCATTGCCGCTTTGCATGCCTTACAGCAAGAGGGTATCGAGCGGGTGGCAATTCTGGACTTTGATGTCCATCACGGCAATGGCAGTGTGGATATTTTTGCAGAGGATGACCGAGTATTGGTATGCTCAAGCTACCAACACCCACACTATCCCATGCGCCATCACGACACCCTAGCCCAACATCTGGTACATTGCCCATTAACTGCCGGTAGTGGCAGTCAGGAATTTCGCCAAGCTATTGAGCAAAAATGGTTGCCCGCCCTACAATGGCATAAACCGCAAATGATCTTTATCTCTGCCGGTTTTGATGCCCATCGCCTAGACCCACTAGCCGACCTTAACTTGCATGAGAACGATTATGCGTGGGTAACCAGCCTCATCATGGATCAGGCACGCAGCCATGCCCAGGGCAGAGTTGTGAGCATGCTCGAAGGCGGTTATCATCTACATGCACTAGCAGCATCGGTGCAGCAGCACATCCAAACACTCCACAACACCTAACCATAGAAACCGGAATCGGTACCATGCGCATTATGACTATAGCCGCTGTATTACTTGTCCTTATTATTGCCTTGGCAATTCTAGTGTGGAGCATTACCTTCCACCCCAAAGACCTCCAGCATGAAATAGTTCACAACAACCCGGAAGCGCCGATGCTGCAACGTGGACAAAGCATCAAGGTACTAAGCTGGAATCTGCAATATATGGCCGGCAAAAACTATGAATTTTGGTATGACCGTGCTGATGGCAGTGGCCCTGACACTCGCCCTAGTCGAGCCGATATTGAAGCAACCTATGCCGAGGTGGTGCGCATTATTGAAGAACAGAAACCCGACATATTGCTGTTACAAGAACTGCATGACGGCGCTGTGCGCACGGACCACGAAGACCAATTACAACGCCTTATAAGCATGTTGCCTGAAGAATTTAGCAACCATACAGAAGCCTTCTACTGGCAAACCGATTTTGTACCTATTCCACAAATTATGGGGGCTGAAGGTCTAAAATTAGCAGTGATATCCAAGTACCGCATTGATAGTGCCATACGGCATCAATTGGCCACCATCAAAACCAATATCGTGTATGACGCATTCAACTTTAAACGCGCTGTTCAAGAAGTACACATTCCCGTTTACGGTGGTGAACCACTGGTGCTAATGAACACCCACCTAGATGCCTTCGCCCAAGGTTCAGATACCATGCAAAAACAAATTGCATACATACAACAGCTGCTCAGTGATAAAACCACCGCTCATGAATCATGGCTGATTGCCGGCGACTTTAACCTACTGCCACCAGGCCAACTTAGCATGCTACCTGAGGCGGCAGAAAATTATTATCAAACAGCGTCGGAAATGGCATCGATTTACCAACAATTTAGCGTGATTCCGAGTATCGAACAAGCTACGGGAGAAGAAGCACAACAATGGTTTACCCACTTCCCCAATCGCTCACAAATCACAGCACCGGATCGTACCATTGACTATTTCGTGCATACCAATAAGCTATCTGATATGGAGGGCCAAGTGCTGCACGACAATACTTGGCATATTTCTGACCATCTGCCCATGGTGGCTCGATTTAGCGTGCCATAGGCACTCACCAATAGGCAATTGAATACCTCAATATAGTCCAGCAAGATGTACCCTTAGGGCCGAATCTGCTATATTGCGCGCCATGGAACAGTCAGAGCTTTTTAATGCCCCCAACCCCTGCGTAGGTATTTGCGAGAATAGCCCTAAAGGCTATTGCAAAGGCTGCATGCGCTCACGGGAGGAACGTTTCAATTGGCATCAATTTACCGTTGCTGAGCAGCTGCATATCATGAAATTGTGCGCTCGGCGCTACCAGCGCATGCTAGCAAAGCGCCGCCAATGCGGGGACAATTATGAATTTGAGTTTGACGACCCCACTCCACCCCAAATCGACTTATTGTGAAAATCCCCAAGCCAACAAAGTAAATGAGGCTTAGCGCAAGCGTGCTTAAAATCCGACCTACAAGGGCGCAATGGCCTCCACCATCAATTGTGGGCTTTGCCGACCACGAAATTCATTGACATCAAGCCGAAAAACCAAGCGTGCCTTATTACAGGTGTTGGGCCAAATATCCAAGTCCACATTAAAACAGATCGCATCCAACAGGGCCCCAGTTGTGATTTCTGCGAGCACCAGCTTCAAGTGTTTTTGGCCTACGATACGTTGCTGTACAACACCAAAATCGCCATGAAAACTAGGTGCTTCAAAGCCCTGCCCCCAAGGCCCGGCTTCACGCAGAAGATGGGCTTGATGCAATTGTAGATCCTGCGCCAACAATTGCCCATCTGTATGCCAGACTCGTTCGAGCAAGGTAGCATCTAGGTGCTGCTGTGCATAAGCATTAAGGGCCTGTTTAAATTGCTCGAAACGTGATTCCGGCAAACTCAAACCAGCGGCCATGGCATGGCCACCAAAACGGTCGATTAGTCCTGGATATTGTGCGTCCACGGCAGCCAAAGCATCACGAATATGAAACCCGGGCACGCTTCGTGCTGAGCCCTTGAGCATGCCACCATCGGCTTGGGCAAAAATTAATGCTGGGCGATGCCAGCGCTCCTTAATACGCGAAGCCACAATGCCAACAACACCCTCATGCCAATCTGACTGGTATAAACAAACACAGGCAGGTAATTCACTATCATCTGCGCCCAGTAGTTCATGCACTACAGCAGCCGCTTGGGCCTGCATTTCGCCTTCGATGCTGCGCCGTTCCTGATTCAGCTGGTCGAGCTGCTGAGCCAATTGCTCAGCGCGGCTCACATCTTGGGTAATGAGGCACTCAATTCCCACCGACATGTCATCGAGGCGCCCCGCAGCATTGAGTCGCGGAGCCAACACAAAACCCATGTCAGTGGCCTGCAATTTATCTACCTGACGATTAGCCTGTTGCACCAGAGCCAAAATGCCAGGCCGAGCCAGACCTTGACGAATGCGCGCCAACCCCTGAGCCACCAAGATACGATTATTACGTTGCAATGGCACCAAATCGGCCACAGTTCCCAAAGCCACCAAATCCAAATATTGAGCCATATTGGGGGCGGCAATCGCAGCTTGTGCAAACCACCCCTGATCTTGTAAATGCCGACGCAAAGCACTCATGACATAAAAGATAACCCCTACGCCAGCCGTGCTCTTATGGGGAAACTCACAACCCGGCTGATTAGGATTAACAATAGCATCCGCCTTGGGCAGGCTGTCACCGGCCAAATGGTGATCTGTTATGACGACCTGCAAGCCCAATTCATGGGCTCGTTCAACACCAGCATGACTGGCAATACCATTGTCTACGGTAACAATGACCTCTGGAGCCATATCCATAGCCGCATCCACCAAAGGTGCACTTAAGCCATAACCGAAAGAAAAACGATTAGGAACTAAGAAGCTGACTTTTTCAGCGCCCATGGCGCCCAAAGCTAAGTATGCTAAGCTGGTACTGGTTGCTCCATCACAATCAAAATCGCCAACAATAACAATGTGTTTTTGGAGCGCAATGGCGGAGGCTAAAATGGCCACGGCCTCATGAATACCGGCCATGCTGTGATAGGGAGTGAGGTGTTTTAGCCCATAATCGAGCTGCTGTGGGTCTTCGATACCTCGCTGGGCGTATATACGCGCCAGCAAAGGATCAAAAGCAGCGTTGAGTGAGGGGCTCACTTGCCCCTGTCGCTGCTTAATTTGCATCATTGAATGTGAGCAGATATATAAGCCTGAACCACCCCTAGGTCATTGGCTAATATTTGACAACGTTCTTCACGCTCAAGTAGGTCACTCAAATGTTGGGGTAATTGTGGCGCAGCTTGACCCGCCTTAATCACAGCATCTGGAAATTTAACTGGATGAGCTGTAGCCATGGTGATCATAGGTATTTCCGGATGTTGATTACACACTCGGCCAGCCTCAACGCCGATAGCACTATGTGGGTCTAACAAGTAATTGTGCTGTTGTGCGACCTGCTTGATGACATCACAGGTGAGATCATCATCAACCTTGTGACTGGAAAATATTTGCCGCGCTTTTTGCCAGCGCTCTGTGTCCAAGCTGTTAGCTTGGCCCGAATTAAGATTAGCCATAAGCTTAGCCAACTCATCTCCATTGCGGTCATACAGGTCAAACAACAAACGTTCAAAGTTACTAGAAACCATGATATCCATGCTGGGCGACAAGGTCCTCACCAGATCATGTTTGACATAATGATTGCCACTCATACAACGATGTAGAATGTCATTGGCATTGGTAGCCACAACCAACTGCTTAACAGGCAGGCCCATCTGCATGGCTATGTATCCCGCATAAATGTCGCCGAAGTTACCCGTTGGTACACTAAACGACACTGAGCGATGAGGCGCTCCCAAAGACACACCTGCATAGAAGTAGTATACGATCTGAGCCATAATACGGGCCCAGTTAATAGAGTTAACAGCGCCTAGTTGACCACCATTCAGGAATGATTGATCAGCAAAGCTCTGTTTGACCATCTGTTGGCAATCATCAAAATTGCCTTGCACGGCAATATTGTGGATATTATCACCAATAAGGGTCGTCATTTGACGGCGTTGCACCTCAGATACACGCTCATGGGGGTGCAGTATAAACAGTTCCACATGATCACTGTGGCGACAGCCTTCTATAGCCGCCGAGCCCGTATCACCAGAAGTAGCCCCCATGATCACTAGCTTTTTATCACGTTTTACCAAGGCGTGATCCATTAAACGACCCAGCAGTTGTAAGGCAAAATCCTTAAACGCCAGAGTTGGACCATGAAACAACTCCATCACCCACTCATTCTTGTCCAATTGAATCAATGGTGCTACCGCTTTGTGATTAAAGCCAGCATAGGTTTCTTCTACCATTACCTTGAGCTCGGCACTGGTTACATCTTCTTCGACAAAGGGCAGGATCACCTTATGAGCCAACTCAGCATAGGACATACTGGCCATAGCAACCAGCTCTTCTGAGCTGAACTTGGGCAGGCTTTCTGGAACATACAGACCACCATCGCTTGCCAAGCCAGTTAATAGTACATCTTCAAAATTCAAGCTTGGCGCCTGACCACGGGTACTGATATAACGCATGAAATTCTCTCTCTTACAGTCGGCATTAACCGTCTAGATCTTCTACTCGAATACGAGTCACATGACCACTGATATCGGCCAAAGCTTCAATGGCCACAATGGCATCATTCATCTGACCTTCTAATACGCTGCGGGTAAGGATGATCACTGGCACCTGATTAGCTTCATGGCCTTTTTGCTCTATAGCTTCGATACTGATACCGCGTTCACCCAGAATCTTAGTAACTTGGGCCAATACACCCGGCTTCTCGGTGGCCATCATGCGCAGATAATAGGCTGTTTTCACCTTCGCCATAGGCAGCACTGGCAAATCTGATAGTTGGCTCGCATCAAAGGCTAGCGCAGGCACACGTGAATCGGCTGACAAGCCCAGCCCGCGGACCACATCAATAATATCAGCCACTACGGCCGATGCCGTTGGCTCAGCACCTGCGCCAGCACCATAGTACAAAGTAGGCCCGACGGCATCGCCATCTACCAACACCGCATTCATCACACCATGCACATTGGCCAGCAAACGCTTTTCAGGAATTAAGGTTGGGTGCACGCGCAGTTCCACACCTTCAGCCGCGCGGCGACTAATACCCAAATGCTTGATGCGATAGCCCAAAGCCTCAGCATTGGCCACGTCTTCTTGGGATACTTGGCCAATACCTTCAGTAAAACAAGCGTCAAACTGCAGTGGGATACCAAATGCCAAGGAAGACAAGATGGTTAACTTGTGGGCGGCGTCAATGCCTTCTACGTCAAAGGTAGGGTCGGCTTCGGCATAACCTAACTCTTGCGCTTCTTTTAGCACGTCAGCAAAATCACGCCCTTTATCGCGCATTTCCGTGAGTATAAAGTTGCCTGTGCCATTGATGATACCCGCCAACCAGTTGATCTGATTAGCAGCCAAACCTTCGCGCAAAGCCTTGATAATAGGTATGCCGCCAGCCACACCGGCCTCATATGCTACCACCACATTATGTTCACGGGCCGCCGCAAAGATTTCATTGCCATGCACGGCAATCAAAGCTTTGTTGGCAGTCACAACGTGTTTGCCGTTACGAATGGCGGTCAACACCAACTGCTTGGCCGGTTCATAACCCCCTATAAGCTCAACAACCACATCAATCTCGGGGTTGGTGGCAACGGCAAAAATGTCATCAGAAGTGTTCGTGGTGCCCATGTCACAAGCTGGGTTAGGGCGACGTTGCGCTACTTGAGCAACTACGATTTCACGCCCCGTTCGGCGAGTTATCTCACCGCCATTACGTTGTAATACATTGAAAGTACCGCCACCGACAGTACCCATTCCACAAATACCTACTTTTACCGGTTTCAAGATGAACCCCATGTGCCATATAGATGGTTGAAAATTGCCAGCCCTATAGGGCTAACGAAAAAGGGGTTATTGTAGCCCTCAGGGGCTCCTGAGGCAATGCAAAGCAGGCCCATAACCCCCATGACGCATGAATTCTTAAATAGAATCTAGAAATGATACTCTACCTGTAACCCTAGACGCTGAGTACCATCAGCTAAGGCATACAAACTATCCAGATCAGCCACCATTGCGGCCGCGGTAAAGCGCCAAATTAAGTCATCCGAGTAATGCCAAGCCAATTCCGAAATCAAGCCGGTCATATTGCCATTTAAGGCACCTACCAGATTCACATTCCAGCTATATTCATCACTAGCGAAGCT
>JAAERS010000170.1 GCA_024230095.1 Gammaproteobacteria bacterium | reverse complement strand
TGTCACCTGCAAATGCCGGCATTAACACAATTTGCAGGCACACGTTATCGTGCTTGTCATGCAGCGATCGAAAAAGTAGGTGTGCTATGAGTAAGGATTCAATCATGCAGATACAAAATCTCAAGGTACACTTTGACATTCGCTCAGAAAATGCCTGGCCTTGGGAGAAAACCTTGACCTTAAAGGCTGTCGACGGTGTTAATCTAGATATTTACGAAGGCGAGACCTTGGGTATTGTTGGTGAGTCTGGGTGTGGTAAGTCGACCTTAGCCCGAGCACTAATTGGTTTGTTGCCGGCCCGGGAAGGTAGGGTACTTTGGTTGGGGCAGGATCTTACTCAGTTTGACAAAAAGGCCCTGCGGGCCAAACGCCAAGAATTGCAAATGATCTTTCAGGACCCTTTGGCCTCCTTGAACCCACGCATGAATATAGGCGATATTATTGCAGAGCCATTACAAACCTTTTATCCACAGCTGTCTAAACAGGAAACCAAGCAGAAGGTTCTGAGTATGATGGGCAAGGTAGGTTTGCTACCTAACTTGGTAAACCGCTACCCACACGAATTTTCTGGTGGTCAATGTCAGCGTATTGGTATTGCTAGGGCGTTAATTCTAGAACCTAAACTGGTTATTTGTGATGAGCCTGTATCGGCTTTAGACGTATCCATTCAGGCTCAGGTGATTAATTTACTTATGGAGCTGCAGCAAGAAATGGGTTTGTCACTGGTATTCATTGCCCATGATTTAAGTGTGGTACGCCATATCAGTGACCGGGTGATGGTGATGTATTTGGGTAATGCCATGGAAATTGCCGATGCCAATCAGTTGTATACCAACCCTCAGCATCCTTATACCAAAGCCTTGATGTCGGCGGTGCCTATACCTGACCCCAAAATCGAACGCAATAAAACCATTGAATTATTGCAAGGTGATTTGCCGTCGCCGATTAATCCACCAAGCGGTTGTGTATTTCGTAGCCGGTGTCCACAGGCCAAGGTTGAATGTGCTGATAAGGTGCCTGAGTTACTGCCATTGTGTGACAGTTCCCATCTGGTGGCTTGTCATTTGCAGGCACCTTAGTTGTTCATTACTGAATAGGTCGCTAAGGCAGTTAATCAAGCCCCTCTGCGGGGCTAAGCTATGCTATGATAGCGGCCCTGTTATTTTCTAGTAAGCGATTCATCATGTCTGAATTACCTCCATGCCCAAAGTGCGATTCTCCCTATAGTTATGAAGATGGCAGTCAACTGGTTTGCCCTGAATGTGCTCATGAGTGGCAGTTGGGGGGCGAAGACGAAGAACAGGGCTTGGTTGTGCATGATAGTAATGGCAACTTATTGCAAGATGGTGATACGGTGACAGTTATCAAAGACCTGAAAGTCAAAGGCTCGTCGCTGGTTGTCAAGGTAGGTACCAAAGCCAAAAATATTCGACTAGTAGAAGGTGATCATGACATCGACTGCAAGATCCCAGGTGTGGGAGCGATGAAACTGAAATCTCAATTTGTGAAAAAACAGTAACCACTTTTTTTACCTAATCTCCACACTGGGCCAGGCTGCAAGAGCTTGGCGCAGATCTTTTGAATATGACCTTTCAATATCCATATGCAGAACAAGCTGCTGCCCATACTGGCGTTGCGTTATGGTTGCGCCATAGGTTTGGCAACAGTGTTCAATTTTGCCACTAAGATCGTAAGGTAGGCTGATGATGACTTCACATAGGTCCCGTTTTAGGCGCGTAGGGCATGCGGCAATAACGGCTTTCACGGCATCACTATAGGCTTTTACCAGCCCACCAGTGCCCAATTTTGTGCCACCAAAATAGCGTATCACCACCACGCTGACTTCACCAATATTAGCGTGACTAAGCACCTGCAGCATAGGCCGGCCCGCTGTGCCAGAAGGTTCACCCGCATCACTGAAACCCCAGTAGGTACTGTTGCCAGGCGCTTCGGCTACCACAGCCCAGCAATGATGGTTGGCATCGGGATAGAGTGCACGCATAGCATGCAAGTGTTCGGTGCAGGCGTCGCGGCCTGGTGTGTGTCTCAGATTAGCTATAAACAGGCTATTCTTGACCTCCGTACGGACTTCTAGTTGGGGCTGCTGAAGATCGGGGATCGGGTAGCTCATGGCACACTTAGGGCTAGGATATAGGATCAGTTAATCGTACAATATGACTTAACAATCATCTAGTTATTTCGTTATGACCGACCTTCAACATCGCTTTGGTGGAATACAGCGTCTATATGGCCTTGAGGCCTTTCAAACCATCAATCAAGCTCACATATGCATCATTGGTATTGGTGGCGTAGGTACCTGGGTGGCCGAAGCCTGTGCCCGCTCAGGAGTTGGTAAACTAACCCTAATTGATATGGATGATGTGTGTGAGACCAATATCAATCGCCAAATTGTTGCCCTAGACTCCACCATAGAGCAGGCTAAAGTGGATGTGATGGCGGCCCGCATTGCAGATATTAATCCAGCTTGTCAGGTAACTGTAATCGAGGATTTCATTGGGCCGAGCAATATGGCCGAGTACTTGGACCAAGGCTATGATTATGTGGTCGATGCGTGTGATAGCATTAAAGCCAAGGCTGCCGTTATCTATTGGTGTAAACGTAATAAAATACCGGTGTTGACTATTGGTGGAGCCGGTGGTCAAAAAGACCCCACACAGGTGCGAGTAGCGGACCTGTCACAAACCAAGGCCGACCCGTTAGCCGCTAAGCTACGAAATACCCTGCGTCGGCACTATGGTTTTAGTGAAAATAAAAAGCGTAAATTTGGTGTTGAGTGTGTTTATTCCACTGAGCAGTTAGTTTATCCCCACCCTGATGGCAGCGTGTGTTTTGCCAAACATGAAAATGTTGCTGGAGCCAAGATGGACTGCAGTCGGGGGTTTGGTGCGGTTAGCTTCGTTACAGGTAGTTTTGCTTTTGTGGCTGTGTCACGTTTGCTAGATAAATTGATAGCTAAATCAAAACGGCAAAAAGTTAAAGATAACCTTGCTGACGCAGGACGTTAATACGCTCTGGAATGGCCTCTAGAGCGGCTTGTTTTTGCTGTGCACTAAGGATCGGCCAATTACGAATTTCATCCTGGTGGCGATAACAACCTTGGCATATAGGTTGGTGCTCGAATATTCGACAATGGCCCATGCAAGGAGAAGGGATGCTAGTATCTAGCTCTCGTCTGCGTCCGCGCCTCGTCATTGTCCTACCCCATGTAAAAAGCAGGCATTATTATCTGTTTTTTGACCAAAGGCAATGCCTCTTCATCAGCTTCGGCATTGAACATGCTTAAGGGGTTCGTTTAAGCGCCTGATTAGGCGTAAATTATGGCTCCGGTAGGATCTGCATTTTGGTGGTGAAACGCCCCCATAAGTGCTAAACTCCGCGTCTTTATGATGCCCAGTTTATAAGTTATTAGTTCATGCAATTTGCGTCCTTATTTGCGGCCCTGTGGGGTACATTCGGTGTGGTTTCTTTGCTCGGATATTCTGTCTACCGGTTGAGTCAGGTCGCGGTGACATTTATCGATTACCCAGCAACGATTTGGCATTGGGCTGCCCTCATTGTGTGGATTATTTTCATGGCTTATACGGAAGGGTATAAAGGCTTTCAGCTGGCTTTTGCACCCAGAGCCGCCGCCCGTTTGCATTGGCTATCACAAAATCCAAAACCTATGCTGACCCTGCTAGCACCCCTGTTCGCCATGGGCCTCATCTATGCGAACCACAAACGCCTCTTTATCAGTTACCTCATTATAATCATGGTGGTGTGCTTTGTTGCTATTGCCGAAACACTATTGGCACCTTGGCGCGCTATAGTGGATGCAGGTGTGGTGGTCGGCTTGCTATGGGGAGCTATAGCCACACTACTCAGTGCTATAAAGGTATTGATTTTAGCGGCCGACCGGGTAGACCCAGAACTGCCCAACCGCGCACTTTGATCAGCGAGTTAAGCATATGAGCGCGCCATATTTTTGCGCAACGCCCTGCAGTTGGAGCCAATGTACAAGCCAGAACGCTTGAAAAAACTTATCTTGCTTTTTGGCTAGGTTGAATTGCTCACATCAATCGTTTGGTATATGTTGTTAGAGCTAACTCATCATGGTATTTTGTTGATGTTTATAATGACCCAATGCCTACATGCAAGATAACTATATGCTGCCAGTTTATACAGCTTTTTGCCTCCCAGAGCTGAACAATTCCGCACTCTATACAGTGAATAAACTACCATGAAAGCCATATTATGGATGTTAGGC
The DNA here is from genome assembly GCA_024230095.1 of Gammaproteobacteria bacterium. GTDB lineage: Bacteria > Pseudomonadota > Gammaproteobacteria > Pseudomonadales > Balneatricaceae > Njordibacter. The sequence goes on along the minus strand of JAAERS010000170.1, from coordinate 1,063 downwards.
GCTATAGCTTCTTTTTGCTCCATGGCGGTCGGCGCACGTATGCTTAGTGGCCACCTAGATACCTTTGAAGTGCTCACCCTGCGAGGGGTTATTGGATTGTTAATCATTATGAGCATCATCTATTGGCGTAAGCAGCCCTCGCTTTTTGTAACCCAGCGTACAGGCACTCATTTATGGCGAAACCTGTTTCATTTTTATGGTCAGGCCAGTTGGTTTTTTGCCATTGGTATGATTCCCTTGGCGCAGGTGTTTGCTATCGAATTTACGGTGCCCCTTTGGGTGCTGTTATTGTCGGCCTTGTTTTTGGCTGAACGCATTACTATTCGTAAGGTGGTAGCGATTAGCTTTGGTATGCTTGGGGTATTGGCCGTTGCTCGGCCTGAAACTCAGGGCATCTCCAATGGCATGTTGGTGATGTTTATTGGCGCCATTGGTTTTGCTGTAGCGATTATATATAACAAACGCTTAGTCTCCACTGAACACCCCCTAACCATCGTCTTTTATATGACTTTGATGCAGTTGCCAATTAGTGCTCTGTTAACTGGTGGTGACTGGACCATGCCAAGCACAACGGACTGGTTTTGGTTGCTGGTTGTTGGTGTGTTTGGTATCAGTGCTCATTTTTGTGCTTCCAAAGCCATGCAGTCGGCTGAAGTGAGTAGCATTATGGCCATGGATTTCTTGCGCTTACCTATCATCGCTGTTTTGGGGATGATGCTTTTTGGCGAACTATTTGATTGGTGGGTTCTGGTAGGCGGGAGTCTGATGATAATAGGTAACATGATTGGCCAAAATGTATGGGGTAAACGCCAAAAAGCCATTAATTCCCTATAGTACAACCAGTCTTGCGCTATGCACTTCTATTCGCCCTTGTTGTAGATTGTAAAGTACATTTGCACTCATCTTACCGGCTTCTTTGCCCAAGGCCAAGCGGGCATTGAGCGCCGGTGGGTGTGCGGTAGTTTTGGCTGCTCGTGTTTGCTGCAACCAAGTTAAACTATGTGCTGTTTCATCTTTATGTTGGGCTACATGCCAACCAAGATGCTGGCTGAGCGCTTCGAAT
>JAAERS010000169.1 GCA_024230095.1 Gammaproteobacteria bacterium | reverse complement strand
TTGGTAGCGATAGTCACGGCACCGGGACGGCCAGCTTGAGCGACAATATGCGCCTCTTGCTCATGCTGCTTGGCATTCAACACCTTGTGTTCAATACCCGCTTTTTTAAGGGCTTGGCTGATCATCTCCGACATTTCAATAGAGGCTGTACCTACCAATATCGGACGCTGTTCACTAACACAATGGGTAATATCTTTAACGATGGCATCAAATTTTTCTTCTAAAGTCAGGTAAACAAGGTCATTCAAGTCCTGACGTTTGACTGCCACATTGGTGGGAATCACCAACACATCCAATCCATATATTTGATGTAATTCAAAAGCTTCTGTATCGGCAGTACCCGTCATACCGGCCAGCTTGCCATATAAACGAAAATAATTTTGAAAGGTAGTCGAAGCCAGTGTCTGGCTTTCTTTCTGAATCGCCACGTTTTCTTTAGCTTCCACCGCTTGGTGAATGCCTTCCGACCAACGACGACCAGGCATAGTTCGACCAGTGTGTTCATCAACGATGACCACCTGATCATTTTGCACGATGTAATCCACGTCTTTGTGAAACACAACATGGGCTCGTAAACCAGCATAGATATGATGCAACAGGGTCAGGTTGCTAGCGGCATACAAGCTGTCGCCTTCTTTCAACAATTTGGCTTCAACCAAAAGCTGTTCGACAAACTGATGACCTTCTTCGGTCAACTCAATAGAACGTTGAGACTCATCAAAGGTGTAATGACCAACAGGTTGTTCATCACCTTCAGCCGGTGGTTGCAGTTCTAATTTGGGAATCAGCGCATTGATAGTCTGATAAATTGCCGTATTGTCTTCCACTGGGCCAGAGATGATCAATGGTGTGCGCGCTTCGTCAATAAGGATAGAGTCAACCTCATCAACAATGGCATAGTTCAGTGGGCGTTGTACCTTGTCGGCCACACTAAAAGCCATATTGTCGCGCAGGTAATCGAAGCCAAATTCGTTGTTCGTACCATAGGTCACATCACACGCGTAGGCCGCGCGTTTTTCTTCATGGGTTTGTGAGCCCAAAATCACGCCAACACTCAGGCCTAAACCCTCATACAAGGGACGCATCCATTCGGCGTCACGATTAGCCAAGTAATCGTTCACGGTGACGACATGCACGCCATTAGCAGGGATAGCATTGAGGTACACGGCCAATGTCGCAACCAGCGTTTTACCCTCACCTGTGCGCATTTCCGCTACCTTGCCATTATGCAAAGCCATACCACCGATCATCTGCACATCGAAATGGCGTAGGCCCATGAAACGAACCGAAGCTTCACGACATATGGCAAAGGCTTCTGGCAATAATTTATCTAGGGGCTCTCCCGCCTCAAAGCGTTGCTGAAACTCATCACGCTTGGCCTTAATGTCAGCATCAGACAACGACTGGTTGTGGCTCTCAAGGGCGCTAATTGATTGGACGATTTTGTTAAGTTTTTTGACTTCACGGTCATTTTTACTACCAAAAATGGCCTGCAGGATATTGAACATTGAACTATTTCTTTTTCGTTATATGTCGTTTCATGACTGTGAATATAGGCTACCTATAGACAAGCCTACTGTACGGCAAAAAGCCGACATTATTTATTTTATCAACCTGTATTATGGGGACTTTCGAGCAATTTAAAAGCCTTTTTTTTAACAATAACAGCCCATAACAACAAGTATTCTTGATTTACTAACTCAACGCAATAAAAAAGCCGGCCTTCGTGAGAAAGGCCGGCTTTGAAATATTCAAATAAAAGCTGTCAAATCAGGCCGCAGCTGGCGCCATATAAGCGATAGGCGCTTCGGTAATGTCGTCAAAAGTCACTACTTCCCAAGCACTTTCGTTAGCCAACAACTCGCGCAACAACATGTGGTTTAAGCCGTGACCGGATTTATGCCCTTCAAACTGACCAATAAGACTGGTTCCTAAAAGATACAAATCACCAACAGCATCCAACACCTTGTGCTTGACGAATTCATCTTGATAACGCAAGCCGTCTTCGTTTAAGACACGGTAATCATCAACCGCAATAGCATTATCCATGCTACCACCAAGGGCCAAATTCTTAGATCGCAGGTATTCGAAATCACGCATGAAGCCGAAAGTTCGAGCCCGACTCACTTCTTTTACATAAGAGGTACTGGAAAAATCCAGATAGGTCGTGCAGTTGTCTTTATCAAACACCGGGTGATCAAAATCAATAGTAAAACCAACACGGAAGCCGTCATAAGGCGTTAAAGTTGCTTCTTTATCGTCTTGCTGGACCGTAATCCGGCTCTTGATGCGAATGAACTTTTTCGGAGCGTTCTGTTCTTCCACACCCGCCGATTGCAACAAGAAAACAAATGGTGCAGAGCTTCCATCCATGATAGGAACTTCTTCACCGCTTAGCTCAACATAAGCATTATCGATACCCAAGCCGGCAAAAGCCGACATCAAATGCTCTACTGTGCAAACACGCACACCATCCTTGACCAGGTTCGTGGATAGTGTGGTATCACCCACATTGGCTGCGGTGGCGGCTATGGTAACAACAGGGTCTAAATCCGTGCGGCAAAATACGATGCCGGTATGGGCCGGAGCTGGCTTTAAAGTCAAATAGACCTTCTTACCAGTATGAATACCAATACCCGTTGCCCGGATTACATTTTTAAGAGTACGTTGTTTAACCATTACGCCACAAACCTTGACTAAAAATCGGCGCAAATTATAGCATAAAAATCTACTAATTACTGTAGATTAAACGCTTTTTGTGCACTAAAAGCCCCAACTTAGCATTAAACTAGTCTGCCTGGCGACGTAGAAACGCCGGAATATCCAAGTAGTCTATTTCGCCACCGTTATTGCTTTGCGCGCCCCTTGCACCTGCTGCTGATTTTGGCTCATCGACTCCGGCATTAGAATGACCACCTAGTGATGTATCTGTTGCACCTGATTGAACCAGCTTAGGATTATTGACCACGCCTGTGACAGATGGTTCACTATTTTTTGCAAAAGCACCACCCAAGCCAGTAGCAACAACGGTAACCTTCAATTCATCAACCATTTCAGGGTCAATAACGGTACCGATAACCACTGTGGCGTTTTCAGAGGCAAACTCCTCAATAGTGGCACCCACTTCGGAAAACTCTCCTAGATTCATATCTAGGCCCGCAGTAATATTAACCAAAATTCCTTTGGCACCGTTAAGGTCAACATCTTCCAACAGGGGACTACGAATGGCGGCTTCCGCGGCTTCACGAGCCCGGTCTTCACCTTTACCAACACCTGTACCCATCATGGCCATGCCCATCTCAGACATCACCGTGCGCACATCAGCGAAGTCAACGTTGATCATGCCGGGGCGAATAATTAAGTCGGCGATACCTTGTACCGCACCCAACAAGACATCGTTGGCAGTACTAAAGGCATTTAACAAGCTGCAATTCTTACCCAACACGGGTAACAACTTCTCATTAGGAATCGTAATCAAGGAATCCACATGCTCTGACAGTTCTTTCAAACCTTGCTCGGCGATAGCCATGCGCTTGCGACCCTCAAAAGGGAATGGCTTGGTTACCACAGCAACGGTCAAAATGCCTAGCTCGCGCGCCACCTCAGCCACAATAGGCGCGCCGCCAGTACCCGTGCCGCCACCCATACCAGCTGTGATAAACACCATATCCGCACCACTTAGTGATTCAGCGATACGCTCACGATCTTCCAATGCAGCCTCACGCCCCACATTGGGATTGGCACCGGCACCCAAACCTTTAGTGATCTGTGTACCTAATTGCACCACTGAGCGGGATTCCAATCCCTTCAGTGCCTGCGCATCGGTATTAGCACAAATAAAGTCTACGCCAGTAACATCGCTAGACAACATATGTCCAACTGCGTTACCACCACCACCGCCAACACCGATAACCTTAATTACCGCGTCTTGTGGCGCATTATCCACTAGTTCATACATATCCATTTTACGCTCCTGGTCTTATTATCTTATTGCCCCTTCGGCTCCGTTTCGAAGAGGTCATCAAACAACCCGCAAGCTTCCACCTGCAGGCGTTAAAAATTCCGTACCACCCACTCTTTAGCGGTTAGCCATAGATTACTATCGGCACCGTTTTTACGGCGCGATGTGCTTTTACTATTACTACCTACCTGCTGCTCACTGGCGTAGTGCAACAAACCAAGGCTCGTAGCAAAATTGGGCTCATTCACCAAATCCATCGCTCCAGCCAAAGGTTTCGGCTTGGCCAAACGTACCGGCATATGGAAGATTTCTTCGGCCAACTCTACCGCCCCTTCCATGAGAGCAGTGCCCCCTGTTAACACCACACCTGCCGCCAAAGTATCCTCAAAACCGCTGCGTCGCAGCTCGGCTTGCACCAGAGAAAACAACTCTTCATAACGAGGTTCAACTACTTCAGCCAATGCCTGACGCGACAAATCTCGAGCTGGACGCTCGCCCACACTAGGCACCTTTACTGTTTCGGTCATGTCGGCTAGTTGCGCCAAAGCGCAGGCATATCGTACTTTAATATCCTCGGCATGCACCGTTGGCGTGCGCAGTGCCATGGCGATGTCATTAGTCACCTGATCACCAGCCACTGGAATTACCGCTGTATGGCGAATAGCGCCACCGGTGTAAACCGCTACATCAAGAGTGCCACCACCCATATCAATCAAGCACACTCCCAGTTCTTTTTCATCATCGGTTAATACCGCATGACTAGACGCCAACTGATTAACAACCAAACCGTCCATCTGTAGATCACAACGAGCCAAGCACTTTTCAATATTCTGTGCCACATTGCGCGAGCCAATGACAATATGCACCTTCACCTCTAAACGTACACCTGACATACCTAAGGGGTCGCGAATACCATCCTGTCCGTCAATGACGTATTCCTGGGGCAAAATGTGCAGAATTTTCTGATCAGCAGAAATGGCCACGGCCTTAGCGGCGTCCACCACTCGATCCAAATCTGATTCAGTCACCTCACCACTATCGATAGCAACAATGCCGTGGGAGTTCATACTCGTAATATGGTTACCACCAATGCCAACCGTAACACCATCGATCTTGCAATCGGCCATTAACTCAGCCTCTTCGATAGCACGCTTAATGGACAACACAGTGGATTCAATATCCACTATCATGCCGCGCTTTAAACCGCGGCTTGACTGACAACTAACACCAGCGATATGCAAAGCGCCTTGCGCAGGCACTTCAGCCACCATAGCCACCACTTTCGAGGTGCCTATGTCAAGGCTGACCAACATTGGGTTATCGCTTATTTCCGTCATTCTACGTAACCTAAACCTTCCAGTTCAAAGCCATTATTTTGGCTAAATTCAATCCTTAAAAGCAGCTCATTTAGGCAAACCACATGTTAGCCCGATTATCACATATTTCAACTCAAATAGGCACTGATTTTTGACCAAAATCACGTTAAAAATCAAGCTAATTATGACGCCCAATTTGTAACCGACTACGCCAACCTAAAGAGGGCAAAAAGCACTCAGTTGGTAACGCTTGTGCCAGTAGCCTTAAGCGCTTTCATGGCTACCGCCACCCCATGAGGATAGCGTCCGTCAATTCTCGCTACAGGCTGATTTAATGCTTTCAAATCAGTACCATAAATACGCACGACTCGCTGTAAACGCTGCATCCCTTCATCGCGCCCTAAGAGCACCTCTATTTGATTATTTAAGGATAGATCAAGCGCTCCCCTTTTAGCCATGCGCAGTTTACTAATTGCCAGTTCTTCTCGCGCCAATATGGCGCTCATGGCACGAAATTTATTGGCCATAGATTGAGTCTGTTCACTAGGCCCCTGCAGATGAGGTAATGCGGCCAAATTTGGCACCAAACCCAGATCCAAATCCAATACTTGCCACTGGTGGCTTAAAACCTGATTATCACCCCAGCGAGCAACAATAATTTGTGGACTGACCTCAACCATTAAACGGTCCGGCCAGACACGCGACACCACCGCACCATCTACCCAAACATTATCCTCTACTTGGTCTTTCACCTGATTTAAATTAACGCTAAAGAAACGCCCCAAATCTCGACCTTGCAGTTGCGCGATCAGCAACTGTTGCTCTCCACGCGGTATATCCCCTTGCAACACAACCTGCCTTATAGGCTGATTGGCCCACGGACTGACATAAATCCAGCCCCAATAGATAGCGCTAGCCAACATCACCAACAACAACAGGCGCCACAATATAGCTTGCAGCCAACTAGCCATCAGCCACCCCCCTTATTAATCTGGCGCTGCAGGCACAAATTCAGCAATAGCACGACCAGTTGATCAAAGGCCAAACCTATTCTTTGCGCCGCCATAGGCACTAGACTATGGCTAGTCATCCCTGGCGACGTATTTACTTCCAACAACCAGTTTTTGCCTTGGGCATCACGCATGACGTCAATACGTCCCCAGTCACGACATTCCAGTATATTAAAGGCTCTCAAGCATTCAGCTTCCATGGTTTCTTGCTCTTCAGCCGTCAGGCTGTTGTCAAAGCTATAGACCGTGTCATCTGAATAATACTTGGCCTGCAAATCATAAAATTCATTATCTGTTTGCAAACGAATAGTAGGTAACGCTGCATCATTGACAATAGCAATAGTGTATTCATCTCCAGCGATAAATTGCTCAGCCATCACCTGTCTATCATAGGCTTTAGCATCCTTATAGGCCGCCTCCATGTCTGCCACATTGTCGACGATATACACGCCTAGGCTAGAGCCTTCATGCACAGGCTTAACAACCAAAGGCAAACCCAAGCGATCTGCAATAGTTTGGCAATCACTATCATCATGCAAGACCTGCCAGGCTGGCGTACTAATACCTGCACTTTGCCATATCATTTTGGTCATCAATTTGTGCATACCCAAGCTTGATGCCATCACGCCACTTCCGGTATAAGGAATGCCAAGGTATTCCAGTACGGCCTGCAAGGTGCCATCTTCACCACCTGGGCCATGCATAACAATAAATGCCGCATCCATAGAGGCCTGCTGCAATTGCTGCAATTGTGTCAAACCTTGGGCCTGCGCCTCGGGGCTCGCCAAATCAATAGCAAAAGCGTCAACACCGGCGTTCAACAAGTGTTTCAACACCTGCTGGCCACTCATCAGGCTAATTTCACGCTCGGCCGAGTCACCTCCATAAATGACACCTATAGTACCCCTTGGTATGGACAACAAATGTTGCCAACCTGCTACCAAATTATGGGCCACCTGCTGATCCATCTTTACACCTATTCCATGTTTTCCAATAAAGCACGAGAAATCTGACCAATATCACCGGCACCTTGGGTCAACAACAAATCGCCCGGTTGGAGAATATCAGTTAATAACGGCGCTATGGCCGCACCGCGTTCAACAAATATCGGGTCCAAGGCGCCGCGAGCACGAATACTGCGACACAATGCCCGCCCATCAGCACCAGCGATGGGGTCTTCGCCTGCTGGGTAGACGTCCAACAACACCAAGACATCAACCCGCGACAAGACTTCGACAAAATCTTCATACAAATCACGGGTGCGACTAAAGCGATGGGGCTGATACACCATCACCAACCGGCGCTCAGGCCAGCCAGTTCGAATCGCATCGATAGTGGCGGCAACTTCTCGCGGGTGATGACCATAGTCATCAACCAAGGTCGCAACACCCTCTCCAGCCGGATAATCGCCTAGCACTTGAAAACGACGACCCACGCCAGTAAAGCCGGCGATGCCTGCTTCAATTTGTTCTGCTTCCACCTCCAGATCCGTGGCCACAGCAATAGCTGCCAAAGCATTCAAGGCATTGTGGCGACCGGGCATCTGCAAGGTAATATCCAAGTCCTGTAAATCTTTACGCGCTACTTTGAAGTAGGTGGTCATGCCATCTTGGCGCAGGTCAAAGGCACGTATATCTGCACTTTCATCAAACCCATAAGTAATTGTAGGACGGCTTACATGGGGCATAATCTCCCACACCACTGGATCATCGATACAAACAATGGCCAAGCCGTAAAATGGTAGGTTATGCAAAAACTCAATGAAAGTATGTTTTAGACGGCCAAAGTCTCCCTCATAGGTGGACATATGGTCTGCATCAATATTAGTCACTATAGCCGTCAAGGGCTGTAAATGTAGAAATGAAGCATCACTTTCATCAGCTTCTGCCACCAGATAACTACTGCTACCTAATTGGGCGTTAGTTCCAGCACTGTTCAATTTACCGCCAATAACAAATGTCGGGTCCAAACCACC
>JAAERS010000168.1 GCA_024230095.1 Gammaproteobacteria bacterium | reverse complement strand
GCACAATAATTGGGAAAGCTACCAATAGAGCGATGGTCACTCCATCAGCAATGAAAAAGGGTGTCACTCCTTTAAATACATCTTGCACTGACAGGTCATCTCTCACCCCAGCAACATAATGGCTTCCTTAAAATAGGGCCTAAATGAATAGTTATTGCCTAAATAGGTCAATGCATCTGCATAATTAGAAGCGGCGACAGTTAAACCATGTCTGTCCATTACATATATAGCCTCTAGGCCCGCCCTATCATTGAGACTCTTTAGTTTGACATTTAATAAAGTTGGGGAAGTCCCCCGCAAATGGTGAATGGTTTCTTTATCAATAGAAATGGCAAAGAGAAGGGGTTGATGCTCTTGGCTTACCCGCTGCAAGGTGTCACGACCTAACTCAGCCTGCTGTCGAGCGGTGTTTTGCGCCTCCTGAATTATGATGCCATAAGCTATATGATAGATAACCCACGCCATCGAAATAAACACTAAAATCATGAGGCCTAACCAACGCCACTTTTGTGCATTAATAAAGCTGTGCCACATTGAAAACAACATACTGAATCCTAATCCTTGATATCCGGCACAAGACTATAGTATTTATCACCTAGATACCAAGCGTAGGAGTCGATTTTTGGCTCAAACAAATTATTTGTTTGTTATTAGTAAAGAATTAGGCTGATTGTCGAATAGCAATGATGTTACATTTGGCCTAATCTCCCATACACCAAGCTACTTTCCCTAGGCAGCACGAACTAACATGCCATCGTCAATCCAACGTATACAGGTCATTATAGCCGGCGTATTAAGCCTACTAGCCATGGTTGGTGTCGCTCGTTTTGCCTATACCCCCCTATTACCAATTATGCAGGACCAGGCCAATCTAAGCATTGTCGCTGGAGGTTGGTTGGCTGCCAGTAACTATTTTGGTTATTTTGTGGGGGCCATGGTGGCGGCGTCTATCACAAATTTGAGCCTGAAAGACAGCTTGTATCGCCTAGGCATGATTTTGGCAGTGACCACCACCGTGGCAATGGGGTTTACGGAGTCAGTTTGGCTATGGTCTGTGCTGCGTTTTGTGTCCGGCTTGGCCAGTGCTTGTGGACTATTGATCGGCTCCGGTTTGGTTATGCACTGGTTGATTAGTCACGACTACCGACCAGAATTAGGTATACACTTTGCCGGCCTTGGTGGCGGTATTCTACTGGTCTCAGTGTTCGCTGAATTTGTATTAGACAACCTCGATTGGCAGCAACAGTGGTATGCATTTAGTGCACTTGCTCTATTTTTGTGTATTCCAGCTTGGTTATGGTTGCCACGCCCCAACTTGACTGGCCGCTCACAAGGCGGCGAGACCTTGTTTGACACCCCGCCCAGCAAAGCTTTTTTTAATCTACTTATGTTGGCCTATTTCTGTGCCGGTGTCGGCTTTGCGGTAATTACCACTTTCATCATTGCCCACATAAACCAACTCAACCCCAGTATCCAAGACGGCAACTTGACCTTTTTATTACTTGGCCTAAGTGCAATGCCAGCCTGTTTTGTGTGGGACCGCATCGTGCGCCATACGGGTTTTGTCAAAGCTCTGTCTTGGGCATTTGCTTTACAGCTAATCGGTGCCATGCTACCCCTATTACACGAGGCACCTATTTACGCCTATGCTGGTGCCATACTATTTGGTGGTACCTTTGTTGGCATCGTGAGCATGGTACTCACCATGGCTGGCCGATTTTATCCTAACAAACCAGCCAAGATGATGGGCAAAATGACCCTCTCGTATGGGGCTGCGCAAATACTGGCACCGGCCTTAGCGAGTGTATTGGGTGACTGGACTGGCAGTTATTTGAGCAGTTTCTACTTGTCAGCAGCAATTTTGGCTATCGGGCTTATCGCCATGCTAACCATCCAATGGTGGGTGCCTGTATTTGCCGATGCTAGACATAACGAGGGACGTCATTTTTAAGCTATATTGTTAACTGTGTTGGTACGGCTATGGTGCCACTTTGCAGTGTAATGACAACAAGTCATCCGATGCCCCACAAATTATCATTGTAAATTTGGCTTTGATGACCGTATATTGGGCTCTATATAGTTCTTGATTATGAGCTGCAACATGACTTCACAAGCGCGCAACAACTTGTTCCAACCTATACAACTGGCCCACAAAACCCTCAAAAATCGCGTGGTTTTTGGGGCCCACACGGCCAATATGTCGATGGCGGGCATACCCGCAGAACAACATCTGGGGTATTACCTTGAACGAGCCATCGGAGGCGCCGCCATGATCGTGGTCGAACCGATGCCAGTTCACCCTGCTGCGGTGCTAACTCGTGGCAACTTTATACCCGCTGATGATCGCGTTATTGAGCCCTTTAGGACCATCACCAAAGCGTGCCATACCTATGGTACGGTAATGATTCAACAGTTGTATCATGTCGGCCAACATGCCGATGCTGACAATGCCTACCATGCCGGCTGGTCGCCATCGGGCCTACCCTCTTACCATGATTCTGATGGCAGTCATGCCATGAGTGAGGCTCAGATTGAAGAAACTATTTGTGCTTTTGTTAGTAGCGCCAAACGCTGCCAGAAAGCGGGGTTTGATGGTATAGAATTGTTCGCTAACTACCATGCCCTAATCGAGCAATTTTGGAGTCCATGGTCCAACAAACGTACTGACCAATGGGGTGGTAGCTTAGAAAACCGTATGCGTTTTAGCACTCGCCTGTGCGAAGATATTCGCGGCGCCTGTGGGGCTGATTTTATTATTGGTTTAGCAATTAGCCATTCATCGGCGGCTGAATTCGAACTGTCCCTCAGCGAACTATTAGAAATTGTACGTATTCACGATGCCAAAAAACATATGGACTACATCACCTGTGGTACTGGAGGCTACCTTGATTTTGGTAGCCTAATGCCTACCTTTTTGTATGCCGAAAAACTGGGCGCAAACCTATCCAGCGCCGTTAAGCAAACCGTCAAATTTGCCCAAGTCACCTGCGAAAGCCATGTCCGCACAGCTGAAAATGCGGACTATGTAGTGGCCAGTGGTGAAGCCGATCTGGTATCCATTGTGCGCGGTCAAATTGCTGACCCGCACCTAGTCAACAAAGCTCAAGAACAACGAGAAGAAGATATTCGTGGCTGTATTTCCTGCAACCAAATGTGCTGGGGACGACGCTCAAGAGACTACTGGATTTCCTGCTTGATTAACCCCTCTGTAGGCCGTGAGCATGAATGGGGAGGTGACCGATTCATCACTACCAACCATAAGAAAACCGTGCTTGTTATTGGTGCTGGACCGGCAGGTCTTGAGTGTGCTCGTGTGGCCGCTGAACGTGGCCATAAAGTTACTCTATGCGAAGCCATGCCAGAACTTGGCGGACAATTCCATTTAGCTGGTTTGGCACCAAGGCGGGGGCAGATATTGGAACTACTAACCTGGTACCAGACCCAATTCGACAAGTTGGGAGTCAAAGTCAGTTTTAACACCTACATGGATGCTGATGATGTGGCCGCTCTGGTTGCCGATGAAGTTGTCCTAGCCACCGGATCCATGCCCGATGGCACAGGCCGCCAGCGCTGGCTTGGCGCAGAAGATAGCCTACCTGGTTTGGATACCAAGGTTGTATCCGTAGAAGAAGTCATGCGCAAAGAACTGCGCCTCAAAGAGACAGAGCCAGTCATGGTATTGGACGAAGGCGGCAACTGGCGCGGGGTGGGCACAGCACTGCATCTAGCCCAGCTGGGCCACCCTGTGACCATTGTCACCCCTGACCCTTATGTGGGTATGGAACTGACTCGTACTTCTAGTGATAGCAAATTACGTTCACAGCTTAAACAAGCTGGGGCACGGTTTATAACCGAATCCATTATTAGCCGATGGCACGGTGACCATGCCACCGTCACCAGCATGTTAGATGGCAGCAGTGAACAAATAGAAGCGGCGGCATTGGTACTAGCCACAACTAACATGGCCTTTAATGAGCTGGAGCTAACACTGCAAGAACGAGGCCTAGCCTGCCACACAATTGGTGACTGTGTAGCACCAAGGCAAGCACCTTACGCCTTTTATGAGGGGCGGAAATTGGGTTTAGAACTTTAGCCCATTATCCCTTTCTAGTTTAGTGAAATCCGCCATTGCCTTAAGAAGTGCGGATTTGGTGGTCAGCTTGCCCTGTCTGTAGAAAAAACAACAAGCACATTATAAATGTGCTTAGCATAAGCCATCATTGGCAAGCCTTATGCAGCTCCCAACTCGGTAAAAGGAATATATTCCAGCATATCACCATGCGCTACCTTAGTATTGGCTGGCACAATCAATAAACCATCAGATACGGTGGCGCTAGACAACACACCTGAGCTCTGATTGGCCTGCAATCTGGCAGCCAGATGTCCTGAACTCACCTCCAAAGAGACACGCATAAACTCGGTTCTTGGGCCTGCTCTGAGGCGCACGAAACCAGCAGGAATGGGATAACTTTGTGAGCCAATGGAGTGGCGGCCCTGCATAGCCATTAAGTATGGCCTAGCCAACATCAAAAAAGTCACCAGAACTGCTGAAGGGTTGCCTGGCAAACCAATAAATGGGACCCCATTAACATGACCAAAAGCTAGAGGTTTACCGGGTTTGATGGCCAAACGCCAGAGATATAACTCGCCTAATTCTTCCACTGCTTCTTTAACATGGTCTTCGTCACCAACGGACACACCGCCACTACTGAGGATAACGTCAGCTTCAGCGGCAGCAGCCAATAGGGCTGCACGAGTCGTGTCAGGATCATCGGGCACCTGTGTAGAAGAGATTAACTCACAACCCATATTATTGAGTAAACCACATAGGGTGAATAAGTTAGAGTTGTAAATTTTGCCATCGTGACAAGGTTGCCCTGGCATGACCAGTTCATCCCCTGTATTTAATACCGCCACTTTCAAGCGTCGTACAACAGGCACCTTGGCAAAACCAACAGAGGCCAACACACCCATTAGGCGCGGGGTAATTAAGTCCCCCGCTTTGCCAACTTGGGCACCCTGAGCCACATCTTGGCCAGCTGGATTGATATGGTCACCAACCTTGGGAGCTTGGGAAAATGTCACCCAAGTTTGGCCATTGGCATCGTCATGGGTACTAGCCATTTCCTGCATCACAACGCAGTCCGCCCCATGGGGAATCGGAGCACCCGTAAATATTCGTGCCACACTGCCAGGGGCCAGATCTTGTCCCTTGGCGCCGGCACTGATTCGCTGACTGATTGGTAGTGGCGTGTGCAGCTGCACATCATCAGAGCGCATGGCATAACCATCCATGGCGCTATTGGCCATCGGTGGTACCTGAATTGCGCTCCACAAGTCTTGGTGCAATACCCGCCCTAAGGCATCTGCCAAGGGTAATTTCTCACTTTCAGTAAGCGGTTGAGCAGCCGCAATCAGCTGCGCCAAACCCGCTTCATAGGAACATAAATTGGCTTGATCACATGCACAGTTCATAACCTGTATCCTTGTTCAGATAAAGCTTCGGTCGACGCCGTTTGCTGTACTTATTGCACTAATGGCGAAGCAGCCGCGTCAATATCTACCCCTTCAATACTGGCTTCGCCAGCAAGCAGGGAAACATATTGTGAAATAGCCTGATGGTAAACTCGGTCTCGCAAATAGCTCGCAATAGCATCAGACACTTGATTGTAGGGCAAAAATTCCCCTTCCACACGTTGATCTACACGGACAATGTGATAACCATAGCGGCTCTCTACGGGTGTTGTTGCTAACCCCATGGGTAAGGTGAGTACCTGGCGTTCAAATTCAGGCACGGTAGAACCTTTGGTTATTTGCCCCAAGCTGCCTTCCATTTCCTTGGAGGGGCAGTCAGAAAACTGCTTGGCCAAGGTAACGAATTTGTTAGGTGAGTCCTGTAATTGAACGATCAGGTCTTGGGCTTGCGCTTTCACCTGGTCACGTTGTTCAAGGTCACGTGGGTCGGCGGCCATCAATATATGGCTTGCCGCCATAATAGTTGGGCTTTTGAATTTTTCAGGGTTGGCTGTGAAATAGCGGCGGCAGGCTTCATCGTCAGGCTCTGGGCGTTGAATTTCTTGCTCCAGTAGCACACGAATGATCGCTTCTTCCTGGCTTTCACCGGCTTGGGTTGTAGCGCTGATATGCAGTTGCTCAGCACGTTGCAGCATAAGTTCTTTAACCACCAAGGCTCTGGCTGCTGCCTGTTGCGCTTGTTCAGCCTGCTCGGCTGGGTGATATTGCATTTCTTGCAAAATATCTTCTTCGCTGATCGCCACACCATTTACGATGACTTGCGTAAAGTGATTATCAGCTGGCGTGACATTGATACTATCGATTAATTGCATGGTTGCATCCTTAAAAAACGATTAACCAGTCTGTTGCAATGGGCTCAAACCCAAGGCAACAGACCGAGTTAGTAAACTAAGCCTTCCTTAGCCGCGCTGACGCACGATCTGATAGCTGCGTGCAAAGTATTTAACGGGTACGCTCAATACGTGCACCAAACGTGTGAACGGGAACACCACAAACAAACTCAAACCTAAAAAGATATGAATCTTGTAGATAATGCTCACACCGGCCAAGTGTGTAGCGGCGTCACCTTGGAAAGTGACAATGCCCTGCGCCCAAGCTGCCAGTTCTAACATCACACTGCCATCAAGATGCTGCATGGAGGGGATCAGAGTTAACATACCCAAACCTGCTTGCACAACCAGCATGCTTAACACCAAGATATCGGCTTTGCTGC
This sequence comes from Gammaproteobacteria bacterium, assembly GCA_024230095.1. Taxonomy (GTDB): domain Bacteria; phylum Pseudomonadota; class Gammaproteobacteria; order Pseudomonadales; family Balneatricaceae; genus Njordibacter. The sequence goes on along the minus strand of JAAERS010000168.1, from coordinate 35,158 downwards.
TAGAGGCACGGACTCGAGGATTAGTAAGCCGACGCTTTAACAACAAAATACCACCCCACAGGGCTAGTACACCCGCAATACCGCCCGCTACCATAGCTAGCATTTGCTTGGTGGCTGAAGTCATAAATACTTCATACACCGCATGGGGAGTTAACAGACCGACCACATGACCCAAGACGATAAAGATAACGCCTATGTGAAACAGATTACTGGCCAGACGAAAGCCTTTCTTATCCAGCATTTGGCTGGAACCAGCTTTCCAGGTGTACTGTTCACGATCATAGCGTGCCCAACTCCCTACTAAAAACACCACAAAGGCGAAGTAAGGATAGAGACCAAACAGTAACTCATTTATATAAGACATGATGTTTCTCCTTAACTGCCAGCCTGACCAGCATCACTGCCGGTCACACTTGCATCAACAAATTGCAGTGGTTGAACTTGGGATAACTCCTGACGACGTTGGGCTACTGCATTATTGCCACAGCTATCACCGGTTTGAGCACCAAAGCGAATCATTTCCTCTTCCCATACCTTGTCCAAGGCTTCATTAGAATAATCCGGTTCTTCTGCCGCAACCTTATCAACCAGTTCTTGACGTTCGATCTTGGCGCCACTGAGCTCCAGTAATATGGTAAAGAGCTTGGCATAATTGCTCTCACGATCTAACAAACGAGTCTCCAACAAAGCAAGGATGTGACTCACATCCAACAGCCACTGGCGAGCTTCTTGTTCAGGGCGCTGACTTAGATACTCCAGAAACAAAGGAATATAGTCAGGTAATTCACGAGCACCAATTTCATAGCCATTCTCGTTGTACACATTCATCAGGTCGACCATGGCCTGTCCGCGGTCACGAGATTCACCGTGCACGTGTTCAAACAACAGTAGTGATAATGAACGACCACGGTCAAACCAACCTACATAATCAGCCTGAGCATCTAACAAGGTGAGATCGGTAAGCTGGCTAATAAAATCCACCAGGGCGTCACGTTGAAATGGTTCCAAATCAGTGGCAGCTTGCGCTGCCACCTCAAGGTTACCAGCTTCACGATACATCTCTGCAGTAGGGTAATCCATCAACAGAGCAATCAATTTTAAACTTTGCATAATCGTTACTCCTAGTTGTTTGGATCCAGCGTTTGCACGGCACCGACTTTTTCCACCATGGTAACGGTTTGCTTACGTCCACCGAACATGTTGTATTCACTGTCACCGTCGCCGCAACCATTACCAAAACTAAAGCCACAACCACCCCGCTCAGGGAAGGCTTCCTTAGCCAACTCACGGTGGCTAGTAGGAATCACAAAACGATCTTCGTAGTTAGCAATGGCCAGATAGCGATACATTTCTTTGGCTTGCAGTTCAGTTAGACCCACTTGTTCTAGTACTTCCAGATTAATCTTGCCTTCCACATTTTCATCACGCTTATAGGCGCGCATGGCCAACATACGTTGCAGAGCCAGACGTACGGGTTCTTCATCACCAGCTGTGAGCATATTAGCTAGGTACTTAACCGGAATACGCAGGGAGTCAACATCAGGAATAGCACCATTCATACCAATATAACCAGCATCAGCCGCAGACTGAATAGGGCTTAGAGGTGGTACATACCAAACCATTGGCAGGGTGCGGTATTCAGGGTGTAATGGCAGTGCCAATTTCCAGTCCATAGCCAGCTTGTATACTGGAGACTGCTGGGCAGCTTTAATTACATTGTCCTGAATGCCATCAGCCTTGGCTTGAGCAATAACTTTTGGATCAAACGGATCAAGGAATATTTCTAACTGCCTTTCGTACAAGTCCTTCTCACTGCCACTGGCAGCGACTTCGGCAATCTTGTCGGCATCATAAAGCAGTACGCCCAAATAGCGAATACGACCAACGCAAGTCTCAGAGCAAACCGTAGGTTGACCCGCCTCAATGCGAGGGTAGCAGAAGATACACTTCTCAGACTTGCCAGACTTCCAGTTGTAGTAGATCTTCTTATAAGGGCAGCCACTAACGCACATACGCCAGCCGCGACACTTATCCTGATCAATCAGTACAATACCATCTTCATCACGCTTGTAGATGGCACCACTTGGGCATGAGGCCACACAAGCCGGATTCAGGCAGTGCTCGCACAAACGTGGCAGGTACATCATAAAGGTATTTTCGAACTCGCCGTAAATTTCCTTTTGGATGTTGTCGAAATTCTTGTCCTTAGAGCGCTTAGCAAATTCAGTGCCTAGGATTTCTTCCCAGTTAGGGCCCCATTCGATTTTATCCATACGCTTACCACTAATCAAAGAGCGTGGCCTTGCTGTAGGCTGATGCTTTCCTTCTGGCGCGTTATGCAGATGTTGATAATCGAAATCGAAAGGCTCGTAATAGTCATCAATCTCTGGCACATCGGGGTTAGCGAAGATATTGGCTAATACTCTCCACTTGCCACCAATACGTGGTTTCAAATCACCACCGGCGCCGAGTTTCCAGCCACCATTCCAGATATCCTGATTTTCCCATTCTTTGGGATAACCAACACCAGGCTTAGATTCCACATTATTAAACCAGGCATATTCCATACCTTCACGGGAAGTCCAAACATTTTTACAGGTAACTGAGCAGGTGTGACAACCTATACACTTATCAAGGTTAAGCACCATGCCTACTTGTGAACGAATTTTCATGCGTTGCCCTCCTGTGTGTAATCGTTGCCTTCGCCATCGAGCCAGTCGATGCGCTTCATTTTACGTACCACAACAAACTCATCGCGGTTAGAGCCTACGGTACCGTAATAGTTAAAGCCGTAGGCCTGGTGAGCATAGCCACCAATCATATGCGTCGGCTTAGGGCAGGTACGAGTAACTGAGTTATGCATACCGCCGCGGGTTCCTGTAGTTTCAGCACCAGGCATGTTAATAATTCGTTCCTGAGCGTGATACATCATGGTCATACCATCAGGTACACGTTGGGACACCACCACACGACAAGCAATGGCGCCATTAGCGTTAAACACCTCTACCCAGTCATTGTCTTCGATCCCTACTGACTTGGCATCACCCTCACTCATCCAAATGATGGGGCCACCACGAGATAGTGTCAGCATCAACAGGTTGTCTGAGTAAGTAGAGTGAATACCCCACTTCTGATGCGGTGTAATCCAGTTTAAAGCGATTTCCTTGTTGCCATTAGGCTTGGCATTCATCAAGGGGGCCACACTGCGGGTATTAATCGGTGGACGATACACCATTAGGCTTTCACCAAAAGCACGCATCCATTCATGATCTTGATAAAACTGCTGACGACCGGTCAGGGTGCGCCACGGTATTAATTCATGCACATTGGTATAGCAAGCATTGTAAGATACATGCTCGTCTTCCAGACCTGACCAAGTTGGTGAGGAAATGATCTTACGTGGCTGCGCCTGAACATCACGGAAGCGGATTTTTTCTTCCTGTTTAGGTTTGGCCAAATGGGTATGATCCAGGCCGGTAAATTCGCCTAGTGCTTCCCACGCTTTAACGGCCACACTACCATTGGTTTCTGGCGCCAGAGTAAGAATCATTTCAGCGGCATCAATCGCCGTTTCCAGCTTGGCCTTACCCTCATTGGCACCTTCCTCAGTATGAGTCCAGTTCAATTGCTTAAGCAGATCCACTTCAGCGTCGGTATTCCAGTCAATACCCTTACCACCGTTACCCAGCTTTTCCAGTAATGGCCCAACCGAGGTGAAGCGCTTGTATGTGTTAGGGTAATCACGCTCTACTTCAATCAAAGCCGGCATGGTCTTACCAGGAATAGGGTCACACTCGCCCTTCTTCCAGTCAGTCACTCCCAACGCTTGTGCTAACTCACCATTAGAGTCGTGCTGCATTGGTAGGGTAACCAAGTCTTTTTCGACGCCCAAGTGGCCATCACATACAGTTGAGAACTTCTCAGCAATACCTTTATAAATATCCCAGTCAGAGCGAGCTTCCCAAGCAGGGTCAGTAGCAGCTGACAAAGGGTGAATAAAGGGATGCATATCTGAGGTATTCAAATCATCCTTTTCGTACCAGGTGGCAGTAGGCAACACAATATCAGAGTACAAGCAGGTGGTGGACATACGGAAATCCAAAGTCACCAGCAAGTCAAGCTTACCTTCAGCGCCTTTATCATGCCAAACCACCTCTTCTGGCATGGCTCCACCGGCTTCGCCAATATCCTGATTCATAACACCATTTTTGGTGCCCAACAGGTACTTGAGCATATACTCATGGCCCTTACCAGAGGAGCCTAGCAAATTGGAGCGCCAGATAAACATGTTACGTGGGAAGTTCTGAGGGTTATCAGGATCTTCACAGGCAAAATTCATGGCACCAGACTTTAATTGCTCAACAGTGTATTCCGACGGGGTCATACCCGCTTCGGCGGCGGCCTTAGAGATGCCTAGCGGATTGCGATTCAGCTGCGGTGCTGATGGCAACCAACCCATGCGTTCAGAACGCACGTTGTAGTCGATCAAGCTACCAGTAAATTTCTTCTGGTCGGCCAGAGGAGACAGAATCTCTTTAATATCCAGCTTCTCGTAACGCCATTGACTGGAGTGATTGTAGAAGAAGGATGTACCATTCATATGACGTGGTGGACGCTGCCAATCCAAGCCAAAGGCCAGCGGCGTCCAACCTGTTTGAGGACGCAACTTTTCCTGACCTACATAGTGAGCCCAACCGCCACCAGACTGACCCACACAACCACACATGATCAACATGTTCATGAGGCCACGGTAATTCATATCCATGTGATACCAGTGATTCATGGCAGCGCCAACGATAACCATGGACTTACCCTTGGTCTTCATAGCGTTATCAGCAAATTCACGGGCTACCTGGATAGCTTGGGCGCGTGGCACACCAGTAATCTGTTCTTGCCAGGCTGGGGTATATGGCGCATTGTCATCATAGGACTGAGCCACATAGTCACCACCTAGGCCACGATCAATACCGTAGTTAGCCAACATCAGGTCATAAACAGTAACCAACAGGCTTTCGTTGCCATCGGCCAATGTTACTTTCTTGACTGGCATATTGTGATGAATAACGTCTTCGAATACATTATTTGTGAAATGTTCGTTTTCAACACCACCAAAATAAGGAAAACCTACAGAAACTATGGCATCGTGCTCGTCCAGCAAACTCATCTGCAAATCAGCTTCGGCGCCATTTTCGCCCTGCTTCTGTTCCACATTCCACTTGCCTTTTTCACCCCAGCGGAAACCAATAGAACCGTTTGGTGCTACATAGCTATTGCTGTTCTTGTCAAAGGCAACCGTTTTCCATTCCGGGTTATTCTCTTCACCCAGACTGGCATCAAAGTCAGCAGCTCGAATAAAGCGACCTGGCGCATAAGAACCATCTTCACGCTGCTCCAATTGCACCATAAGCGGCATATCCGTGTAGCGACGGCAATAATCCAAGAAGTACTCAGTAGGATTGTCTATATGGAACTCTTTCAGAATAACGTGACCAAAAGCCATCGCCAAGGCAGCATCTGTACCCTGTTTTGGGCTCAACCACTGATCGGTAAGCTTGGACACTTCTGCATAGTCAGGTGTTATGGATACAGTCTTGGCACCCTTGTAGCGCACTTCGGTAAAGAAGTGAGCGTCCGGGGTGCGAGTTTGAGGTACGTTAGAACCCCAGGCGATAATATAATTAGAGTTGTACCAGTCGGCAGACTCAGGTACGTCGGTTTGCTCACCCCAAGTCATTGGCGAAGCGGGTGGCAAGTCACAATACCAGTCATAAAAACTCAGACAAGCACCACCAATCAAGGACAGGTAGCGCGCACCAGCAGCATAAGACACCATAGACATCGCTGGAATAGGTGAGAAACCAACAACGCGATCTGGACCATACTGTTTAATGGTATAGGTATTGGAAGCGGCGATAATTTCATTCACCTCATCCCAACTGGAGCGAATAAAGCCACCCATGCCACGCTTGGTCTTGTAGCAACTGGACTTTTCAGTATTCTCCACAATCGACTGCCAGGCATCGACAGGATCATTATATTCGGCTCGGGCATCACGCCATAACTTGATTAGTGCTTTACGCACCAATGGATACTTCAGGCGGTTGGCACTATAAATATACCAGGAGTAGCTCGCGCCACGCTGACAGCCACGAGGCTCATGGTTAGGCAAATCTGGTCGTGTACGCGGATAATCAGTTTGCTGAGTTTCCCAAGTGATCAAACCATTCTTAACATAAATTTTCCAGCTACATGAACCTGTGCAGTTTACCCCGTGGGTAGAACGCACAATCTTGTCATGCTGCCAACGGGCACGATACCCATCTTCCCAAGCACGGCTTTCCTTAACGGTTTCACCGTGACCATCAGCAAAGGTACCTTGTTTCTTGTTTAGAAACTTCAATCGATCTAGTAAGTGACTCATTCAATTTTCCCCTGAAATCACCATATTTTGACAACCACCAATCTAGAGTTGGTCACTGCCCCGGATATAAAGGACTGGATTTAACACCAATCCTACTGCTCTGTATTACTACCTGCCCTTCCATAGACAGCAGCAATGTTGTTTACTGTGAATGCACCTTACTGGGTCTGCTAAAGAAAAAGTTGACCAAGGTCAATTCGATGCCCTTCTAGCAGACCCAAAGCAGCCCTATATACCACCTTAGTGGTATTCTCTAATAACCACTTAACTAATTGTTTTATATGTATTTATTTTCTAAATAATTAACATTTAACACACCCTATTAAGCCATCGAGTTTATGGGGGTATTAAGTGAGTAGAAGCACCCAAAACAAGCCTATGATTGGTTTTCGGAAACCAGCGAACGGTCTGGTGATGCTTTTTTTGAAAGCAATAAAAAGGGGCTCTAGGCCCCTTTGCACTTGCTTGAGAAATTGTTACCTTGTGCTGGCATGGTAAGCCGGCCTAAAGAATAAAATCATTAGTCGCCAGCTTATATCAACCGCTCGGCCAAGGACGAGTATCAAGGATTCTTGAACTCAGCTTTAGGGCCTAGGTAATACCACCAGTTTAGCGCCAAACAAATGGCATAAAAGACGGCAAAACCATACAAAGCATCTTCTGGCGTGGCCAGGTTAATCTGCTCACCAAATACCTTGGGAATAACAAAGGCACCATAGGCGGCCACGGCCGAAGTCCACCCTAGGGCTGGGCCTGCTTGCTCCTTGGGGAACACCATGGCGACAGTGCGGAAAGTAGAGCCGTTGCCAATACCAGTTGCTGCAAACAGAATCATGAATAACGCCATAAAGGGCAGGAAGAATTCTTCTGGAGTGGCAGACGTGTATGCCGCTTTGAGAAAGTAAGCCACACCCAGAGCACTAGCAATCATGACAACAGAGACCCAGTGGGTTACCCGTGCTCCACCCAGCTTGTCAGCCATCCAACCCCCGACTGGACGAATAAAGGCACCGATGAAAGGCCCCATCCAGGCGTACATCAAAGCCGACGGGCCATTAGCATTAATGATGTCATGAGTCATCACACCATCAACCATCACGTGCTGATAACCAAATACCACCTTGATGGCCAGACCGAAACCAGCCGAGTAACCAATGAAGCTACCAAAGGTCATGGTATAGATAACGCTCATGATCCAGGTGTGTTTGTTGTCAAATATTTTGAATTGACGCTGGAGATTTGTCTTGATATCACCAGGGATCATTTTCATCATCAGGACCGTAGTAAAAATAACCCCGATGATTACCGGCCACTTAGCCCAAGAGGGGGCACCCAGACCCGTGGGAGCAGGCAAGATAATATACAAGCCTATAGCTGCCGCCAAGAAACCAATTAATAACAACCCACCGATACGCACCATAGAAGCTACCGGTGAACCTATATCTGGGGACACTTCAGGTGTCCGGATATTGTTCATACCAAACCAGCCTAAAATGGCTAGGGGTATTAAAAATAGCAACCAAACAAAACCGGCATTATGGATATAAGTTTCTGAACCGGCTGGAATTTTACCTATCAAAGTTCCTGAGGTGTTTTCCAGAATCATTGGCTCGCCGCCAAAAATACCGAAGGTCATCACCAAAGGAATCAGGATCTGCATGGTAGTCACGCCAACATTGCCTAAACCAGCATTCAAACCCAACGCCAGACCTTGCTGCTTTTTAGGGTAAAAGAAACTGATATTGGACATGGAGGAAGCGAAGTTACCACCACCAATGCCCGACAAGAATGCCAATAGCTGGAATACCCATAAAGGTGTGTCCTTGTCTTGCAAGGCAAAACCCGCGCCAATGGCAGGAATCATCAGCAGAGCAGTGGTAAAGAAGATGGTGTTCCTACCACCGGCTAAGCGAATAAAAAAACTACTCGGGATACGCAAGGTAGCGCCGGTTAAACCAGCAATAGCCGCCAAGGTAAATAGTTCCGCTTTGGTAAAGGGGAAACCTAGGTTAAGCATTTGTACCGTTATAATGCCCCAATACAGCCATATAGCAAAACCATTTAACAAACTGGGGATAGATATCCATAGGTTGCGACTGGCTACTCGCTTCCCTTCCGATTCCCAGAACTGTTCGTTCTCAACGTCCCATTTCTTTAGGTCAGTCATCGTCATTCTCCGACTTTGTGTGTTCTTAATAAACACGGCTACTAATTTAATCTGTGTGCAGTGCCTGAGTTATAGGGGTGGCCAATACGTTTATACTTGCCAATAGGGTTCAAAAATTGGCATTGGCCCTTGATAAATGGGACTTTTTGCCGGTTTTTTGCCTTAATGCCTGTTGCGTTGTGCGCACACCCTCTACCTCTCAATATCCTTTAATTCAGAATCATCATGCAGAAAATTATGGCGAATCGCTTCTTGCAATCGACTGCGCTTTTGTTCCTGACTCACGCCGTAGTACATAACGCACATACAGGCGACAGCCAAACCATAAAGCAACATAAAGCAAGCACTGCGAACACCTATAAAATCGGCCATTAGGCCAAAACTGATCAACAAGCCGAAGCCGCCAATCGCGCCCAACATGCCCACGGTGCCAGCGACCGTACCCATACGGTCAGGGTAATAGTCATAGACGACACGTAACACACTGGCCTTTCCTAGTCCCATTGCCACACCCATAACCAACACTAGTACAGTAAACAGCCAGAGTGGCATCGCGATAGCAAAAGAGATGTCGCCATGCGTGCCATGAATGGTCATAGATGTAGAGGGATAGGACAGGAAAAAAAGACATACCAAACAAACCCAGAATACGCTCCAGTTAACTTGCCTGGCACCAAAATGGTCAGCAAACCAGCCACCCAATATCCGGCTTAGTGCGCCAGCCAGAGTAAATGCCAAAGTTAAAAAAGAAGCGTCCTGAATGGTGAGGCCATAATGATTCATGTAATAGCCTGGTAGCCACAAAGCTAACGCAATGTAACCACCAAACATAAAAAAATAGTAGAGTCCAAAGCGCCAAACACGTGCGTCAGCAAGAGGACGAATTTGGCGCTGCCAAGTTAAAGGCTCAGTTCGATGACTATGCTGATCACCTTCTGGGCTGGTCAAAATCCAGAAAAATAACGCCAACAGCAGTAATGCCAATGCATATATATCTGGTACCGTGCGCCAGCCATAGGCCAGAATAATCATGGGAACCACAAGGTTGGTCAGAGCCGCACCCATATTACCAGCACCAAAAATACCAAGGTTTAAGCCTTGGTTTTGATGGGAAGATCGGCTAGATACAAAATACACGCCAATACTAAACATGCTGCCAGCAGCTCCAATGGCTACCCCCAACAACAAGTACTGCCAAAAATATTGGGCATAAGAAAACAGCAATAATGGCACAGCGACGGCTACCAGCAACCAAAGCATAAGGTTGCGGCTAACGAGACGTTCAGCCAACATACCGGCAGGCAAACGCAATAACGCACCCGACAATAAGGGGCTAGCCACCAGCATGCTGAACTGGGTGTCTGACAAGCGTAATTCCTGTTGAATTTGCAAACCAATTACCGACACCATGGTCCACGCAGCAAAGCAGCCGGCGAAAACTAAAGCCGCCATGGCGATTGCTGATGATTGTTGGCTAATGGTAGGATTCAAGTCGTGGCCCAAATTTGCGGTTAATACGAATATGGGCCAAAATAAAGCAGCTTGAACTTATAACACTTGATCAAGATCAATAGCTAGAACGTCGAATTTTCGCACAATCTGCCCGCCTACCACTTTAGTGGTATACCAGATCTGTTACACAAGTTATTGTTTTTATTTTATTTTTTACACATAATTAGCCTATACAACGGATAATACTGCCCTGCTAGCTATTTGTGAGTAGGCCAATCAAAAGGATTGATTAGGAATGCCACTATTTAAAAAATCGATAATTGCGCGAATTGGCGCTGCCATGTTTGCTGTCAGTCTGATGGCCTTGGTAAGTATGGTGGGTTCTGTACTGGTGGCACAAAATACGCAAGGCGATGCTGGCGCTATTAACCTCGCTGGCTCCTTACGCATGATGTCCTATAAGCTGGTTGCCGATGCCAGTGACCATATCTACCAACCAAGTTCAGTTAATGCCAGCGTATTGCAGGCTGATCTGGCCGATTTTGAACAACGTTTAAATAGCCAGATACTCTCCTCGGTAATTACCAAAGACGGCGCCATCAACCTTTATAATCACTACCAAAATTTGCAAAAACAATGGTTCAGCGACATCAAACCCCGTTACCTAGCGGGTATAGAAGAAAAAATTAGTACCGCACAACTAACGGCCATTATGACGCCTTTCGTTAACAACATAGACGCCATGGTCATGCTGTTGGAGAAAAGCACCGAATCCAAAATTAAATTACTGTCCTTAGTGCAGGGGATTAGTTTGGTAATGACCATTATCATCATTTTGGTAGCCATGCTGGACATTAACAACAACGTAATACGCCCACTAAAACAACTAGTAACCTTAGCCAAGCTTGCGAGCTCTGGCAACCTATCAGGCCGCCTTGACTACCAAAGTGAAGACGAATTGGGTTTGCTTAGCAACACATACAACCGCATGGCTGAAGAACTGCAAAAAATCTACAACGATCTAGAGCAACGGGTTGAAAGCAAAACCTCTGAGTTACAAAAAACCAATGAAGCCTTGCAACTACTTTATAACACCAACCGCAGCCTCAATCGTCAGGAAGATATCTGCCAACGCTTTATGCCGGTAATGCAACAACTAGAAACTATTTCAAACTTTGGTCCTATTAGCTTGACCCTTACAGACTCAAACAAACAGGCCTATCGTGAACTGATCACCACATCCCCGGAACGCCCTAACACCTGTATCAATACCGATTGTTATCGTTGTTTGGGCAACCAAATAGACGAACGACCACACCAAGCTATGACCCTGCCTATTCAAGTGCAAGAAACCTACTTTGGTGAAATCAGAGCCCAATTCCTACCTGATCAACCACCTAGCAACGAAGAAATAAAGCTGGTAGAAACCATCGTTGAAAACCTCGGTACATCCTTATCACTGGAGCGTAAAGCCAGTCAAGACCAGCATATGTCATTGATTGAAGAACGCTCAGTCATTGCCCGAGAACTGCATGACTCTTTGGCTCAGTCCCTGTCCTATCTGAAAATTCAAGTGGCTCGATTAGGGATGATGCGCAAACAAGATGCCAAGGAATCACAGATGGACGAAGTGGTCATGGAACTAAAAGAGGGCCTCAACAATGCTTACCGCCAATTACGCGAATTATTATCAACCTTCCGTTTAAAGCTAGACATACCCGGCTTGGGACCGGCTCTGGATGCCACCATTGAAGAATTCTCGGAGCGCTTAGGCTTTATTATTGACTCTCAATATCGTATTCATCATCTCAACCTTACCGCCAATGAAGAAATTCACGTATTACAGATCATCCGAGAAGCCTTGGCTAATATTGTTAAACACTCCAACTGTAATGAAGCCAGCGTACTTGTCGAAGCCGAGCAAAGTAAAGTCAGTGTGACCATATGTGACAACGGTTTAGGCTTGCCTGATCATCAAGATATGGCTAACCATTACGGCTTGGTCATAATGCAAGATCGCACTGCATCCCTCGGTGGCGAACTAAGCATCGAGAACCAAAGTTCCGGTGGCGTGCGCGTGCATGTCACCTTTCAAACCAAAAGCACCCTAAAGGAAATAAGCCATGCAGGATAACAGTGCGAGCATTTTGTTGATTGACGATCACCCTTTGCTTCGTAAAGGTGTTAAACAACTTATTGAGATGAACCCCAATATGCAGGTCGTAGCCGAAGCCTGCAACGCTGTTGAGGGCATAAAACAAGCTCAGAAATACGACCCTGACCTTATTTTGTTGGACCTCAACATGCCGGAAATCAATGGCATTGAAACCCTCAAGATGTTACGTGAAGAAAACGTCAGCTCACGCATAGTGGTATTTACCGTGTCCGACAACGAAGAAGACGTAGTGGCAGCACTCAAGGCCGGTGCCGATGGTTACCTGCTTAAAGACATGGAACCCGAAGACCTACTTACCAGCCTAGAACAAGCGGCCACTGGCACTCTAGTCATCAGCCCGCGTCTGACTACTCTCTTGGCCCAAGCCCTGCAGTCAAACAAACGCTCAGACAAGATAGACATGCAGACGCTTACGCCAAGAGAAAAACAGATCATCAGACTTATTGCTAACGGAATGGCCAATAAAGTTATAGCCCGTAAACTCAATATTACCGAAGGTACGGTGAAGGTGCACGTTAAACACCTATTGAAAAAACTGCGCCTACGTTCACGAGTAGAAGTGGCTGTATGGGCTGTGCAGGAAGGCTTGAATTAGAGTCAAGCCCATACAGGGTCATTGCCAGGCTCAGACTTAGGGTCTGCGACTGGCAATGGCAACAGTTCAAAACCCGGCTATACCCCTTCTAACCTAACCTCTTCTCAAGCTTCTTAGGCTTCTCTCTAATAAAAGAATTATTTCTTATTTATCATATAGTTATAGTCATTATTCATATACCACCAAGGTGGTAGTAAGGCCAAATAGGACAAATATTGAGACCCCAGAGATTGACTTAGATCAAGTAGCACTCCCCCATGCGGCATTATGTTTGGTGCATCAGTTCACTGAATGATTTGCACTTTACGGAGTTACTAGTATGAGTACCGAAAAACTGCATCTGTTTAATTTTGGCGACCCCAAAATCAAAACACTGCACATCACCTGGTTTGCTTTCTTTTTGACCTTTGTAGTGTGGTTCAGTCATGCCCCTATGATGGCTATTATCAAAGAAGCATTTGACTTAAGCACCCCTCAAATCAAAGCCCTGCTTATCTTAAATGTTGCACTCACTATCCCGTCGCGCATCGTGATTGGTACCCTAGTAGATAAATATGGACCACGGTTGGTATTTAGCACACTATTAATGATCGGTGGATTAATTGCTGTTGGCTTCGCCTCAGCGCAAACCTACGAACAACTGGCCGTGATGCGCTTTCTCAGCGGTTTCATTGGCGCCGGTTTTGTGATCGGTATCCGCATGGTGTCCGAGTGGTTTCCAGCCAAGCAGGTTGGGATTGCGGAAGGCATCTACGGTGGCTGGGGTAACTTTGGCTCGGCCGCAGCAGCCATGTCCCTACCAACCATCGCCTTACTTTACGGTGGTGATGATGGCTGGCGCTATGCCATTGGTATGATGGGCGTGATCGCCTTCCTGTACGGTATTATTTACCGCCGTATCGCCAAGGACACGCCAAAAGGTTCTACCTACTTTAAGCCTAAAAAGCACGGTGGCCTAGAAGTCACCAGTAAAGCTGACTTCTACTTCTATCTGGCCATGAATGTGCCTATGTACCTAGCACTTGCCGTGCTAACCTGGAAATTAAGCCCTGCCAATCTGGGCCTGCTGAATGACATGGCAAGCAACGGCATTTACCTGATTTTGGTGGTGTTATTTATTGTGCAGGTTCGTACCATTCACCATGTCAACAAGGAACACTTGGCACAAGGCGTGCCCGAAATCCAACGCTACAAATTTAAACAGGTCGCGGTTTTAGATATTGCCTACTTCGTGACCTTTGGCTCCGAGTTAGCGGTGGTATCTATGTTGCCACTGTTCTTTCTGGATACTTTTGAAGGTCTCAGCGCCGTACAAGCTGGCTTACTGGCTTCTGGCTTTGCCTTTATGAACCTAGTTGCTCGCCCAACAGGAGGCCACCTAAGCGATAGCATCGGCCGTCGCAAGACTTTATCTGTCCTCATTGCCGGCTTAGCTGTCGGTTATTTTGTACTTAGCCAGATCGACGCAGACTGGTGGATACCACTAGCCGTGATCGCGACTATGGCGTGCTCATTCTTCGTACAAGCCGGTGAAGGTGCTGTATTTGCCATCGTACCTCTAGTTCAGCGACGCATGACTGGCCAGATAGCTGGCATGGCAGGCGCTTACGGCAATGTGGGTGCGGTCATCTACCTGACTGTGTTGTCCTTTGTCGACTACTCCACCTTTTTCATGGTGATAGGTGCCTCCGCTATTTTGGTATTTATGCTTGTTCAATTTATGGATGAACCTAGCGGTAAAATGGCAGAAATACTACCAGACGGGACTGTGCAACTCATTGATGTAGAGTAAACTAGTAGCACGTCATATGCAGGCTGCTTACCTTGTGCAAAGGTAGGCAGCCTTTCGGCTTTAAAGGAACCGGAACTATGCCTACGCACCTACAAAGCGAAATCAAAATCAGCCAAGGCCGCCAAAGTCTGGCCGGACGTAAGGCGCATAATGAAGACTGCCTGAGTTTCTTTTTCCCTCAAGACAATCTTTTTACCACTAAAGGTGCTTGCGCGATCATTGCCGATGGGGTCAGTAGCGCTGAAGCTGGTGGCGAAGCGGCTGAGTTGTGTGTCACTGAATTTATTAACGATTACTTTGATACGCCAGACATTTGGACGGTCAAAAAATCGGCACAAAAAGTACTCACGGCAATCAACCGTTCCTTATATGCCCGTAGCCACGACTATCTCGACACCCGAGGTTGGCTGTGCACTTTGTCAGCTATTATCATGAAATCCCACACAGCGCATATTTTTCATGTTGGTGATAGCCGCATCTATCGCATACGTGATAACCATATGGAGTGTTTAACCACGGACCATGTTGCCACGCTATCCAAGTCAAAAAGCTGTTTGTCACGAGCCATGGGCATGGACACTAAGCTTGACCTCGATTATCGCACCTTGGCCATGGAACAAGGCGACCTGTTTATGCTGTCCACAGACGGCATTCATGATAGCTTAAGCCCGCAAGAAATCATGGCCATTATTAGACAAACAAGCGACCTCAACACAGCTTGTGAAATGATGGCTGATGCCGCTTTTGCAGCCGGCAGCACGGACAATATTAGCTGTCAGCTAATCAAGGTTGAAGAGCTGGTAGAGGACCATATTGATAGTTTGACCGAGCGTCTGACGAACCTACCCTTCCCACCAGATCTGAGCGTGGGCATGACCATGGATGGTTATAAAATCATCGAAGAAATCTATGCCAGCAGCCGTAGCCAACTGTATTTGGTAGAAGATACAGAAACCCACAAACAGTGTGTCATGAAAACACCTTCTCCCAACTATGAGGACGATCCCGACTACATCGAACGTTTCATCATGGAAGAATGGGTGGGAGCACGCATTGACAGCCCCCACGTGGTAAAGGTGGTCACTAGCGACCGTCCTAAACACTTTTTGTATTACCTGATGGATAAGGTTGAGGGCATCAACTTGGAGAAATGGATAGCCGAAAACCCCTACCCTAGACCATCTCAAGCGATCAGTATCGTTAAACAAATCACGCAAGGCCTGAAGGCATTTCACAAACGAGAGACGCTGCATCAAGACCTAAAACCTGGCAATATTATTATTGGCCCCGATATGCACGCAACCCTCGTGGACTTTGGCTCAGTATTCGTGGCTGGTGTCGACGAAATATTTGTCCCCATGGAGCGCGACCGCATTCTTGGCACCATGAACTATGCAGACCCATTGTTACGTTTAGGGCAAAACACCGGTATCCAGGGCGACCTATTCTCCCTAGCTAGCATCACCTATGAGATTTTTACCAACCACCTGCCCTATGGTAAAGCATTGGAAAACTGTGATAACCCGGCACAACTAGCCAAACTGCGATATATCCCGGCTGACCGCTATAACCCTATTGTCCCCATTTGGTTCGACCGTGCTTTGCGTAAAGGCTTAACACCAGAGCTTGGGCATCGTTATAAACATCTGGATGAATTTTTACAGGACTTAACTCACCCCAACGCCGAATTTGTGCACGATCGTAAGGTTCAAAAGCAATCCAATAAGGTGATATTTTGGCAAGCAATGTCATTAATATGGTTTATTGTGTCGATGTTCCTAATTGGTGCTTTGTGGCTCAAGTGAGCTTAATTTCTTGTCGGTTGACCTTTAGCTACCAACACTTGGCTGCGCAATAAGCCGAGCCGGTGCTACACCATGATAGCCGACCTGTACTGACCAGTTGCCTATGGCGTGAAGTCAATTTTTTGCGTGAAAGACTTGGCATTATCAACAACTCTTGCTATGATAATCCCATTGTTAGTTAACATGTTAACTATAAACTCAGAAAAAAAACAACTACAGAGGTCCCAACATGGCTCAAGAATTTACTCTGGTCGAACGCGTAAAAGAAATTCTGCCAGTAATCGAATCACGCCGTTTCGAATGCGAAAAGCTACGTATGGCGCACCCTGAAAACATTAAACTGCTAAAGGAAATTGGTTACATTCGTGCCTTCCAACCTAAAAAGTGGGGTGGTATGGAAGTATCACTGCGTGAATTCTGTGAAGCTACCGCATTGTTAGCCGGAGCCTGTGGCGGTACCACCTGGGCCGCACAATTACTCAATACTCATCAGCACCAATTGGCCTTATTTTCCGAGCAAGCACAAACCGACGTCTGGGGTGATGATCCTCTAGCCACGGCAAGCAGCTCTATCGCGCCGTTTGGTAAGGCCGAAGAAGTGGATGGTGGGGTCATGTTTTCTGGTAACTTAACATGGAGTTCTGGCTGTGACCATTCCGAATGGGCCATTTGTGGTTTTCTGCGAGAGGGTGCTAAAGTCAACCCAGCTCGTCACCAGCACTTTGCTCTAATTCCTTGCTCTGACTACGAAATTATCGATGACTGGCACGCCATGGCAATGAAAGGTTCTGGCACCAAAACCCTAAAAATTGAAAACGTATTTGTGCCCGAACACCGTATCCAATCAGCTCAAGCCTTGATGACGGGACAATCTGATGGTTGGGGGATGTACCCCGAATCAGAAATATACTTTTCTGCCTACCGCCCTTATTTTGCCTGTGGCTTTGCCGCTATCAGCTTGGGTATTGCAGAGAAAATGATCGAGTGGTTTAAAGAACGCTCCAAAAACCGCATTCGTGCCTACACCGGGGCCTCTGTGGGACAAGATGTACCTGCCTATATGCGTTTGGCTGAATCTCAACACCAAGTTAATGCCGCTCGCGCCCTGCTAGAAAAAGACTGGGACGATCTGACTGAAATGGGTAAGAAACAAGCCTTACCATCCACCGAGCAACTGGCTAATTGGCGCACCAACCAAGCTTATGCTGTAAAAATGTGTGTAGCGGCTGTTGATCGTCTATTCGAATCCTCCGGCGCCAATGCCTGGTTCCTAGACAATGACGCCCAACGCCTGTTCCGTGAATCTCATATGACAGCCGCCCACGCCTACACAGATTATGACGTTTGCAAACAGATTTATGGCCGGCACCTCTTAGGCATGGACCCAGATCCACGATTGTTATAATTAGTCACCACAAAAGCAGTATACGCACACTGCCCCCCTATCAAGAGCATTGCTAGGGGGATTTTTTAGGGATTTGCACTACTTCAACAACCAGTTATCCCAATACCAACCACACAGCAACGCCCAGCATGAGGGTGCCAGCTATGCGGTTCATAACGCGTACATTGTCGTTTTTCTGCAGAAGTTTTCCTAAACTCTTGCCGCCAGTGGCATAGGCCAACAAGGCGACAAGTTCTGTGCTTAAGACGATCACCAAAATCATAGCCAGCTGCATTGGCAAGGGTTTATTCATCTCGACAAAAGGTGGCAAAATGGCAATAGTGAAAGCCCAAGCCTTAGGATTAGCAACAGCCGTCACTGCGCCTTGAATAGCCAACTGCCAGCGACCTGTGTCTTTTACAGCACCTGACAAATCTATGGCTAAAGCACCTTTTGACTGCCACAGTTGCACACCCAGATAAGCGAGATAGGCGCCCCCCCCATACTTGAGCACATAAAATAACGGTGGGTACTGCAATAGTAGCGCCGCTACGCCAATAATGGCCAATAGGGCTACCAGACCTACACCAATTAGCTCACCCGCCATCATCCACATGGTACGACGCACGCCCACTGTCATGCCTAAGGTCAAGGCTAAGGTCATACACATTCCAGGCGTTATCGAAACAAAAAAAAATGTTGTCGCCAAAGCGATCATTAAGGCACTATCCATGGCATAATTCCGGCTCTAATTAATGACCCCGCATAGTGCGCCAGTTTAAAGACACAGTCAATGCTGAATACACCCATTTCGAATTTCGCTTACTGGCGGCAGTTTGGCCGCGAATTAGGGCAGGAAATAATTACCGTCTCCGTACCCCTGTTTCGCCTGATGGTGCCTGTCATCATAATAGTCAAAATACTGGAGGAGCTCGGTGGTGTCACCTTATTGGGCAAGCTACTGGCTCCTCTTATGGCCAACATTGGGTTACCCGAGACCATGGGTATGGTGTGGGCAGCCACTATTGCCACCAATATTTATGGTGGTTTTTTTGTGCTATACAGCCTCACTGATCCTGGTGACTATACGACCGCCCAAATGACGGTGCTGGGTACGCTGATGCTGATGGCTCACGGTTTACCTATCGAAGCTCGTATCGCCCAGCGAACGGGTGTGCGTTTACGCAGTGTACTAGTGTTGCGCCTAAGCGGTGGTTACCTCATGGCTTGGCTATTGCATACGGGCTACACAGCAAGCAACTACCTACAGGAACCCGCTAACATCTATTGGCAACCACACAATCAACCTACTAATCTTTGGTCCTGGTGTTTAGGGCAGTTGGAAGGTTTATTAGCGGTACAAGTTGTTATCATTGTTTTGCTAACTGGCTTAAAGCTCATCAAACTAGTGGGGATTGAACAACTAATTCAGACCTTGCTTAGGCCATTATTGAAAATCATGGGAATCGGTCGCGAAGCCACCACCATAACCCTTGTTGGTTTGACTTTAGGGCTCGCTTTTGGCGGCGGCTTGCTTATCAAAGAAGCTCAATCTGGCAAAGTGAGCAAACGTGATATTTTTGCGGCTATCACCCTGTTAGGCTTTTGTCACAGCCTTATTGAAGATACGCTAGTAATTATGCTCATAGGCGCTCACCTATCTGGTATTCTTTGGTTTCGCCTCATCTTCTCCATGGTTATGACGTGGTTGATGGTGGTAATTATGGAACACAGTAGTGATCGCTTTTGTCAGCGCCACCTAATCAAATAAGGGATTTACCCGCGATGATCGAGATCAGCCCCAGCATTACTATTCCAGCCCAGGAAATAGAAATGCAGTTTATTCGTGCCCAAGGCTCGGGGGGGCAGCATGTCAACAAGACTTCTACCGCGGTGCACTTGTTTTTTGACATTCATGCTTCAAAGGCCTTACCCGACTACCTAAAACAAAGGTTGCTCAAATTGCGCGATCATCGCCTGAGCCCTTCGGGCAAAATTATCATAAAAAGTCAGGACAGTCGCAGCCAAGAAATGAACCGCCAGACGGCATTGCAACAACTGCAAGAGCTAATTCAAAAAGCCAACCAAAAACCCAAAAGACGCATTGCTACAAAACCCACTAAGGCCTCCAAACGCCGCCGAGTAGATGCCAAAACACAAAAAGGACAAGTCAAAAAGCTGCGTGGCAAGCCAACCATGTAGGTTTAATGAAAGCAGCTACTACCAGGCACCAGACAGGCTTTGTGAGCCCAACGAGTATGTGGCACGCTGACCATTTGACAAGGTAATCGTCATGGGACTGGATTGGGTTTTAGGTGGTTTCACGTACCATTTTACCGCGGCTTGGCCACGAGCAATATGGCCAGGATTGCTGGCCAGGCGCTGTAAACCACTAACCGTCAGGTCGTCGTCTTCGGCTTTCCAGATTTCTCCCGCTTGGCGCAATGACTGCCAGTTTTCAAGGCAGTCAGCTAAAGGTTTTTGCAACATTTTGAACGGCACTTGGGTGCCCTTATTGCCCGTGCGTTTATAAAGCAATGGTAATAAGGGTGCGGTGAAATCGATCAGCCAGCCGTCTACTTCAACCCACCATTGTTGATGCTCGTTAGTGGCCTGTAGCTGTCCTGCTTGGAGTTGACCATAGCTAAAAATTTTGCCAGGGCCAAGGTGGATGGCCATGGCGCCCGCTACGGGCTGAGCCTGCAAGCCGTAGTGATGCTTGAGAATTTGTGCCGCATAAACACTAAACAGCATACTGACATCAGTCGCGGCCACACGGTCTTGCAGCAACAAAGCCTGAATGGTGTGATAGATACGTTGATAGTCAGTGAGTTTGATAAGCATGGCGGTGTATATTTGACTTGGCCTAAGGGAGCGCTAGCTTAACACAAAAGTAGATGCGAAACGGCACTATGCGCGCCTATTTCGCTTGCCATGAACAACACTTCCCCTACACAACTTGCCCCTATTTGGGCCAACCCATCACCCCTTCTTAAATTAGGAAACCCTAGCTAGTTGTGAAGCGCTCGCCGCGCGGCCTAAATTAAAAGCACGCTCGTTAAGCGCAACTAGATGGGGTTTACTCTGTCGAAAACGACTGACGATGCCTTCTAACAAGTGCTCAGCAGAAAATGGCAAAGCCTCTGCTACAGCGCCTAACATCACGGTATTGACCAATTTTACATTGCCCAGTTCCAAGGCAATCGCTGTGGCATTAAATGCCGACATGGGGCGACCTCCAGAATGCAAGGCGGCAAGGGCATTTTCTGGATAGTCAAATAAACCCAAATTCACCACCGGTGGGGCTAGCTGGTTATCATTTACCAGTAATACGCCATCAGCTTTCAACCAATGCTGCCAACGCAGTGCCTCGGCCTGTTCAAAACTCAACAGCACATCCGCTTGACCTTCTATGATGACGGGTGATTTAACACACGCCCCAAAACGCACTTGTGAAGTCACCACCCCACCACGCTGTGCCATACCCGCCACTTCTGTTTTCTTTACATCATGGTCGAGTCGTAAAGCCGCATCAGCCAAAATTTCTGCGGCAGTCATAACGCCTTGACCGCCAATACCTACCACCATGATGTTCGTTACTTCATTCATTGGCTATCTCCTAAACTTGGACTCGTGCTAACGTCTTTAGACAAATCACCTCGTAAGGACAAGGGCTGAATGCAATCAGGGGCACACGGTTTGGTGCATAAACCGCAACCAGTGCAAACACTGGTATCAATGGTCACAAAAGCCAACTTCTTCTCACGGCCATTGGGCTTGACCACAGTTTCGCGGCGGGTCACAGAAATGGCTGGACAACCCGTGTCCAAACAATTGCCACAACCGTTGCAGTCATTTTCCATAACATATAATGGACCTTTCGGTTGGTAGGCATCCACCAGCACACATGGATTGCCGGTAATCACCACTGAGGGCTGCTTGATCTTGGTTTCTTCACGCAGGGTTTTTAGCACTACGGGTAATTCATAAGCATTGACCTTACGAATGCGCTCAGGTGCAACACCCAGAGCTTCTACCAATTTAGCAAAATCTACACGATTAGTTTGCTCCCCTTGCAGATTCATACCATTGCCCGGGTTGTTTTGCCCCCCTGTCATGCCTACGGCTCGATTATCCAACAATAAAATAGTGACATTGCCCTGATTATAGGTGATGTTCAAAAGGCCCTGCATGCCCATATGCAAGAAGGTGGAATCACCAATCACAGCGACCATGGCTTTGTTCTCATCCTCGGGACCACGTCCTTTATCCATGCCAAGGGCCACACCCATGGAGGCCCCCATAGATATACAGGTATCCAAAGCATTCCATGGTTGGCCAGCGCCCAATGTATAACAACCAATATCACCGGCAATATGGATATTACGCATACTAGCTAGGGCAAAATAAGGCCCTAAATGAGGACATGCCACACACATGGTGGGCGGCCTTGGGAAAACCTGTTGTGCAGGAATTAAGTTGCTCGTTATTGGTGCCCCTATTAGTTTGGCAACCCCATACTTAATCACGTCTGGGGTTAGTTCGCCATGCAAAGGAAGCACATCCTTACCACTAATATTTTCCACACCTGCTGCTTTCAACTCAGTCTCAACCAACGCTTCAGTTTCTTCCACCACAAGCACTTTTTCATACTGACTAGCGAAATTTTTTAAAGCCGATATCGGTATCGGCCAGCTATAACCAATCTTAAACACTGGAGACTGCGGGAAAGCCTCCTGTACATGCATGAAAGCAGGACCTGAGGTAATAAAAGCCACACTTTCATCGACGCCAGAAAGGCTGAAATTTAAAGGGTTTGTTTCACTATACTGTGCCAATTTCAAGTCGCGCTTTGCCTGAAATGGCAAACGGGTTCGAGCCACCGTCGGCACCATTACCCAACGGGCTGGATCTTTGGCAAAACCGCCCAAGCTAAACGCTTCGCGTTCACCGTAAATGGCTATGGTGGTTTTCACATGGCACACACGGGTAGTTAGGCGCACAATAACTGGTGTATTGAATTGTTCAGACAGTTCGAAAGCCATGCGAGTCATATCATAGGCTTCTTGGGAATCAGCGGGCTCCAAAATGGGCACATGGGCGAAACGGCCCCAAAATCGCGAATCCTGTTCATTTTGTGATGATGACAAACCCACATCGTCAGCCACGGCGATAACAAGGCCGCCATGCACGCCCGTGAGTGTTAGTGTCATTAGCGCATCGGAGGCCACATTGAGGCCCACGTGCTTCATAGCGCAGAAACCTCGAGATCCAACTAAAGAGGCACCGATAGCCACTTCAAGGGATACCTTTTCGTTTACCGACCACTCGCTGTAGATGTCAGAATAGAGCCCCAAGTATTCAAGGATTTCGGTGGCTGGCGTACCTGGATAAGCCGCTGCTACCTTGGTGCCCGCTTCCCACACGGCCCTAGCAATCGCTTCGTTGCCTGAAACCAATACCTTTTGGCCAATTTGGGCTTGTTGTGCCGCTGCCATGAAACATCCTTATGTAATTTGTAATAATCACAAAGGTACGTGAAACATAGCGGGGTTTGTAGGCCGGCCAAACTCAATCTAACCACAATATGATACAGGTCAAGATTTCATGACTACACTTTAGTATCGCTATTGTCTAGGTTGCATCATGACGGTATTCATTCAGCTCCAAATGGCCGGTCTGACGAGCAAACAAACGCCTAACCATGGGCTCAAAGAAGGACAATGATTTACTTGGGTAGGATTCATCAAAGGCATTTTGGTCATAGTTATGGCAGAAATACTTGCAGTCCTCATAATATGGGTTGTGCTGGTATTTTTCCCGCGCCAGACGATCACCACCGAGATAATGATTGTAATAATAACCCTGAAACACGCAATGGTGCTTAACAATCCAATAGGTTTTTTCAGATACATAGGGTTTCAAAATGGCGGCAGCAACCTCACCATGATTATAGGGTGCGATGACATCACCAATGTCATGCAACAAGGCAGCCACAACAGTCTCTTCATCGGCTCCGTCATTATAGGCTCTGCTTGCCGACTGCAAAGAATGCTGATACCGATTAATAGGATAAGGTGTCCAAACTTCATCCAGCATACGCAATTGGTCAAATAAGCGATCTACCAACCCCGCGTTGTACTCTTGTTCCCACTCACCAACTATATCAAAGTCATGCTGGGTCGCCTCAGCCATGCTTTTCCAGGTCCCCTTTTCACGTTCTTGCATTTGTACACACTCGCTAATGATCACGACAATAAGCAAGCATAGTCAGGCATAACAGATTTTTCCAGCAAATGATTTTGGGGGGAAGAGCTAGATAATTTAGTGGCTAAGCATGAACATCTCATTGGCGCTTGTTGCGGGCATACTATACTTCTATGCTCAAACAGTTAAGCAATTTCCTCAGCCCAAGGCGGATTAGCACCCGCTCGGGATACGGTCACTGCTGCCACCTTACCAGCATAAACCAAGGCTCTCTCGACTTGAGCTATATGCAACTCAGCCATACCTGTTTTACTTAAGCAGCCCTGGGACATGAGACTAGCCAAGAGGCCACTATTGTAAGTATCGCCCGCCCCTACTGTGTCTACTATGGGTACTGAATGCACAGCCATTTCAACCAACATACCACCACGGCCAAAAGCCAGTGTACTCTGTGCTCCACGAGTCACTATCAGCAGCTCATTAGCCAACTGACGCAAACGCAGCACTTTTTCTGCCACATCAGCCCCACCAGGCACCAACCAGTCTAAATCTTCATCTGACACCTTAACTATATCAGCCACAGCAAGCAGCCGCTGCAAGCGTTGCCGGTATGCCTTTTCATTGTTAATAAATGCCGGCCTAATGTTGGGATCCAGCATGATAATCTTGGTAGGACTATAATGCTCAGCCAACTGGCAATATGTTTCAGCTGCTGGCTCACTAATTAGACTAATACCACCAAAGAGGAGGCTGGACACCGAATTTGGCAACCTAGGGATATCATCGATTAACAGGCTCCGGCTAGCGCTATTTTCGTCATAAAACGTATAACTAGCCTGCCCATGAGTGAGCTTAATGAAGGCCAAAGTTGTGGGCAAATTTGAACGCACCAAATATTCAGTTGATACTTGACTGGCCAACAATGCTTGCACCAACTGTTCGCCGAACATGTCATTAGAAATACCGGCCACCATCGCGGTGGGTATTCCGAGACGCCCAAGGCCCACAGCGGTATTAAAAAGTGCACCGCCTACCAGAGGTTGGAATCCAGCTACCTGTTTTGGTACTGTTATTGGCACCATATCAATAAGTGCTTCGCCGCATGTAACAATCATTATTATCGATTCCCAATGACAAATGCTGCGCAACAAATAATTTACGTCGAGCGCATACTCTGGCCATTGTGGAAAAGGTGAATCTTTTCTGGTCTGGCCGCTACTTTAACGACCTTATCACGACACTGCATGTGGATACCAGGCACCTTAGCTACTACGCCTTCGGCATCCAATTTTGCATGGAAGTACAATAAGGTTACGTCTCCTAGTGCTTCAGTATAATCTACTCGCGCTTGATATATCTCACCCGTCTCACATGGCGTCAAATCTTCCGGTCGGATACCTATATTAATGCTTTTATGCAAATCAGAGTCAGTGGTGGCAATAGCAGACACCACTGATACACCTGAATCTAGCCGTATAGTTGTTTGAGCGCCTACTTTAACCACTACCCCTGGCAATAGATTCATGGCTGGCGAACCGATAAAGCGAGCTACAAACTCATTATCCGGTGTTTCATAGAGATCCATCGGAGAACCCACTTGTGCAACTTTCTTATCCGCTAAAACGACTATACGATCGGCCAAAGTCATGGCTTCAACTTGATCATGGGTAACATAAATCATAGTACGGTCTGGCATGGCTTCTTTGAGCTTGGCAATCTCAATCCGTGTAGCCACGCGCAAAGCAGCATCAAGATTAGACAAAGGTTCATCGAACAAAAAGACTTTCGGATCACGCACAATAGCCCGGCCAATCGCCACACGTTGTCGTTGGCCACCGGATAAGTCCTTTGGCAAACGATCTAGGTACTCCGTCAACTGCAAGGCTTTAGCGGCCTGCTTTACTGCTTGCTCAATCTCTGTAGTTGTTTTTTTGGCAATTTTTAGAGAAAAAGCCATATTATCCCGTACGGTCATATGCGGGTACAACGCATAAGATTGAAATACCATAGCAATGCCTCGCATCGCCGGGGGTATGTCATTGACTAATTGACCGTCAATATACAACTCTCCATCGGTAATATCCTCCAACCCAGCGATCATGCGCAGCAATGTTGACTTACCACAGCCCGAAGGCCCTACAAACACAATTAATTCACCCTGTTTGATATCCAAATTAATGTCTTTGAGGACATTTACCCCGCCCTTGTATGTCTTTTTTATCTGATTGAGTTGCAAATCAGCCATGATGTTATCTCTTGTTAGACGCTTGTTAATTAGATCTATAGGTTTTTGACGGCTATCACATATTGCCAAGCTGCCAGTGTGAGCTGCTCGCTGGGTTCGACCAAGCCAGGTAATCTTTCATCAATCCTGTGCCAATCACCACCTGGCATGGCAACACTAGCTACCTCAGGGCTGAGGTTGAAGCAACAATAAAGAATTTCATCATCCAATTGTCGCTCAAAACTCAATACCTGTTTGGTCGCTTGCATATTTATCAAACTACCCTTTGCCAAAGCCTGATAAGTATGGCGCATAGCAATCACTTGTTGGTAATGGGTGAGCATTGAGCCTACCACCCCCTTTTGCATTGCTGGCACCCGAGCCATATGGGAGCGACTAATGGGCAACCAAGGCTTGCCACTGGTAAAACCACCTTGCACTTGGTTTGCCTCCCAAACCATCGGCGTACGACAACCATCACGACCTTTAAACTTGGGCCAAAATTCTTTACCGTAAGGGTCTTGTAGCGCATCAAATGTCACTTCAGCCTCCCCAAAACCAAGTTCTTCACCCTGATAAATACACGCTGAACCTCGCAAACACATCATTAATGCCGCATAGGTTTTAGCCCCAGCATCACTAAGATTCCAACGAGTCTTGTGACGCATGACATCATGGTTGGAAAAGGCCCAACAGGCCCAACCATCTGCCGCCACCTCCGCTAACCGGGTAAGGGTGCGCTGGACCCAATCTGGCGTCATCGGTCTCGATTCCAAAAACTCAAAGGCATAACACATATGAGCACGCTCATTACCAGAAGTATATTGCCCCAAGATTTCCAGGCCATATTGAGCATCGCCAATTTCGCCAAGTAAAGTACGTCCCTCGTACTCGTCTAGCAAACTACGTAAACGTCGCAGAAAGTCCATATTTTCAGGCTGATTTTTAGAATAAAGGTGATTTTGATAGTTGTAAGGATTCACCGCAGGCGCGATAGAGCTGTTACGTTCCTTCGGTGACAGCGGCGGATTTGACCGCAACTGTTTATCATGCACATAAAAATTAATCGTATCTAAGCGGAAACCATCCACACCTTTTTGTAACCAATAGCGAGTCACATCCAGCAGCTCATTCTGCACTTCATCACAATGAAAATTCAAATCTGGCTGGGAAGCTAAAAAGTTGTGCAGGTAATACTGCTCGCGACGCGCGTCCCACTGCCAGGCAGAGCCGCCAAAAATCGATAACCAGTTATTGGGAGGTGTGCCATCAGCCTGCGCATCAGACCAAACATACCAGTCGGCCTTTTTGTTATCACGACTAGTACGGCTTTCAACAAACCATGGATGCTGCTCAGAACTATGTGACAAAACCAGATCGATCATTACCTTAAGACCCAGCTCGTGGGCCTTGGCTAGCAGGGCATCAAAATCGGCCATATTGCCAAACATAGGATCAATATCGCAATAATCTGATACATCATAACCAAAGTCATCCATGGGGGACTTAAAAAATGGCGAAATCCAGATAGCGTCCACGCCTAAATCACGAATATAAGGCAAACGCTGAGTGATCCCCCTAAGGTCACCGATACCATCACCATTTGTGTCCTGGTAGCTTCGTGGATAGATCTGGTAAATGACACAACCTTGCCACCAATCCGAAGTATTCAATGTATTCATTATTAGCTAATCCTATTTAACAGAGCCGGCAAGCAGACCGCGCACTAGGTATTTCTGCAAAGTAAAAAATACAGCCAGTGGCACAGCAATAGAAACAAAGGCGGAGGTAGCCAAAATTTCCCAATTGCCACCATAGGTACCCAATAACTCAACTATTTTTGCTGTCATGACTATGGTTTGCCCTGTGGCGTCAATAAGAAACACCTTGGCAACCAACAAGTCATTCCAGGTCCATAAAAACTGAAAGATGGCAAAGGAAGCCAAGGCTGGGTAGCTTAAAGGCAAGATAATGCGCGTAAAAATCTGAAATTCCGTGGCTCCATCAACACGAGCGTTTTCAATTATATCGCGAGGCAAACCAGCCATATAATTACGTAGTAGGTATATAGCTAACGGCAAACCAAAACCAGTATGAGCGAGCCACACGCCAATATAGCCCTTGCCTATACCAATATTCATATGTAATTTTAACAACGGAATAAGTGCCAACTGAAGAGGTACAACCAACAAACCAACCACCACAGCAATCAACATAGCACGCCCCGGAAAACGCATCCATGCCAAAGCATAAGCAGCAAAAGCCGCTATCAGTATGGGAATAATGGTAGCGGGCACTGTCACCGTCATAGTCGCCAGAAAGGCACCCGCCATGCCATCGATATTGCTAGAATCAAATAACATTTCATGGTAATTGGCCAAGGTAAATTCTGGTGGCACTTGCGCAGTAAAGAAAATACGTTGACCCCGTGAGCCGATAAAAGGTTCACTATTGACCATACGAAAATGACCATCAGCTGTGACCGTAATCCTGCCACCTTTGCGTAGCTCAGCGAATTGATTAGGTTTATAGGCGCCGATGGCCTTAGAAGAGATGCCCCAAGCTGAAATCACCATACCTTTATCTGCAGCAAACAGGTCTCCTTCAATGACATAAAGATTACCATCTTGCACCTGACTACTTGGTTTGGCAGCACGCACCACAAGGTTCTGTTCAGCAGATAGCATGGAGGCCCACCAGCCACCACTGGAAATTTGGTCAACCGTGCGAAAAGAAGACACGAACAACCCCGTGGTTGGAAAAATCCATAGTGCAACTAAAAACAACACCGACAAATGCACTGTCCACTTTAAGGTCGATTGAGTTCGTACAGCATGCATAGCCTAATCTATCTCCCTTCGTGCATTACGAATATTTAAAAATAGTATGGGTGTCACCAATAACATAATCACCATGGCCGCCGCAGAACCTACTCCCCAATCATTGGCTCGAAACAATTTATCAAACATGTAGTTAGCCAAAACCTGGGTTTCCCATTGGCCATTAGTCATGGCAAAAACGATATCAAACACCTTCAATACTGTAACGGTGATCGTAGTCCAAACCACCAAAATAGTCGGTATGATTTGCGGTACTTTGATTTTGAAAAATATTTGGAATGGATTGGCCCCGTCAACGACAGCTGCTTCTATTGTTTCTTCGGGTATTCCGCGCAAAGCGGCAGATAGGATCACCATAGCAAAGCCCGTTTGAATCCAAATTAACACCACCATCAACAAAAAACTGTTCCAAGGCATAATGGTCAACCAGGTTTGAGGGTCATTATGCGTAATCCCAACATAAAGAGCATTCAGCACGCCGATCTGTGCTTCGCCAGCAGGTTTGGCATCATAAACCAATTTCCAGATAACGGACGCACCAACAAATGAGATAGCCATAGGCATAAAGATGATTGACTTGGCAATATTACCCCACCCTATGCGATCAGTTAATTGGGCGGCCAAAAGCCCAAAGGCTGTAGAAAAAGCGGGCACCACCAACAACCACAACAAATTGTTTACCAACGCTTCGGAGAACTTGGGATCATCTAACATCTGACGATAATTATCCAGCCCTGCCCAACGATACTCATTTCCAGGCAGGCGCTCGGTCAATGACAGGTATAAGGTTTCTACAATAGGGTAAGCCAGATACAGCCCCAATGCGGCCAAGGCCGGCGCCAAAAATAACCAAGGCCTAACCATATTGGCACGATTGATATTGCGACCCGTTTTTGGCCCTTTAGCGGGAAACAAGACGTGATCCAATACCCAGTTGGAAACGTAGAAGTAGGTAACACAGGTGGTAATTCCTACAACAATGGTAACGATTCCTTGCACAGAAGGATGCATGATGCTGAGGCCTCTTTAATTGCCTAACTATTCGGACAAATAGAACACGAGTGACTTGGCTTTAAGCAGTCCTGAGCCAATGATGAAATATTTATCTAAATACACTGATGATATACCTGAATGAACAAGCGGGCGACTCCTTGTCGCCCGCAAACTTTAATCACCGTATAGTTTACTTCAGAGCATCCCAAGAAGCTTGGATCTCATCAGCAGTTTGCTGAGCACTCTTACCACCAGCATAGTCCACCATACCAGTCCAGAAAGACCCTGCACCAACACCACCGGGCATCAGATCAGAACCGTCAAAACGGAAAGTAGTTGCACCTAGGAGGATATCGTTCATCTTCTTCAAGGTAGGATCAGAGAACACCGAAGTATCTACACCTTTGTGTGGTGTTAGGAAGCCTTTGCGTGCCATCCATATTTCGTGTGCTTTTGAGTCCTGCAAGTAAGCGATTAACTCATGGGCCTCAGGGCTGTCATTAGTGATTCCCCAAACGGTACCCGCACCCAATACAGGGGAGCCAAAAGACTTATCGGCATAGGCTGGAAAGTAGAAGAAATCGGCATCCTCACCAACTACCGTTCCTTCTGGGAAGAAAGCAGGTATAAAGGAAGCCTGACGGTGCATGTAGCACTGCACAGGAGAGCTAAACAGGCCCTTGGGGCTATCACGGAAGTCCGTAGATGCGACTGCACCGGCTCCGCCAGCCACATAGGCATCATTGCCTGCGAACCACCCAAACTCATCAATTGCGGCTATTACCTTGGGGTCATTAAACTTCATGTCGTTAGACACCCACCGGTCATAGTCTGCTGGTGATTGGGTGCGTAACATCATGTCTTCGACCCAATCAGTTGCCGGCCAGCCAGTAGCCCCACCTGATCCCAAACCAATACACCATGGAGTACCGCCATCGGCGACAATCTGCTTGGTCAAGGCTTTCAGCTCTTCCATACTGGTTGGCACTTCGTAACCGGCATCATCAAAATTATCTGGGTTATACCAAACCAATGATTTGACATCTACCTTATAGAAAAATCCAAACAACTCATCTTTACCATTAGCGTCCGCATAGGTGCCCAGGTCTACCCAAGACTGACCGGCTGCATAATTACTGCGAACCCAATCGGCTGTGCCACTGGCCAAGGGGGTTAGAAAACCGCTTTTGGCAAAATCAGCTGCCAGGCCTGGTTGAGGAAACACAGAAATATTAGCAGCGGAACCGGCTTCAGCGTCAACACGTACTTGTTGTTCAAAACTATCCGATCCAACATAGGATACTTTGTGGCCACTCTTGGCTGAGAAATCAGCCAATACGGCTTCAACATTTTCTTGGTCTGGCCCCAACCAGGGGCCAAAAACTGTCACATCACCAGCCTGCACTGCGCCAGCAGTCAAAGCCAGTGCCATGGCAGTAGGAAGGATATTATTAACCATTAGAATTCTCCAATTATTATTTAAACCGACGCTACAACGTCTTCCAAAAACCTTCAAAGCGCTTTGGATTTATACATTTAACATCAAACAAAAACACAAAGTCAATATAATATTTTAGTTTTTTGTCGTTATTTATGCTGCATAATGCCTATTTTAAGTGATTTTTGTTGATTTTTAGGAATTAATGCTTCAGAATTCATTTCCATAGTTTTACCAAACCACTTTGGTTTTTTATGAATTTAAAAGAATTATCAAAAATTACAGGCGTCTCTCAAACCACCGTTAGCCGTGCGCTTAATGGCTACCCTGAAGTCAGTGAAAAGACGCGGGCTTTGGTAAATGCGGCCGCCAAACAATACAATTACCAACCCAACACGAAAGCTCAGGCTCTAGCTACTGGCAAAAGCAAAATGATTGGTTACGTGCTGCCCAAGGCCAGCCAAAACGAAATGCCTAACCCGATTTTTGGCGACTTTATTGCCGGTGCCGCGCAGACCTATGGTAAACAAGGTTACGACACCAACATCACTTTGACAGATAGTGATACGCAAGCCGAAACCTATCGCGACCTATACGCCAAAGGATCGGTGGACGGGATCATTATGCAAGCACCAAAAGAAAATGATGAACGTATTTCTATTTTAAAGAAACTCGGCCTTCCTTTTGTTGTTCATGGTCGCTCAACAGGTAGCAATGACTACCATTTTGTTGACGTCAATAACACTCATGCTTTCGTTCGTGCCACAAACTTTCTAGTGGATCTGGGTCACCAGCGTATTGCGCTCATAAATGGCAACGAAAATCTCGATTTTGCTATACGTCGCAAGCATGGCTATTTACAAGCACATGAAGATCGTGGTCTTAACGTTGACACAACCATCATGTTCAGCTCGGAAATGACCGAAGAGTTTGGCTACCACACCATGACCAAACTTCTAACTATGAAGTCCCCCCCTACTGCCGCCTTACTATCGTCATATATCATGGCCATTGGGGCCCGCCGGGCTATCGGAGAAAAAGGCTTACGTATCGGTAAAGATTTTTCTATAGTCATCCATGATGATGCACTTTCTTACTTACCCAACGGCAGCACCCATCCAATTTTCACAGCGACCCGATCTTCCGTTGGTGAAGCCGGTCGCCTCTGTGCTGAAATTTTACTAGATGCCATTCAAAAACCCGAACAACAACCCCGCCAAATCATACTCGAAGCCGAACTCGTAGTGGGTTCATCAACCGGGCCTGCGCCGCAACATGACTAAAGACCAGCTTACTTTTCAAAGAACTGATTTCCCTAAAGATTTTCAATTTGGCACGGCCACATCAGCTTATCAAATAGAGGGGCACCAGTTCGGTGGTGCTGGCAGCACCCAATGGGATACCTTTGCAGCCACAGCAAACAACACGGCACAGGCTGAGCATGGCGGTCGCGCCTGCGATCACTACCATCGATATGCAGAAGATGTTGATTTAATAGCCAACGCCGGCTTCGATGCCTACCGCTTCTCCACCAGTTGGGCAAGAATACTACCCTCTGGACGCGGCCAAGTTAACCAACAGGGGCTTGATTTCTACGACCGATTAGTCGATCAGCTGTGCCAAAAAAACATCGCTCCCCACCTAACCCTGTACCATTGGGAGCTGCCTTCTGCTCTTGCCGACCTGGGCGGTTGGCGCAACCGCGATATAGCCCTCTGGTTCGGTGACTATACTGACATCATTATGCAACGTATTGGTGACCGTCTCGCCTCCGTCGCCCCCATTAACGAGCCCTGGTGTGTCAGTTGGCTATCGCATATGCTTGGCCAACATGCACCCGGGGTGCGCGATATTCGCGCTACCGCCCGGTCTATGCACCATGTATTGCTTGCCCACGCCAAAGCCATTGAAGTTATGCGCAGCTCGGGTCAACAAAACTTGGGGATGATCGCTAACCTAGAATGGTCCCACCCATATAATGACAGCTTGCCTGCTCGCCAAGCCGCATGCCTTTATGATGATTACTATAATAACTTTTTCTTAAGCGGCGTATTTAAAGGCAGTTACCCAAAATCTGTATTACAGGGTTTAGGGGCACATTTACCTGACCGCTGGCAAGATGATATGCAGTTGATTTCACAACCCGTGGATTGGTGCGGCCTAAACTATTACACCAGCAAACAAATAAAACCCAATCAAGGGCCCTGGCCAAGTCACGATGATGGCCCAGGAGATGGCGCAAAGACACAAATGGGTTGGGATATTTATCCACAAGGGCTGCATGATTTTCTGCTACGCACTCAGCAGAATTTTACCCAAGACACTCCCATCTATATCACCGAAAATGGCATGGCCAATGCCGATGTTTTAACACCCGATGGAGTACTTGACTTACCGCGTATTGACTACCTGAACAAGCACCTACACTCTGTTCGGCGAGCTTTGGAGCAAGGGGTCCCCATCAAAGGTTATTTTGTCTGGTCACTTCTGGACAACTACGAATGGTCTTTTGGGTATGACAAACGATTTGGGATTGTGCACGTGGATTTTCATAGCCTTCAACGCACCCCCAAAGCCTCCTACTACGCTTTGGCGAACATGTTAACCCCCTAAACCAAGGCATAGTAAGCAGCTATACCAACACCAAAAACAATCACAAACCTATTTAACCACTGTTGTGGCAAATTGCGTGCGTAACGAATGCCCAACATGCCACCTTAAAACTGGTCCGGATCCCAGCCACTGACGGCCTTCACTTCGAGGAAATCTTCAATACCAAAAACGCCCCCCTCACGACCGTTGCCGGATTGTTTGTAGCCACCAAATGGCATGCCCCTAGCACGGGACTTACCGTTCATCTCCACCATGCCTGAACGCAAACGCCTAGCCACACGATTGGCCTTTGCGCCATCTGTAGTTTGAACGTAGTTGGTTAAGCCATACACGGTATCATTGGCAATGGTAATTGCTTCTTGTTCGGTATCAAATGGAATGATACTCAATACAGGGCCAAATACTTCTTCGCGAGCAATCAGCATATCATTGGTGACATCAGCAAATACTGTTGGTCGTACAAAGTAACCCGTTTCCAGTCCCTCTGGCTTACCAACGCCACCAGCTACTAGCTTGCTACCCTCGTCAATCGCCGCTTGAATCAGGCCTTGAATCTTGTTGTACTGTAACTCCGATACCACAGGACCAATATGACGCCCTGACTCTGCTGCATGGCCAACCTGCGTTTTATTGGCAACTTCAATAGCCGTGGCAACAGCTTGGTCATAAATACTGCGCTCTACCAGCATACGTGTTGGGGCATTACAGGATTGTCCCGAGTTTCCAAAACAATGACGCACGCCACGTACCACGGCCTTTTCATCAGCATCAGCAAAAATAATGTTGGCGCCCTTGCCACCCAACTCCAAGGCGACGCGTTTTACCGTATCAGCGGCATTCTTGGAAATGGCAACACCAGCTCGGGTCGACCCAGTGAAAGACACCATATCAACACCAGCGTGGCCGGTCATAGCATTACCCACACCCATACCATCGCCATTTATCATATTGTAGACGCCCGCTGGAAAGCCTGCCTCATGCATTATCTCAGAAAACAACAAGCCCGAAAGAGGGGCCACTTCTGACGGTTTCAAAACCATGGTACAACCGG
>JAAERS010000167.1 GCA_024230095.1 Gammaproteobacteria bacterium | reverse complement strand
TATTAGGTAACACTGGGCAGCTAGTAGAAAAAGTCCTAGTAGCAGAGAAGGCTATATCCGAGCTAAAGAAAACAGCTAAAACAGGTATCATCCCAGAAGAAACAGAAGACCCAGAAGCAAAGAGAAAATCCCAGCAAAAGTTGTTTGAGAAATACGCCAGCGAGGAGGTGCAGGCGGCGATTAAACTTAAAAGGGATATAGCTGCTATTGAGGAGGTGGCATCCTCAGATTTACTGGTTTCGGAGGAATACCTAAACAACGCTAGAGCTGAAGCGGCCCTTACCTTCAATGAAACTATAGCCGAGATAACTCAAGCTAGAGTAGATAAGCAGGCAGAGATTGAGGAAGAAGCCCGCCGTGAATCCCTAGGAAGTTGGGGTAGGTATTGGGAGGATATGGCGGAAGGTATGGACGCCGCAGCCACCGCTCAGAACGAAGTAAGTAAAGGCGTTAGCACTCTAAGTGGTGAGCTTACCGCAGCGGTAACTGGTGCGCAGTCTTTCGGCGATGCTTTAGCTGGAGCGTTCAATCAAATATTACGCTCTGCTATCAACGCACTTATTCAGTATTACATACAAAAGCTATTAATTAGCCAGCTTGCCTCTGGCGCAGATACCGCAAAGGCTGCGGCGTATGTTACCGGCGTAGGCGCAAGGGGTGCAGCAGAGTCAGCATTAGCAGGCGTAAACGCTTTCGCTTCCACCGCAGCTATACCCATAGTAGGCCCACCAGCTGCACCCGCTGCTGCTGCCGCTGCGATAAAGGCAACAGGAGCGCTAACCTCCACCGCAGTAACCGCTGCATCTAATCTGGTAGGCGCTGCCGCTGCTGGAGGGCTTAGCTTTTACGACAAAGGTGGTGTTATACCGCAAGGCCAATACGGTATCGTTTCTGAGTACGGTGACGAGCTAGTTAACGGCGTTATGGTAAAAGGTAAGGAAGGCGGCACCCGAGTGACAAGCCGAGAGGATACGGCTAAGATGATGGGCGCAGCCGGAGGCGCTGGCGCGGGCCAGACTATCATACAGAACATATCAATCCGTGGTGCAGGCGATAAAGCGTTGGCCTTGGCACTAGAAAGCGCAGCCAGAAAAGGCGCTCAGGATGGAGCTAGTATGGGGTACGCAATGGTATCCAAGGATTTCAAGAACGGTACTGGCATACGTAAGCAACTCAAACGAAGCGCAGGAGTATAACAATGGCATTGGTTGAGTACCCTATGAGCATCATACCTAACAGTATGACGCTCAACCTAAGAGCCAACACTAAGACTTTCCAATCTAGCTTCAACAACAGCAGGCTAACGGCTAAGTTCCCTGGTAAACATTGGGAGGCGTCGCTATCTTTCTCTAATCTATACCCAAGAGAAGTGGCAGAACTAAAGTCTTTCTTGTGGTCGCTAGATGGCGCAGACGGTAGGTTTTATATGCCGTTATTCGATAATATGGGTGCGCCAGCTAAAGGTACACCGGCTGCTTTAGGTACTGACCAGACAGGCGGGCTACTAACCACTAACGGGTGGACGCCTAATACCATCGTATTGAAACGTGGTG
>JAAERS010000166.1 GCA_024230095.1 Gammaproteobacteria bacterium | reverse complement strand
TCTCTTGCCACTTCGATCAATTGATGCAAAGAAGAAACGCCCAGTTTTTGTATTAGGCTAGCACGATGTTTCTCGACAGTGCGACTACTGATAAATAGCAAATCAGCAATATCGTTGTTTTTATAGCCTTCAGCCAACAACTTTAATACTTGGCGTTCTCGTCGCGTTAGTTCTATAGGTGGTTTGTGTTGATCATCAACACTGTCAGGAAAAACACTTTGTTGGTCCAATATGGCGACAATAGCGCAAAATAAGGATTCTTTGCCGCCGTGCTTTAGCGCGTAACCATTAGCACCACTTTGGCGGGATGCTTCAATTTCTTGCGCAGACTGGTGTGCACTAAGCATTAAAATTTTGACATTATGGTTACGACGTCTGATTTCATATACGGCATCCGGACCACTCATTAACGGCATCACCACATCCATAATAATTAAATCAGGCATCAACTCTGACGCCATGGTTACCGCCTCACGCCCGTTCACTGCCTTACCAACAACCTCTATCCGCACTGAGCTTGTAGCACTTGTCAGTAATAAATCCAAAGCATCGAGTACCAATTGCTGGTCTTCCACTAGCAAAGTACGAATAGGTATTGGTTTTGGACTTAACATCTTTACTCCAAATGGCTCAATAACCTTCTATCACAAGGTTACACTTATCACTGGGTAGATATTACCCATTTATTTATTCATCCGAATAGGCAACCATTAATAGCCAAATTCACTATCGGCAATGACCTAGTCAAGCCTAGAAAACTATCTACATACCGAGGTTTCCATGAATAAGAACCAACTGGCCGAACAGTTAGCAAACAAAACTAACACCAGCCATACCTCTGCACTGCGCAACATTGACGCACTGATCGACGTCATCACCAACACTGTCGCTAGTGGTGAAGAAATCACACTCGTCGGCTTCGGTAGTTTCAAACCCAAAGCCCGAGCCGCACGTGTGGGCATGAACCCCAAAACCAAAGAATCTATTAGGATTCCTGCCACCACTGTGCCACATTTTTCAGCGGGCAAACGTTTCAAAGACGCCATTGCCAAATAATCACCTGCAACCCGAACGACTAGCGCATCATATTTCTAACGCTAAGCATGGCTTGTACTTGATGCTCCTCACAAACACAATCAGCTTCCCCTTTGCGACAATATGTTTGCCCATAAGGCGCCCCATGCAAATACACAGGTCTATTCTGCTCCGGCGCCTTGGGGACCTTGATACTAATAACATTACCTTGCTGTAAATGCCAAATCTTAACATCCTCATTAACCAATAAATTGACACTTACCTTATTCGGATTGTTAAGACCTTGCCAAAGTTTATCCAATACCTGCTTAGGACGAGCCACACCCGCCACCTCGTAGTGCTTGTCCGGAAGTTCACGTAAACCCAAAAAAATATAGCCGCCACGCGTATTAGCAAAAGCACTATAAGTTTTCCACATATCCTCAGGCAAATCTCCGGTACCATCTCGGCCTTGAGCTAACTTACATTCAATGCTCACGCCTTCACGTAGCTGTGCTATTTTTTGTAATGAGGAAAGTCCAAGCATGGGCTTATTTCACTATTCATAATGATCCTATGCCTTAAACCTAACATTCATCAGTTCGAGTCACAACAAACAGGTTACAATCTCATAAAACAAAAACTTATAATTACATTATGATATATTATTTTGAATTCTTATTACTTTATGGCATAATGAAAATATACTAACCACCTGGAATGACATATGGAATCTCGCACACGCAGCCTATTGAAAGCCATCAGTTGGCGCGTTACCGCTACCATGACTACCATTATTATTGCTTACTTTATTACCGGGCAAGTGGATGCCGCCCTAGCAATTGGCAGCATCGAGTTTGTTCTCAAGTTTGTCATATACTACGCCCATGAAAGAGCTTGGCTGAAGGTTCGCGTAGGGCAACACCCGGCCCTTGATGAGCAGCAGGCGCTGCACTCAGCTCCTAACTCACCAAGGCATCAAGGCAAGTGATGAGCTTGCCTACATCCGCCGCACTAGTGTAGTGCACCATAGAGAACCGCAACACACCTTGTTCAGGGTCCATACCCATCGCCTGCAATAATCGGTATGAGTAAAAATGGCCTGCGCCGCACATAATACCCTGCTCTCCCAACTGCCGGCACAAAGTAAAATGATTGTGCCCAGCAACAATGATACTCACAGTAGGTGCCCGATTAATAATATCCAACGGGCCAACAAGGGTAATGTTGGAATGCCCACTCAGATAGCTAAGCAAGAGTTGTAAAATATGATTTTCTGCCTTATGCAATAGCCCCCTCACAGCTTCAGCTCGATCCTCATCGGTTACGGAATTTTCAGCAAAATGGTGTTGATACAGGGCGCAAAAATACTCAGCGACACCTTTGGCCGCTGCCACTTGGGCATGGTCTGGCCCAGCCGGGTAGAGGCGCTTCGCTCTATCCTCAGAATTGAAAAAGTGGCTTTGATTACTCAACAAGGCGGCCATATCTGGTTTAATCACCATGACACCCAAGTGGGGCCCGTACACCTTGTACAAAGAAAACAAATAGATATCCGCTGCTAAGGCTGCACAATCGGGTATGCCATGGCCCGCAAACGATACACCATCGACGACGGTACGCACACCATGGGCACGGGCCAGGTTACAAATTTCCTTCACTGGATTAATGTCACCTAAAATATTCGAGCAGTGGGGAAACACCAGCAACTTGGTCTTATCGCCTAATAGTGCCCTCAAGTCAGCCAACAGTAACTTACCTGAACCGTGTTCAACCTGCCATTCACGCACCTCAATGCCACGCTCAGCCAGTCGCCTCCATACACCACTATTGGCTTCATGATCCTGGTTAGTGACAATAATTTCGTCACCTGGCTGCAACCAGCCCCATGCCGCTTGTGACAATACATAAGTATTCTGTGAAGTTGATGGCCCAAAATAAATTTCTGCTGGACTCACATTCAGCCACGGTGCTAAAGCCTCATAGCTCGCATCCATCCACTGCCCCGCTTTGGTGGCGGCAGGGCTGGCGTGGTAGGGCTGCAACTTTAATTGTGCCAAGTAGGTATCAAAGCGATCCAGTACCGGCTGACATAAATACGAACCACCGGCATTTTCAAAAAAACATGTATCTTTGAGACTAGGTTGCGTAAAAGCCGGAAACTGACGGCGTACAAAGCGCATATCAAGTTGTGTCATTACAGGGCTCCCCCATTCATTCAATTAACACCACAATTGCCATGTTATTGACCTAAATCTGATTGCAACCAATTGTCTGCCGCATAGTCACAGGCCGCATCAATATAATGCAAGGTGAAGGCCTGACGCGAACGCCCAGAGGTATTAGCCGCGCTATAGTGAGGGAGTTGACCATGCAAAATCACCAAGGTGCCCGCT
Organism: Gammaproteobacteria bacterium; assembly: GCA_024230095.1. Classification (GTDB taxonomy): domain Bacteria; phylum Pseudomonadota; class Gammaproteobacteria; order Pseudomonadales; family Balneatricaceae; genus Njordibacter. The sequence continues at coordinate 12,832 of JAAERS010000166.1, read as the reverse complement.
GGCACCTCTAGCATGCTCAAGTTAGTTTGTGGATAGGGACTATCGTCCAGTGTGGTCATGCTGGCGCTGCCTTTACCATCACGATGAAAGCGCTGCTTCAAAGGTATTTGATGACCGCCAGGCAAAGCCTGCAAACAGCCATTTTCCCTATCGGCGTCCTCTAAAGCCAACCAAAAACCAATACAACTAAGAGGCTGGGTATAAAGGAAAGTACTATCTTGATGCAAACCAACTTCACCACCAATACCTGGTTGCTTGAATATATGCATGGCTTGCATAGCTCGCGGGGATTCCATGCCCAGTTGCTGACATATGTTGCTGGTCGGCAGTTCACCCAAAACCTGCGCACAAGTCTCATCCAAAACATGTTGGGCATGGCCAATTTTATTGATAGCCCGATGTTTTGGCACCTGCCAATGGCCCTCACTGTCAATGGCCTCTTCCTCCAAAAAGAAACGGATTTTATCGCCAGAGCCAAGAAAATAAGCATCACTAGCCCGCTGTTGTTCATTGGTAGTAAAAATGGTCGGCTTGGCAGCCGGTTCGAAAGACTCTATTTGCTGCTTGGCGCGCGCCATTAACCGCTGACGCTGCTGGGCACTAATAAAGTTCTCTATCACCACAAAACCCTGTTGGTGAAAGCGCCTAATTTGGTCCACATCTAGCATGGGAATTCTCTCTTATTGAAGAAATTGAACGAGCCGACTATTACCTAAAAAATGCCCATTTATGCATGCCAGCGCAATGTTCGACACGTGTTGGCAACTTGCCCAACTATAGTCCACCATTAACAATTTAGGCAATAGTGATAAGCCAATAATTGGTTAATGATATTGTTGGCTGACGTTGGGGTAAGTAAAGATCTTTTGCCTACCTAAAATCATCTGTGCGAAGTATTCGCACTGTATCAAAACCCTTTACGATCTATAATAGCGCTAGCCCTTTACCTTATCAGTTGTACAGCTAGAGTGCTTACCGACATCGGCTAATCGGACTTACAAAGGGCGCGCCCGCAAGTGCCATTCATGATCTGCCACCCGATTGTCAATGGCGACTTTTAATGCCAGCTCAATGCGCGGGTCTTCGGGGTCATACAATCCACACATATATAGGGCCTTACGTAAGTCGACTGACTGGCCAAGATACTCATAAACAACGCGAACCGCACAAGGCATTCGTTCAACATTGTCCGACACCCCCATCTTTAAACCACTTAGGCGAGTGATGGTACTTTTATAGGACGGAAATAAAATAGTTTGTGTCAGTTCATTACGGTTAACCGATTCATAGTCCACCATAAACAGCCGGTCAGTTAACATGACCAAACCATAGTATTTGTTGTGAGACACCTTGTCCTGTGGATTTTCCTGCAAACGCTCCACTCTCCGGTAGAACACCTTGCCATCTCGCATTTCCATATTTACCAGGGTGCGCAGAATCTTTCCAGGGCAAGCCAAGGAATAGTAGTATTCAAAGTAATAACCCAGATACTTCTCCATTTCACTGCCACTAAACTGCAGAAGCTTATCCATATGTTCTTCTAGCGGTGATGCTTGGAGGGGCTCCTTTTGCTGTTGAGGCCGCACTTGTATCAACCGTTGAAATTGGTCATGCGGAAGCATCATTTCAAACTCTTCTACACCAAAAAAATCACAAAAGCGCCGCAACGTATTAGCCGAGGGTCTGCTACGCCCATAAAGGTAGCGATTAAACTGTGGGCGATTAATTTGTAATCGCCGACACACTTCAGCAATGGACTTGTAATAGCTGCACAAGAGCTTCAGATTTTGACTCAAATCCGTAGACATAGCGTCTCCTTATTGGACAATTGAACAACCATTCGCTAACCGCCTTAATGTGGTGTTTGGATATGCAATCACGACTAAAAAGCTACCAGTAAGCTTAAAATGATGCTAGTTGACGCTATTGTAGCATCAAATAATATCAATAAGCATCAACTAGACAATATTATCCACAAAGCGTTTTTGTTTGAATAAGCATTACATAAAAATAAGGTAATTCCGGCCCTCAATAGATCTATGAACAAGCGTATTCTCATTCTTCACACTGGCGGCACCATCAGTATGGTCGCGTCCAAACAAGGCTACGTGCCTAGTGAGAATTTCCCTGCGCGCCTGCATGAACAACTAGAAAGCCAGAACCTAGGTGGCACCGAGTTACCCTTATACAATCTATTGGAGACGGATCATCTCATAGACAGCTCCAACTCCACGCCTAACGACTGGATGGCTATCGCCAGCTTACTTAGCCAACACTGGCACAAATACGAAGGCTTTGTCGTTCTGCATGGCACAGATACCATGGCCTATACAGCATCCGCTTTATCCTTCATTCTTGGCGAGATCGATAAACCGGTAATTTTAACTGGCTCCCAAATTCCGCTAGCAAAAGTACGCAATGATGCCCTTAGCAATCTAGTAATTAGCCTTACCTTAGCGGCTAACTACGACATTCCAGAAGTGTGCATCTACTTTAATGGTAAATTGGTAAGGGGCAACCGCAGCACTAAATTGAAAAGCATGCAATTAGATGCTTTCCACTCGCCCAACTTTCCAGACCTAGCCACAGTGGGCATTGACGTAGACCTACAACAAGACCTGCTACTAGAGGCTAATAAGCCCAGCTTCAAACACTATGAATTTGACCCCCAAGCCGTTGCCATAGTGCCAATGTACCCGGGTGTACCAAGCAGCATTATCAATAGCGTGCTCAGCAACAAGAAGATCAAAGCCCTTATCATTCAAACCTATGGTGTGGGCAATCCCCCGGATGCTAACAAGGCCCTGATGAAACGTTTAGCTAAAGCCGAGGAAGATGGCATTGTCATCGTTAACCTTAGCCAATGCTTGATAGGGGGAGTCTTTCAGGGTAGCTATTCAACCGGCGAGAGTTTGAATCAAATTGGTATTATTGGTGGTGCAGACCTCACCCTTGAGGCGGCTTTCACCAAACTGCATTACCTACTGGCTAAGGGTTACAGTAGTGATGAAATAAAACCACTTATTGCCGCTCCCTTACGCGGCGAATGCCGCTAAATATAACCAACCATGAGTCCTAACATGCAATTTACCAGCGCCTTCCCAAGCCATAACTATACCCATAAGGCAAAATCTTTGCCCATAGGCATCCCTAGTGGCGAAGCACTTATGGACCATATGTTACAAACACATAAAGATACAACCAGCTATATCCGCGCCACTATGGGCAACAACATCCAATTACCACAATTGGTGGAAGAAACCTTGGCTCTCATGGAAAACAACCTCGAAGAGCCACTGAGCATTTGTGAGCTCGCCGACCTAATGGGCTTTTCACGCCGCCATTTGGAACGTCAGTTTGCGGCTTGCCTGGATAGTAGCCCAAGCAAGGCCTACATGGAAATTCGCTTACGTTATGCACACAATCTGATCGCTAACACCCATTTCAAAATCTGCCAAATATCACGTTTATGTGGATTTGGCTCATCTACTTCCTTTAGTTGCCTGTTTAAACAAAAATTCTCTATTTCGCCTTCACAGGTGCGCAAATAATTAGCCAATTTGATGAGCCATTGTTGGTAAAAAAGAAAATAACAACTAGAAGCCGTTAAAGCTTACGCTTGCCAATAGCCAGCGACCCCTATGTTTTGCCAAAAACGCCAGTAACACCAGTTGGGGGCTTGTGAAACGCAAGGCATTGTGAGAGCCCCCTAAGCATTATCGTCGTGGTGCTCTTGCTGGGTAAAGAACGATGCCTTCTCAGGCAGCTCAGGCATATACATATTAAAATCAGAGGTTCTAATGCGGCCCGTGGTTTCACCTCGTACAACCAGCCCCTGAAACTGGCTAGGCACAGGGTTAGGGGAACAGGCAACAGCGTCTTCTGCTGAGAACACTGAAATATGAATAGTGCGCGGATTAGCCGACTTGTTAATCCCCGAACCATGCAACATGCGTGTATGCATCAAACAAACTGAACCCGCCTTACCTGTACAAAGTACGGAATTCTCCTCACATTGTTGTGCCACTTCATTGTCAATGGCACCAGTAAAAACCCCATCATGCCAAAGGCTATAGATTTCTCCCCTATGGGAGCCAGGTACCACTTGCAAAGGCCCATTTTCTTCCGTCACATCGTCGATCAGTAACAAAGCCGTGATCAAATCATCATTACTATGTGGCGTAAAAGGGAAGTCCTGATGCCATTTCACCACCGTATTACCACCGGGCAGCTTGGAGTTAATCTTGGCATGATGAAACTTCACATTAGGGCCAATCAAATCCGCAACACAATCTGTCATTCGGCTATCCATACTCGCCTTATAGTAGCTATCAGACACTTCAACCGGCGCATTTACTCGGCGCAGAGCCGGCCGCTCAGAACTATGCCCAGATTCTAAGTCAAATCGTGCCCTGCCATCTAGAGTATCGCCATATGCTTGCTGATGCGACTTACTCTCCTCAACCCAAACAGCAAAATCGTCACGCATAGCTTGGAGGTGCTCCTTTGACACAGCGTCAGCCACCATTAAATAGCCATTATTCCAAAAACTGTCGATCTGAGTTTGCGTTAAGCCGCCCATACTTGCTCCTAAATATTGCCGTGTTTAGTTGGTAAATTGATTTATGTCTATTAACTTGGCTTTAGTCTACAGAAGCCATATAATCACAAAAAGCTCTTTTATCTTTTCTTTTAACGATATTTTTTATGGTTAGATACACACTCAAACAACTATACTACTTCAAAGCTGTTGCTGAGCACGGTGGTATTGCACAGGCGTCTCGGGCGCTCAGTCTTTCCCAACCCGCCATTGCGCAAGCCCTCAATAAACTCGAACAACAATATGGTCTCACTTTATTGTTGCGCCGACATTCACGTGGAGTGGAACTCACCTCCCATGGTCGCCAGCTATACCAGATGGCACAAGAACTATTGCAACGGGCCGAGCAACAGGAATCAGTAATTAAGTTGATGTCCCAAGGCAAGTTGGACACCATTCGCCTTGGTTGCTTTCACACTCTAGCGCCGTTTTATATGATCCCTCTCATACAGCAATTAAAACAGCAACACGCCAACATTGCGGTGTTAGGCGAAGAATTACTGCAAGACCGGCTACTTGATAAGCTGCTCAACAAACAGCTTGATTTGGCTGTATCTTACGATATGGGCGTGATTGATAACGCCATTAGCAAACAAAAGATCGCCAGCCAGGCTCCTTACATATTGCTTAGCAGGCATCACCCTTTGGCCACTGAAAAAGGTTTATGGGCAGAGCAACTGCAAGGATTAGCATTTGTCATGTTTGATGGCGCGGGTAGCCAAGACTACTATCACAACCTGCTAACGAGCCTGCAATTGGCACCAGAAATTGCGCTGGTTTCTCAATCTATGGAGACAGTCCGCTCGGCTGTGGGCAACCAAATGGGGTTTAGCATCACAGTAATGCGCCCCAAAACCAATTTTAGCTATGATGGCAGTGAACTGGCATACATCCCTCTACTTGATCCCTGCCCCGAACTCGCCATTGTATTATTGCGCTTGCGAGAACAGAAACCTACTGATGCGATGAATTTGCTCTTATCACAATATCGAAATTTGACTTAACACCGCTGGCACAGTGGGAAAAAGTGTAAAAATAAGCTAATGTATGGGCTCCATAATCATCAAAAGGATTTAACCTATGATTAATATCGGTGAAAGCGTCACAGCCATTGTATTTTTGCTGCTGGCCATCCTCATTCTATTTAAAGGTGTACGCATGGTACCTCAAGGCTACCACTGGACGGTGGAACGATTTGGCAAATACACGCGCACTCTCAGCCCGGGCTTGCATATTCTAATCCCATTTATTGACACCATAGGGCAAAAATTGAACATGATGGAGCAGGTGCTGGATGTACCACCACAAGAAATAATTTCATCAGACAACGCCCAAGTCATGACAGACGCGGTTTGTTTCTTTCAAATACAGGACGCATCCCAAGCTGCCTATGAGGTAAACTATTTAGAACGGGCCATGCAAGCACTGGTCATGACCAATATACGTGCCGTATTAGGCTCTATGGAACTGGATGAAATGCTGTCCAACCGGGAACGTATCAACGGCGAGCTGTTAATCAAAGTAGACGAAGCTACAGACCCCTGGGGCGTCAAAGTCACGCGCATTGAGATAAAAGACATTGCCCCACCTCAGGATTTAGTTACCGCAATGGCCCGCCAAATGAAGGCCGAGCGTGAAAAGCGTGCACAAATTCTGGAAGCCGAAGGCGAACGCGAAGCGGCCATCAAGGTAGCCGAGGGTCAGAAACAATCCGAGATTCTCAAGGCCGAGGGCCAACTAGAAGCCGCTAAACGCGAAGCCGAAGCACGAGAGCGTTTGGCTCAAGCAGAAGCCAAAGCTACAGAGGTAGTATCCAAATCTATTCAAGACGGTGACGGCCGGGCCATCAATTACTTTATCGCGCAGAAATATGTGGATGCTTTGGGGCGCCTAGCCGAATCAGACAACAACAAGGTAATGATGATACCACTTGAAGCAAGTAGTGTGATCGGCTCCATTGCCGGCATTAATGACTTAATCAAAAGCATTGGCGATAAGCAAACCTCATCCTAAAAAATAGTAAAACGTGAGATAACTAATGGAATTTTTTAGCGAATTAAACCACTGGCATTGGCTGATCTTGGGATTGTTGTTGCTCGCTGGTGAAGCTCTGGGGGCCGCTGGCTTTTTGCTCGGTGCTGCTAGCGGCGCTGCCACTCTGTTCATACTCACCCTCATCAACGACAACCTAAGCTGGCAAATACAAATTACCGTATTTGCCTCAGTCTCCCTGCTGCTTTCTTGGCGATACTGGAAACAATTCAAGTCTTTTAATGACAAAACCGATCATCCGATACTCAATGATCGAGCCGCACAGCTAGTGGGTCGCACTCTGACCCTGAGCCACGATCTGGCCGGTGGCGAGGGCAAAGAGCAGATTGGCGATACTTTCTGGCGTGTCCGATCAGACAAAGATTTGCCAGCAGGCACTCAGGTCAAGATCATTGATAGCCAAGACCGTATACTCATTATAAACGAGGCCTAATTAGGCCTCCGTTTCACCATCCCCTAAATACCAAGCCTGTTCAGCGCTCAACCAGCGCAGCCGTTGGGCCTGCCAATGAACAAACAAGCTAACCTCAAATACCTAGATCTGCATCATTAATTACAATAGGTTATTTCACTACAATGGCAGCCTCAATGAACGACCTAAAAAAGGTATGCAATGCCCAAAAAGCCATTAGTGTATGCCTGTTCGGGATGCTCTAACAATGCCCAACTAGCCAACCAAGTGGCCCTCAACATGGACCGAGCAGAACTGGTGGAAATGTCCTGTATTGCCGGTGTGGGTGGCAACGTTCCTAGCCTAGTGAAGTTAGCTAAGTCAGGCCGCCACATTATGGCCTTGGACGGGTGCAATTTACACTGTGTAAAAAGCTGCCTGCACAATCATGGCATCAAAGCTGATCTGCACCTAACGCTAACCGAAGAAGGTCTGAAAAAGCGCTACAAAACCGATTTTGATCACACTAACGCAGAGCGAATACAGGCATTAGTGTTGCGTCAATGGCTGCAACTCGAACAGGTTTAACTGGCAACTGACAGTTGCTCCACCCCCAGAGCAAGGTCAAACCAGAGGCCTAAACGGCCCACAGTCTACCCTCTATAGGGCTATGGCTTTTCCATCAGAGCCAGCATTTTATCAACCGCAACCAGATGTTCAGGTTCATTGTGACATAGGCCTTGAAAACAAGCACAAATGTCTAAAAAATCTTTTAGCTCTGTGCGTTGTGCCATTTTCATCAGCCGTTTGGTTAATCGAGTGGCTTTGGGGGGCTGACTGGCTATCTTGGCAGCCAGTTCATGAGTCACAGACATCAGCTCACCAGCTTCGGTTACTTGCATCACGATCCCCAATTGCTGGGCTTCATCCGCATCAATTACACGCCCAGTTAACGTTAATTCAAATGCCCGCTGATAGCCTATTAACCTTTGCATAAACCAAGCACCGCCATCACCTGGAATAATGCCTAGATTTAAGAATGTTTCACCAAATTTGGCTTTCTTAGAAGCGATGCGAATATCAGCCATATTGGCTAAGTCAAAGCCCGCCCCTATAGCTGGTCCATTAACCGCCGCAATGATGGGCACCTCCACTCCCTGTAGAGCCAAAGGTATGCGTTGAATGCCCTGCCTATAACGCTCGGCGCATTCGGCCGCCTCGCCTGCAAAATCGCCACCGCGTTCAGCCATATCCCGTATATTGCCACCAGCGCTAAATGCAGATCCGGCACCTGTGATAACCAATACAGAGACAGCCTTCTCCTTATTGACCCAATCAGTAGTGGTGACAATATCCTCAATAAGGTGAGAGCCAGTTAACGCATTACGCAAATCATGGCGATCAAAGGTTAGGGTTGCTACACCAGCCTGAAGCGTCAATGACGCGTCTTTTAGCTGTGGTAAAGTTGACATTGTGTGGCCTCCTGAAAAACTATTTATCGATAATGACTCGAGCATCGGCTATGGCATAGCCTTGGTGGTAAGCAATCACTGGATTGAGATCCAATTCGGCAATCTCGGGGTGAGCTTCGACTATCGCAGAAACAGCCATCAACAAATCAACCAGTGCCTCTATATCTGCGGCATCGGCTCCGCGCACGCCATCAAGTATCTTGCGCGCCTTGATTTGGTTCACCATAGAATGGGCATCTTGGCGACTCAAAGGAATTGAGCGAAAAGCAACATCTTCCAAAATTTCAACAAAAATTCCGCCCAACCCAAACATTAAGACAGGACCAAACATAGGATCACGAACAACGCCAACGATCACTTCGATACCTTTGGGCATCATGGGTGTCACCAGCACACCTTCAATATCTGCCTCTGGTTTATAACTCAAGCAAGCAGATAAAATATCATCGTAGGCCTTTGACAAAGCTTGCGTACCGAGCAAGTTCAGCTTAACTCCCCCGGCATCAGATTTATGCAAAATATCTTTTGATACCACTTTCATTGCCAAAGCCACGTCAGCACCAAATTGGGTACTTAAGGTGCCAATATCCACCTCATTCTTAATAATGAGTTCCTCTGCTACAGGCACACCATAAGCACGCAGCATTTGTTTTGCTTCAAATTCGAACAGGTCACGATTTTGGGCTTTAGCCAATTTAAAAGTTGAGACTACCTGACTATCAGGCACAAGAGGTAAGGCATTTGTTGCTAACAGACTGCGCTGCATGTAGGCCCCGCGATCAGCCAAAGCTGCCATTGTTTTCACGGCATGCTCAATGGAGTCATAAACAGGCATACCTGCCTCTCGCATCCTCACCAGAGGTGGCGGATTAACATGGGCGTATAGACTGTAAATAACAATGGGCTTATCGATCTCGTTAAATAAATTGACAATGTCGATTGCTGTTTGCAACTCCTCTTGTTTTAGCTGTTCGGCAAAACGTAGGCTGTAGCCACCGAACATGCCCACCAAAAATACCATATCCACCTGCTCATCTTGACTCAGAATGTCGACACATTGTGCCAGCAAACTGGGCTTAGCATCCGTACTACCTGCCACATCAATAGGATTTTTAAGGGAGGCCTGTGGAAACAGTATTTGTTTCAGTGCTGTACGAGTATGATCAGAAATTTCTGCTAATTGCATACCCGCTTCTAATAAACGGTCAGTGGCAATGGTTGCCTGCCCCCCACCATCAGCTAACACCGCAATGCGTCGCCCAGGCGCTTGTTGCATGCACCCTAAGCCTTCAGCCACAGGCAAAATCTCGTCGGAATGGTCCACCACAGAAACACCAGCCTGCTGCAATAGATCAACAGCCATGTGATAACTACCCGCCAATGAACCGGTGTGTGAACTCGCTGCCAGCTTCCCAGCTTCTGTACTACCCGATTTATACACCACCACAGGCTTCAACTTGGACGTTTGTTTAGCCACATCCAAGAAAGCTCTACCATCTTTGAAACCCTCAACATAAAAGGTGGCTACACGCGTATGGCTATCTTCGCCTAAATACGTTAAATAATCGGCGAAATCAACGTCCGCCTGATTGCCCGGGCCCACATAGGTACTAAATCCAATATGACCATTGCGTTCAGCTTCTAAGGCCAGTGCTAGCAGCATGTTACCCGATTGAGAAATGATGCCGATATCACCGGGTTTGACATTATCAAGCGCCAGCAAGTTGAGCTTCTTGTGAAGATTAAATAGACCCGATGTATTAGGCCCTACTATACGCACCTTCGCTTGCTGTGCTGCCACTAGAACCTGTTGTTCAAGCTTGGCACCAGCGGCATCGACCTCACCAAAACCTGATGCCAAAATGATGGCACCCTTCACCCCATTGGCACCACATTCAGCCAACAGTCCAGGTATGCTGTTAGCGGGTGTGCACAACAAAGCCAAATCCACTTGCATAGGCAAAGCCGTTATCGAACGATAGGCCGCCAACCCAAGGATGTTATCGGCTTTTGGGTTAACCGGGAAAATAGCACCGTCAAAACCATCATTTAATAGACCCACCAGAGCTTTATAACCCCGTTTAGTTGGATCAGCAGAAGCCCCCACAATGGCAATAGAAGTGGGCGCCAAAAAATCATGTAATTCACTAGCCATAATCTAAAAATCTTGAAAATTGGGTGATCTTTTTTCAGCAAACGCTGTCACACCTTCCTGCCAATCAGCTGTTGTTGTGCACATAAATACGCCATCTAGCTCAAGCTGTAATTGGGTTTCCATGTCCGTATGAGAGGAGTTATTGAGTAATTTTTTGGCCACTTTCATTGAAATCGGTGCCTTAGAACACAGCTTGTGCATAAAATCAGCCACTACTTGAGGCAACTTTTCATCTGGCGCACAGTGTGTTACCAGGCCAATACGCTGGGCTTCAGAGCCCGCTATTCTGTCACCCATAAAGAGCAGTTCTCTAGCTTTAGCTAATCCAACTAAACGCGGCAACACCTGACTCACACCCCCGCCGACACTGGTGCCAATGCTCACCTCCGGAAAGCCAATTTGGGCTGATTCAGCCATAATGACAAAATCACAAGAGCAAGCCATTTCCGCACCCGCACCCAAAGCATAGCCATTGACTGCGGCCACAACCGGCTTGCTAAGTTTTGCTATGGTCTCACAGACATCATTACCCAATTGTAAATAGGCTCGGCGCTGATAGGCTGTACGCTCTCCGGCACCGTGTTCCTTTAAATCAGCACCAACACAAAAAGCCCGACCTTCACCGGTGAGTACTACCGCTCGAACTTCGGCTGTGGCTTCAGCCTGCTTAAGCGCAGCGATGAGTTCAATATAAAATAGTTCGATGACCGCATTTAAACGATGCGGACGATTGAAACGAATTTCGACATAATTACCACTGGATTTATAAATCAAAGTTTCAAAATTTGATGTGTTCAATGTTCAAGTCTCCTATGAACAAAATGTTGATTCTAAATAGCATCGACGGCTAGGCTCTGAGTACAGGGGTGGCGCGGCGGCGAAGCCATTGCAATAGCAACACCAAGGCAATAACCAACAACCCTCCAAGATACACCCACCCCATGGCAGGCCGATCCATTTCTTGAGTATCTATAGCTGTGATTTCATCGTAATAATCAATGCCAACCTTTTCTGCCGCACCCATGAATGCCATATTGCTCACTATCCATGCGTCTCCCTCTTGGGCCAGTTCTAAACCAAGCTGTTCGGCTCCAGTTGCTTTACCCTCTGGGGTAAACACATAGAGTTTAAAGCGATCACCATAATTGGTGTGACGAGTCACATGTAGGCGCACTTTTTGATCTTCAACAAGGGCGACATTACCGGCAATAAATGACGGCATTGACGCAGGACTAAATTCTGGCAACACCTGATTCATGGCCGCATTAGGCAGGAATAGCATCCAAGTAGCCAGCACTAGTGCAGCCCCTTCATACCAACGATTTTTCACCAATAACCAACCTTGAGTAGCCGAACTAAAGGCCAAAATAGCGATAAGTGAAACCACAAATATAGTGATTCCATGCCACCAGCTATTAATACCTATAAGCAGCAATTGGGGATTGAAAATAAAAACGAAAGGCAAAATAGCCGTGCGAATATCGTAGATAAACGACTGTATACCCGTCTTAATAGGATCCGCACGAGAAATAGCCGAGGCGGCAAAAGCCGCCAGACAAACGGGCGGTGTGTCGTCGGCCAGCAAACCAAAATAAAATACAAACAGGTGCACAGCAATCAGTGGTAATACCAAGCCAGCGGCATTGCCAAGTTCCACCAACACACCAGCTAGCAATGAAGCAACAACCAAATAATTGGCTGTGGTAGGCAATCCAATACCCAAAATAATGCACAGCAAGGCCGTTAAACCAAGCAACAAATAGATATTGTTGCCAGCAATAGCTTCCACCAACCCTACCATGGCATTGTTTAACCCCGTAGAGGAGACCGCCCCCACAATAATACCGGCGGTCGCTACGGCAACGCCGATGGTGATCATATTGCGTGTACCGGCCACCATGCCAGCAAGCACTTCCGTCACGCCTTGCTGGAGGCGTTGCCCCAAATGGCGCCCTTTATCTTCAGGGCGCCAAAGATGTTGGAACAGAATAATGCCCATTAGAAACAGGATCGAATAAAACACCGCACTGCCAGGGGTCCAGCGCTTGACCATCAACAGATAAATGAGCAATACAATCGGCAACAAAAAATGCAAACCACTTTTAAAAGTATTCCAAAAATGCGGAATATCGGCCTTGGGCATACCACTTAGGCCCAATTTG
>JAAERS010000165.1 GCA_024230095.1 Gammaproteobacteria bacterium | reverse complement strand
CAAGCTGATCAAGCACCGTCTGGTGGTCTTCAAGAATGGTCAACAGATCAAGATGTTGATGCTGCAGCTAAGAAAGATGCTGATGCCAAAGCTGCAGCTAAAAAAGCTGCAGAGCAAGATATTTGTATTCCTATTGGTGAAGGCGAGAATTGCTGGTAAGAGGAAGACACTTTTCAGGCTTCTTAGGAGGGACTTATCAGTCCCTCTTTTTTTTATGCAATTTGAATTGAGAGTAAAAAAAAGGAGGGTTAAACCCTCCTTAATCATAATCCTAAATTGATTTAGGTTCTAGAACTTGAATGTAGTCTGGACAAGTCCACCAAGGGTGCTGAAGGTGTCTGCACCTGCGCCACCTGTTTTGTAACTAGACCCAGTCTCTTGGCCGAAAGGACGGCTCAAGTAGAACAGCGCAGGCGTCACAGTGATGTTGTCGGTGACTTGGAAATCGTAATACAGTTCCATGGCGTAGTTGCCATCATCTGCATAACCATTACCGTCTTTACCCTGATTCTTCAGAGCAGTCGCAAACTGAGGTTGCCCAATTGCGAAACCTAAGCGGTTACCGCGCATGAAGGCATCTTGCCAGTTCAGACCAACAAGCCATCCTTGTGATTGGGTGACATCGCCGTCAACAAAGCCATTTTTCTCGTTGAAGCTGGTGATGCTCCAACCAACACTAACGCTAGGCATCCAACCACTATCTAGGGGTTGGTAATAAGCATTCAGGTTGAACTGATTGGCATCTGAATAGCCACCTTTGTTAAGTCCAGCTGGCGTGCCTGCACCACCAACTGTCATGCCAGCCTGTGAGTATGCATAAGCTGCTGATACTTGCCACTGAGGTGATCCGTAAGCGATTTGGCTCAGGAATTTACCTTTGGAACGATCACCAGCGATACCACCATTATTGGGGTCACTTTTTGCACCGTTTTTAGCGACATAGTTGGCACTAATTTTGAGCTTGGCATCACCGTAATCAGCATTTCTGTTGCTGATCCAGTTGATACCTGCACCTGGTGAAGTGCTGGCGCCGTAGGCACCGTAGTAACCACCAAGTTTGAACTGCTTCAATACATGCTTGTACACGCCAGGAGTGGCGGCCAACATGTAGTAGTTCTCGATCTTCGGACCAACAAACACTTGGAAATCATTTCCGAGTGGGAATTGGTACCAAAGCTTGTCGACTTTCAGGCTGTCTGCGCTGCTCTTGGAAGCCTCGATTTGAGTTTGGCTACCGGTGTAGCCCTTGCCAGAGAAAGCGTTGGTGTTGAAGTTACCTGTTCTCAGACGTGTGTAGAGCAGGTCCTTTCCGGTGAAACTCGTATTGAGGTTCAATGTGGTGCGGTACGAGAATGTTGTTCCCGTATCACCCACATAATTGCCATCTTTGTCTTTGAGATTGTTGGTTTCGTCACCGCCGTAAGAGGTGGCACCAAGGGTCATCACGGCTTTACCCGTCAGCTTGGTGGTGGTGGAGAACTGAGTTGCTTCCAGTTCGCCAACGCGGGCTTCAAGTCCGTCCACACGGCCCTTGAGGATGGCGAGTTCCTTTTCGAACTCTTTCATCAAGCGCTTGAGCTCGTCGGTCACT
>JAAERS010000164.1 GCA_024230095.1 Gammaproteobacteria bacterium | reverse complement strand
GGCTCTCCTGCGAGCAATTTGCTCACTAGCTGAACGACCCATGCGAACCGCTTTAGTAGTCTGACATCCAAAAGATTTATTAATACGTGTGTATCTTAGCAAATCCGTTGCGCGACAACCACAAATATTTTTCTTCACTGGACAACATCTGCAACACGCAGCACTAATCAGCGCTGAAGAAATACCTCCCTCATTTGGAACCGCGATAACTTTTAAAGATTTTGTCAATTTACTTTCCCACCAAACCTGCATACTGTCCCAAGGTACATAGGCACCAGCACTATTTATTGCGTATGCTTGTGCTGTTGCTATACCAGATATATCTACAGCAGTTCCTCCATAAGCTGCGGTATTTCCCCATATAAAAGCGGTGTACTGATTCGCTAATGCTCCACCTAAGCCTGCAGTAGTATTGTCCTTATATAATGCATCTTTTGTATTAAAGATTTGAAAACTACCATCATCGCAATCAACAAAGGCTACTGTAAATTGGGCCCCACTATTATTTGATGGATCAACAAAAATAACAAATAAGTCACCAAATGAAATACCAGCCGGGGTCGCTGGCGGCGCTTGTGTCCAAGCACTGAATTCGGCTAACTCTAATGCCAACGTTCCGTTACTAGTTACAATATTGTCAGGTGTATAGGTGCCAAATGCTACACCGGGCGGACCATTATAACCAATGAGCAATTCATTTGAAACTCCGGAGCCATC
>JAAERS010000163.1 GCA_024230095.1 Gammaproteobacteria bacterium | reverse complement strand
TAGCAAGTTCTTAGAGGCTAAGGCCGAAGTAGACTTACAGGCTAAGACAGACAAAGCAGAGGGCAAACAGACCACACAGGCTTTCCTTGCTAGTATAGACCTCAAACGTAAACAGATGGAGCTGGATAGTTTTATCATACAACAGTGTGAGGGTTGGGTAATAGCTGAGTGGCAGGCCCATAAAAAAGCTCTTGAAGATCAGGTATGGCAGAGGGCGCAAGAAGCTAAAATTAAAGCTCGCCAAAGCGCATCAACACAAGATAATGATGTAAGATACGCTATAACAGCGCTGGTAGTTCTTGCTGGTATAATAAGCTTTATATTTATTATAGCAGGCGATAAAATAAAGGCATGGCTTAGTGCAAGTTAAGAGCAAATTAAGAGGTTTGATATGGGATTGGTAGCCTTAGATTTACCAGCGGGTATATACAGAAACGGCACAGACCTACAGGCGCAAGGCCGATGGCGCGATGCCAATCTGGTTCGCTGGCATGACAATACGATGCAGCCCATAAAAGGCTGGCGTACTCGCTCAGACACAGCAGCAGCTTCTAAGATTCGCTCTATTAACGCATGGATTGATAATAGTAATGATAGATGGATTTCCGCAGGAAGTTATAATAAGCTCTATGTCTACAATGCGGCAGGCTCACAATTTGACATTACACCATCTGGCCTAGCGTCTGGATTTGAGGACGCAAATAACCCCGTAGGGTATGGTAACTCTTATTATGGTCAAGAAGCCTATGGTACGCAGCGTCAAGAATCCGACATACCAGACCCCGCTACTACATGGTCTTTACAATCATGGGGTGAGTATCTTATTGCCTGTTCAGATGCAGATGGCAAGATATACGAATGGCAATTAAATACTAGCAATGTATCTGCACAAATAGCCAACGCTCCTGTCAATAATCGCGGAATTGTAGTAACTGATGAGCGCTTTTTACTGGCTCTGGGCGCTGGTGGCAATCCTCGTAAGGTACAATGGTGTGATCGTGAGAATAATACATTATGGACTGTTGCCGCCACAAACGAAGCTGGTGACTATGAGTTGCAGACAAACGGGCGCATAGAATGCGGAGTTAGGGTGCAGAATCAGACATTAATATTAACGGATACTGACGCTCACACTGCAACTTATTCTGGGCCACCGTATGTGTACGGCTTTGAGCGAGTTGGCACATCGTGTGGGGTTATATCCAAGCAGGCAGTAGCTACTGTTGATCTAGGTGCTGTATGGATGGGGCCGCGCTCATTTTATGTTTATTCCGGTGGTGCAGTGCAGGAGATTGAATCAGATGTTGCCGACTACGTTTTTTCTGATCTAAACAGCTCGCAAGCCAGCAAGGTTATTGCCGTGTCAAACGCCAAGTTTTCCGAGATTCGTTGGTTTTATCCATCGGGCGGCTCTACCGAGAATGATCGATATGTAGCGTTTAATTATGCAGACCAAACATGGTCTATAGGTACGCTGGCTCGCACTGCTGCTATTGATGCGGGAGTTTATCGCTATCCGTTGTATGCAGACCCGATAACTAAAAAGATATATGAGCATGAGGTGGGCAATAACTACGATGGCGCAACTCCATTCGCTGAAACTGGCCCAGTGTCAATGGGGACAGGAGATAATATATTTAGCATCACTAACATGATACCTGATGAGCGCACACAAGGGGACGTAGAAGCCACGTTTAAGGCTCGCATGTACCCTAATGACCAAGAACGTAGCTACGGCCCTTATAGTATGTCTAACCCCACCAGCTTGCGCGTAACAGGGAGGCAAATTAGATTACGTGTGGAGGGTGCTAATTTATCTGATTGGCGTGTAGGCATAAACAGAATAGAGGTTAAGTCTAGGGGTAAGCGATGAGCCTACAGCAGATTCCACCCAAGCCAACGGGTAATAATTGGATTAATTGGGCGCAGCGTTTGAGCGCGTATTTGATTCGGATTCGCTCTTTGTTACGCCATAAGACTGATAATGAGTCAGCTAAGGATAACGGAATTATTCTATGGGACGAGGAAAACGGCTACCCTATTGTCTCTAAGGATAATGTATTTAGACAGGTTTTATTAGCCGATGGTTATGGTACTTTTTATGTCGATTCAGATGTAACTCCAGCGGCAGCAGATACAGCGTACCCGATCAACTTTACTGATACTATTATATCAAACGGAATCAGTGTTGGTACGCCAGCTAGCCGCTTGGTTGTTGATGAAGCTGGGTTCTATTTAGTGACATTTACTGTCAATATATCGTCATCAAACTCTAGCGCTAAAACATTAAGATTTTGGCCTAAGTTAAATGGTGTTGATGTACCTAACTATACAATTGCCGTAACAATTAAAGACAATTCGACAGCAATAACTATGACGCGTGATGCGTTAGTGCAATTAGCCGCAGGCGATTACATTGAAGCTTACTATGCTACCGATACCACTAATGCTAAACTATCAGCTACAGCCGCTACATCATACGCGCCAGCAGGCGCATCAGTTATGGTGTCAGTAATGAGGATTCGACAATAATGGATGAGATAGAGCGCTGCAAGCCGTGGATTAAAGCTGCTTTAAAATATGGCGGTGGTACGCATTCGTTTGAAGATGTTAAAAGTGGTATAATTGATGGCAGAATGCAGCTATGGCCCGCTGCGAAGTCATGTTTAATTACAGAAATTACGCAATACCCTAAAAAGAAAGTGCTTCATGTTTTTTTAGGTGCTGGTGATCTTGAAGAAATAAAGTCAATGCAGCCAGACGTTATGGCTTGGGGTAAATCTCACGGTTGCACAAGTTTAACAATGGCTGGGCGTAAAGGCTGGCTAAGACGAATAAATGACATTGGCTGGAAAGAACAGCTTGTGGTAATGGAAAAGGTGATAGGATGAGCAAAGGCGGTTCTACAAGTTCTCAGGTGGAAATTCCAGCATGGTTGGAGAACGCAGCCATCGAAAATATCAATCGGGCAAAAGATGTTCAGAGTCATGGATATGTGCCGTACTATGGCCCAGAAGTGGCGGCATTTACGCCAATGCAGCAGCAGGCTATGCAAGCTACAGGTAGTGCGGCTAGTGCCTACGGTTTGGCTCCGCAGGATTTTGATGCAATGGCTGGCATGCCGTTAGCGGAGGAATTTGCTGGTGGGCAAATGGGTTACTCATCTATGCCTTTATATAATGAAGCGCTAGCAGCTTTTCGTGAAGATCGTCCAGCCCAAGCCAGCGCTATTGACTCAATGTTTATTAACCCGTATACAGGCGAATACGCTCCGTCTGACTACTCGCCAACGGAAGATCAAATAGCTAATGCTGGTTACACTGAAAGGGCCACGCAGGCGAATTTAGATACCGCTAATGAGACAATTGCAGATCAAGGCGGGATTATAGAATCATACGAGCAGGCTAATAGTGATCTGCGAATAGGCGATCAATTTACTGGCTCTGACGGTGGAATTTATACTGTAGGTTATGGCGCTGGTCAGGTTGACCCAAGTCTTGCTAATGCGCTAAATTATGGTCAGAGCGAATATGGCACTGTTGAAAACTTCATGCACACATTGCTAGGGTCTGGTGGGTCTTATGGTATACCTGTTATTGATCTTAATCCACCTGAACAGGATATGCAGGATATCATTATCAATAATAATATTCTTGAAAAAGAAGATATTTACGGCGGCCCAAGTGCTGCTGACATAGGAGCTGCTGTTGGAGATCAGTATAATTTTGGTGGTATTTAGGATGTGTTAAATAATATTCTTGAAAAAGAAGATATTTACGGTGGGCCAAGTGCTGATGATATTGGCGCCGCTGTTGGAGATCAGTATAATTTTGGTGATATTACTCAAGGCTTGACTGATGTTAAAGATGCAGTAGGAGGTATTGATATTCCATCCTATGAGTACGGCGGCCCAAGTGCTGCTGACATAGCTTCTGTTTTAGGTGATGAATATAGCTTTGGCGATTTTGCTACAACGCAAGGTGTAATTGATGCAGTAGGAGGTATCCCCAGTTATACCTATGGTGGGCCAAGTGTCAATGATATAGTTTCCGCTATTGAGGAAGATTTAACTCTGGAAGCTACCACTTATCCGTATAGTGGCGGTGATGGCATTTCTTATATCAGCCCAGAGGAAGAAGCCATCGTTAATAATATTTTAGAAAAAGAAGATGCTTATAGCTCCGCACTACCTGATGTAAATAATATTCAGGGCGGTACTATGACTGAGGCAGAGGCGTTAGCGAACATGCCTGCTGGCTTGATAAATACAGGTCTGGCAGGGTCGGTTGTGTCAGGACTAACAGGCCAACCGTTAATTGGCAATACGAGTGATGTGCCT
>JAAERS010000162.1 GCA_024230095.1 Gammaproteobacteria bacterium | reverse complement strand
GTTTATTTTGGGCATTAAGCCCGCTATATCGCTTATCACTGCACAGTGATCTATAACCTTGATCGGCTTTAGGGCTTACTTCCCTTGTAGAAAAACAAAGATAAGCAAGAGCCTAATTGGTTAATTATTTTGTCAATTTCATAGTAACAATATATGAACCCCAAGGCAGCAAAACCGGGGGATATAGGCATTCGACTTTGTGCCTATGCTGTGATTTTTGCATGATTTGGGGACGCGATCTAAGCTTGTTGGGCAATCCTCTACTATTTTGCTACATAATATAGCTGGTAATTCCCGTCGCTCTTTTTATTTACTTTTTACGGGTCTGCATAACTTAGCGAATGTCGTGTTTGCGGTTATAGCCGTTGACTGTGGCGGGAATAAAATCCTCCAGAACCTGCTCTTGGGGTTTATATATCTGTACCAACAGGGGGTAGCAAAGCGTCACATCACTGGAGTGCTCACTGCTGCAATCTCCACCTGGGCAGGTGGATAGATTGCACAATAGATCAATCTCCGCCATCATTTCCAGATAATCTCCAGGTCGCACAGGAGAGGCCTTCATAAAATATTGATGGGTATCCTTGGTGAAACCTGTGCACATAAAAACATTAAGCACGTCATGAACAGCCGCTTCAGCCTCATCTACAGATAGCCCTAATTGAGTAACTAGCTCTCTTGTTAGATTAGAATGACAGCAATGATGGTATTGATTCCCCTGTAACAAGTAATTGGTATAAGGGTCGCAACGAGTGCCAATAACGTCATGCACACTGCCGCCATACTCGTCCCAGCCATACCAATCCAGTGAATCATCCGTAATGGTTGCCATAGGTCGCATATAAGGCAAGCAACTCCATAGACGATCGCCGGTACTAACGTGAGTGCCATGCAAGGCGCGAGTCTTACCACTAAAAAACCGTTCTTGCAGATTGTCTTTGGCCCACAGATTTAAATCACCCACCTGAGGCCCTTCGGTACTGACAATACGAAAAAAGTGTCCAGCAGGCACTTCAAAAGTGCGGGCACTGCGCGGCGCAATTTCAATGGTTTTAACTAACTCGCTATCTTGTCTTAACGTCTTGATTAACCTCCAATCGGGTGTTGGTAACGTATCTGTTGGGTAACAAATTACCGGCGCCAAGGCGCGGCGAGTATGGGCATCACTAGGTGCCATATGGTGAGGGCTGTTTTTCATAATATCGAAACTAATTTGAAAAAACCAACCATACCGTAACCTGTCTATCCAACCTAGCTGTTTTTAACAAATTTAAATCACTAGATAATTTCACCGTGTAATGTGCTGGCACAAAGAGCATCATCGCTTGCAAGGTTATGTGGATGACAGCATGAGCATGCAGTCTTGCTATGGAGCTTATATATAAGCGCTATAGTTTAACAGGGGGCTTGCCTACTGCTGGTTACTGTACTGGTTGTGCCAAGAGCACATAAATTTTCGACATTCTGATTATTGAGTATCTTTAGTTTGTGTTCAGCGACCTGCGCCATTGACATATTGCCGCTTGTGTGCTAAGCCTAATCATCTTAGATTAACTATGATAGAGGTTGGTCCTTATGCCTAGTGAAATCGATATTAACACATTAGCTTTATCTGACTACAGCAGTACAACTGGGTTCTATATTTACGTGGCCAATGAAGGTAATGGTGGCGGCGGCTCAACCATCCTTCAATTAGATTCTTCTTTGGCTTTGGCAAATAGCTCTGATTTTGCCACGGTCATCGGTACTGGATTCAATGGCCCGTCCGGTCTGGCAGAAAACACCAC
>JAAERS010000161.1 GCA_024230095.1 Gammaproteobacteria bacterium | reverse complement strand
CATATAAGCCTTGGGTTGACGCAGCTTTACCCGCCGTTTCACTACCATCTGATTATCGAGCAGGCATGATACCTTGCCGTGAGCACCTGCACCGATACCAAGATAGTCACCAAAGCGCCAATAATTCAGGTTGTGTTTAGCTTCATTGCCCGGCTGGCTCCAAGCGGAAATTTCATACTGCTCAAAACCGGCCCCTTGCAACAGTATTTGCCCAGCATCCTGAATGTTTACCACAACATCCTCATCAGGTAATACCGGCGGCTGGCTATAAAACAAGGTATTGGGCTCTAGGGTCAGTTGGTACCATGACAAATGATCTGGCGCCAAGTCGATGGCCTGCTGCAGATCAGCCTTAGCCATAGCTTCAGTTTGATGAGGCAAGCCGTGCATCAGATCTATATTTAAATGCCCATAGCCTAATTGTTTGGCGGCTGCTATGGCCTCCTTGGCTTGGCTGGCATTATGCACCCGACCAAGGCTTTGTAAACAACCGTCATCAAAACTTTGCACACCAA
The DNA here is from genome assembly GCA_024230095.1 of Gammaproteobacteria bacterium. Classification (GTDB taxonomy): domain Bacteria; phylum Pseudomonadota; class Gammaproteobacteria; order Pseudomonadales; family Balneatricaceae; genus Njordibacter. Next base: position 4,811 of record JAAERS010000161.1, on the reverse strand, counting down.
TGGAAAGCCTATTCACGCCCGCCATTTGAAAGCCGGCGAAACGCGCCACTTCAAAGGTGCCAGGATTAGCTTCCAAGGTGATTTCCATATTGGGCACGCAAGTGATTTCTTGTCGAACTCCAGCCAGCAGGCGCGCTAAGGCCTCGGCCGATAACAAGCTGGGGGTGCCGCCACCAATGAAAATGCTCTGCAGGGGGCGTCCCTGGGATAGTCCAACTTCCTGGCGCAAATCCTCTAGCAAACAATCTACATATTCTTGTTCTGGAATAGTACGCGTTTCACTTGCATGGGAATTAAAATCACAATAGGGGCATTTCTGTAGGCACCAGGGCACATGTATGTACAAACTGAGGGGTGGTAGAACTGATGTCACAGCGGATCCCATAGGCGCCGAACTAAGCACGCTCGCGCAAAGCCAGTATCAGCTGTTGCAGGGCTTGCCCTCGATGACTAATAGCCATTTTTTCGGTCTTACTCAGCTGGGCCGCACACAAGTCCGTACCTGCCACAGCAAACAGCGGGTCATAACCAAACCCATGCAAGCCTCGCGCTTGCTTGACAATACTACCCTGCCAAGCCGCCTGACAGATCAAAGGGACAGGATCTTGAGCGTGCCGCATGTAGACCAGCACACATTGAAAGCGGGCGCTGCGTTGAGGTTCAGGGACAGTGAGCATATCAGCGAGTAACTTCGCATTGTTTGCCGCATCTTTATCAGTGCCGTTGACACCGGCATAACGTGATGAATAAATCCCTGGCTGACCTTGCAAGGCGTCAACCTCCAAGCCAGAGTCATCCGCCAAAGCCGGCAACCCAGAGGCAGCACAAGCATGACGAGCCTTCAAAATGGCATTTTCAACGAAACTGAGGCCGGTTTCCTCTACCTCCTCAGAAACAAACTGACTTTGGGCTATTAATTCAATACCAAGTGGTGCCAGAGTCTGGCCAAACTCAGCCAATTTACCAGCATTGCCACTGGCAAGTACAACCTTTTTATTCACGGCAAGCAGACCCACAAGATTAGGGCGTCCTCCTCGCTAGAAGACACCACGGCATGCCCCATGGTGCTATCAAAATAGGAACTATCTCCTTCATCAAGCACCAGAGCTTCATACTCTTCAGTATACACCGTTACCTGGCCTTCAAGAACCATCAATAGCTCTTCACCATCGTGACTAACCCAATCACTGAATTCATCAAGGCTACGTGCTCGAACACGGCTTTTAAAAGGCACCATGCGCTTCGATTCAAGATCCATGGAAATCAATTCATGGTCATAGGTAGCCGTCGCATGTGGTCGGCCTTTACCCTTGCGGGTTACAGAGCGACGGCCGGAAATCTTAGGCTCTGAGCTAGGCGCAAATAGCTGAGGGATTTCAATCTCCAAACCCAAGGCCAACTTCTGCATTAAATTGTAGGTTGGCGATAACTGCTCATTTTCCATCTTCGATAGAGTAGACTGAGCCACCCCTGTGGCTTTACTTGCTTGCTGCAAGGTCATGCCGCGCTGTTGACGCAAATAACGCAACCGCTCACCGAACCCAATTGTTTGCCTAGTCGGCTTCCCCACGGCTGGCAAAATGCCAGCTTGAGGTTGTTGGTCGCTCATAATTTAGCTATCCATTTAACAGTTAATAACATTGACGGCGAGACCACCTCGAGATGTTTCTTTGTACTTTTCCTGCATATCCGCACCCGTATCGCGCATGGTTTTTATCACGTCGTCCAAAGACACTAGGTGCTCGCCATCACCACGCAAAGCCATATGAGCGGCGTTAATCGCCTTAATAGCAGCCATTGCATTACGCTCAATACACGGCACTTGCACTAAACCGGCAATCGGATCACAGGTCAAACCCAAATTGTGCTCCATGCCAATCTCAGCCGCATTTTCTACCTGCATGGCAGTACCACCAATGACCTCAGCCAGACCTGCTGCGGCCATGGCACAGGCACTGCCTACCTCTCCCTGACAGCCCACCTCAGCACCAGAAATAGACGCATTTAGTTTACATAGTATACCAACAGCGGCGGCGGCTAGCATGAATTTCACGATACCATCATCGTTAGAGCCTGGATAGAAATTGTCATAATAATGCATCACTGCGGGAATAACACCCGCAGCGCCATTAGTAGGCGCGGTCACGATACGGCCACCTGCGGCATTTTCTTCATTCACGGCCATAGCATAAAGGTTAACCCAATCCATGGCTGACAATTGTGGGGTAATCACCTTCACCGAGCCTAGAGAGCTAAGTCGGGCATACAGGTCAGCAGCGCGACGTTTTACATTTAAGCCTCCAGGCAAAATACCAGTCGTATGACAACCCTGAGTCACGCAGTCTTTCATTATTTGCCACATGTGCAGCAACTCTTGACGTATTTCTTGTTCCGTACGCCAAGCTTTTTCATTTTCCATCATGATCTGACTAATACTCAAACCCGTAGCTTTACAATGAGCTAGTAATTCTCCGCCAGAAGCAAATGGGTAAGGCAGCACCGGAGAGTCGTCATTCGTGGGTAGCTCATCGGCCATGGCAGAAGCGGCTTCCACCACAAAACCACCACCAACAGAATAATAGGTTTGTTCACACAACAGCCCAGCAGCACCAATAGCACGCATAGTCATACCATTAGGATGATAAGGCAACGACTCTTCCAGATTAAGAATAACATCACGATGTTGGTCGAAATCAATAATGTGATCGCTACCTCCCAAGGGTAGTTTGCCATCAGCTGCTACCTTATCTAGCACTGGCTGCACAGAGGGGGGTTCGATGGTTTCAGGCGACTCGCCGAGCAACCCCAGCACCACGGCAATATCACTAGCGTGCCCCTTCCCCGTTGCTCCGAGGGAACCATAAAGTTCGCCTTCTACACGCTCAACCTGTGGCATGATGCCCTGTTCTTGCAGATAGTTGACAAAGGTCACGGCGGCACGCATTGGGCCCACCGTATGGGAGCTGGATGGCCCAATACCGACCTTCATTAAATCAAACACACTTAAGCTCATGCTGTTTTTACCACTATTACGCTAATCGACTTCAACGGCCAGTTACAAGGACATTAATTGACATTAATCAAATGCCACTATGTCTTATTGTCATGATCTCCGCCTATCAGGAAACGACCAGACGTGCCTTATTTAACCCATAACCAACTAGCAATTATTAGAAGCTTGCCCTAGGCCGCCCCACCTAGCTTCAAATATTCGGCCAACCCCTGTAATAACATCTGTACGGACATAATAATCAATACCATGCCCATCAAGCGCTCTACCGCCGTTAAACCGCGTTCGCCTAGCAATTTATAGAGCCGCTTAGATGCCAATAAAATAGGCGCACTTACCCCCCAAGCTAGGGTCACGGCTAACCACATACCCAGCCAGTCAGCAGCAGCCTGCTCTCGCATCAGCATAATCATGGCCAAACTCGATGGGCCTGCGACCAAAGGAATCGCCAAGGGCACTACCAACGGCTCGCCCTTATGTTTTGGCCCCATAAGACCGTGCTCCGTAGGAAAAATCATTTTTAGCGCAATCAAAAATAAAACAATGCCTCCGCCGATACTTATGGCTTCTTTAGAAAGCTGCAAAAAATTCAATATATAAGGGCCGATAGCCAAAAATAGCAACAATACACCATAGGCTATGAGCAACTCCCTCCGCAGCACCCATGAGCGACGATGTTCTGGCACGTCCTTAAGGACCGTCAGAAATAAAGGCACATTGCCCAGAGGGTCCATCACCAAGAACAACAATGTAGCTGAAGCAAAAATATCCATAAGCATTATTTCATTTAACCCATTTTGTTTGACATAAAACCATGCTCACAACCAATACTCAAGCGAATCCGGGCTACAGGAGGCGCCGTATGTTCTTTGTGATAGAACTGGTCGCTGTGGCTGAAGTTCGACTATAGTAGTAGAGTAAGTATTGGCTAATAATAGGCCTTAGCCTCACACCACAATACAAGGCCTAAGAGCAGGAGCAAATAATGCGCAGCCATGAACAAAAGAAACTTGATGCCATTGAGCAGGTTTGCCAACAAATTAGTGAACAGTCAGGCCTGCCATCACGCCAACAACGACAAGATTTAGCACGCCTTTATTACAGCGAAAGTATTCCCAAAGAGTTACTACAAGTTCCACAAGATGACATGCTGGGAGCGATAAATTGCTTGTGGAATCATATTCATCAGCGCCAAGATGATGAAGACAAGGTCACCATTTATTACCCCAACTATGCCGAGCACGAATGGGAAAGTCGTCACACCATCATTGACATCGTGTGCCGCGACCGGCCATTTATCGTGTCATCGATTACCAGTGCCCTAGACCAGCTAGGCCACACAATTCACCTCACCACGCACCCTGTATTGGCCATTACGCGTGACGCAGATGGCCAAATTGAAGCCATACAAGCATTTTCAGGTGATGCCAATGAACCTAACCTTGAAGCTGTAATGCGCTTCGAAATTGACCACTTAATCGATCCTAAAGATATCGAAACAGTACAAAATACCATTCAATCAGTGCTACATGATGTCCGACTGGTGGTCGATGATTGGCCAGCTATGCGTCAAACCATGGCCCAGGTAATCGCTGATTTGGAAGATCAGACACTGCCTATTGAAGACGACGTAAAAACTGAGAATTTGGCGTTTTTACGCTGGGCTTGGCAGAATCACTTTACCTTTATGGGCTATCGTTACTATCGTCTTGAGGTGTCTCCAGAGCAGGTTCAAGTCATTCCAGACGCGTCTACAGGTTTAGGCACTTTTCGCGAAGAAAACAGCAGTTTGCAACACCTT
>JAAERS010000160.1 GCA_024230095.1 Gammaproteobacteria bacterium | reverse complement strand
GCGGAACACGCATCTTATATTGTCTATTAAATTTAATGATATACTTTTACACCCCAAACGCGCAGGGCGCACAACATAACGGCAGGGCCAGATTATGGATTTATCAAGTATTGACGGTTTAACAGAAGAACAGATCGCGGCGATCACGGCAGCACACAACAGCGACGTGGAAGGCTTAAAGAATAAAAACACAGAGTTACTCAGCGAAAAAGAAAAGCGAGCCGCTGAGATAGAAGAACAACAGCGCATAGCCAAAGATGCCCAGGCGGCAGCGGCTAAGGCGGCAGAAGAAAAGCTCAAAGCCGAAGGCGACTTTGACGGTTACAAAAAGTCATACGAAGAACGCATGGCCAACGAAAAGGCAGAGCTTGCTGCAAAGCTAGAAGCCAAAGACGCTATGATTTTAGGCAGTCGCAAAGAGGCTGAATTGGCCAAGGCAATGAGCCTAATTGCAGATAATTACAAGTTCGGTATTGACGATAAGTTGAACAACGTGATACAGGTGGGCTACAATGACGAAACAGGCAAGCCAGAGGCACTATACATAGTAGCTGGCGAGGTTGTTGCCAAGTCTGCGGACGAGTTTGGCGGTTGGGCCGCTAAACAAGAACAATGGGCTGGCGTGCTGAAAGGCGTGGACTCCGGTGGGGCTGGGGTTGTGCAATCTAACGACTTTACAAAAACCAAAACTTTTGCAGATATGAACGCCACCGAATTGGCGATATTAGCAAATAAGAATCCAGCGGAATACGCTCGACTAACCAAGTCTTAAAGGACGATAAAAAATGGCTACAACTCAGTTATCAGATATTTATAACCCGCTGGTTTTTGCTGCAAAAGCACAAGAAGCCCAGCTTGAACTCAACAAGTTTATTACTTCCGGCGTGATGGTAATGGACGCAGACATTTCAGCAAGCGCTGGTAATATGTCTAACGTCGGTGAGCTACCTTTCTTCAAGCCGCTAACCATTGACGAGCCGAACTACTCTACCGATGACCCAGCGTCTAACAGCGTTGCTGGTAAAGTCACCGACTCTAAGATGAT
>JAAERS010000159.1 GCA_024230095.1 Gammaproteobacteria bacterium | reverse complement strand
GTTTTATTACAGCTTGCCCTGGAATACACTGGACTCAGGCCGAAAATTGTTTGCGAAAGTGGACGAGAAGGCAGGCCAGAGTAAAATAATTCGTCCCGGTGAGATGTGGCAGTGTGAGGTAAAAGCAGGCCAGGTTTTCGATAGCTTTTTCTGGACAAGAATTGATGACGGAACAAACACTTTTGTACTTGAAGAGGAACTCAACGCCAAGTTAAAAATAATTAGCTCAACCATTGCGGAAGCTCAGTCGCCTTCTTTTGCTAAGTTTATTAATAAGTCAAATGTAACTGTTGATTATCCGCTTAATGCCGATGGTGAGCAGTACCGCCCAGTTAATATCGAAGTAATGATACTTGATACTGATAACTTAATAAGCGACTTGAATATAAATGTGACTAGCTCAGATTCTTACAACGGCCATTATAACTCTATTGGCGTTATTGCTATTGATAGCAACGGGGAGTGGTCAACCAACTCAAGGCGCAACGGTTATAGGTTAGACGACGGCACAAATACATATTGTGTATATAGTGACTCGCTTAATGCTTGGGTATTGATTGTTACTAATGTTGATCATAATCATGTTGGCTCAGTAACTGGCGGAACCCCGGTAAATTTATACAACGATGGTCAGCTACCAGAGAGTTACGGCATATACACTGTTGATAACAACTTAGACGCTATTGAATCTGAGTATTTTAACAAAGCCGATGTTGATGTTGATTATCACACTAATTCAGAGTCTAACAGCTACTTTACTGTTAACTTCGGAACCGCGAAACCAGCGGGTATTGTTTTTTATAAATAATACATGGTTGAAAAAACGGGGCTTGACCGCCCCCTAAATCAAATTAAATTAAGGAAGCTATTATGGCTGGTCAAATTTACCAAGATAAAAACCTAAACGGCAACAGCATTCTAGATGCTGACAAGGTAACAGTACAAAACGATGCAGCAACAGCAAATGAGCTTGTCCGCAAGTCACAAGTTGAAACAATCGCAGACACAACCACGCAAGCAGCTATTGTAAACTCATTATCTAGCCCAAACGCTACAACTACGCTAGACACCGAGCAACTACAAGCACAGCTAAATACAAAGCAAAACAATTTAAGTATTGCACCAGACTCAACGCTTTATTTAACACTTGTTGGCTCAGTGCTTGGCTTTACCAATCTAGGTCGCGGCCCGGTACTTAAAGATACAACCAGCGCAAACTTTGCTGCATTCTTGGCAACCGCCACCTTTAACGGTGATGGTACTATCACGGTAGGCGGTACTGTATATGATAGTGGCACTCAGATTTTCCTAACTGCTTCTACTGTACCAACTGAAACAGTTTATATTTACACGGGCGGCAACGCTGGAACGGCTGACGACTTTATCAATGATTCTGATAAATATGACGCGTCAGAGGTTCGCGCATTACTAAGCGTGTCTGGTGTTGGCATTAACTATGATTCAAACACAGGTGTTACATCGCTAGTATTTGGCACTAGCGGTACTGACCTTGGCGGACAAACGCTACCACACGGCGCAACATTTACAACCATTACACCATCGGCTTACACATCAAGCGCGCTTGAAAAGCTTGAATTGCTAATTAATGCAGTTGATCAAAGTGGTGCTGATGGCACGGCAGCGGTAACAACTCGATTAAATAACTTATCAGGTGTTACAGGTTCAAATATGGGTAGCTTTACTGGCTC
>JAAERS010000158.1 GCA_024230095.1 Gammaproteobacteria bacterium | reverse complement strand
AATGGGGTTCTTAATGTTAGTCATGGTGACTTGTAGCCATGCTGGAGAGGCCGAGTTAGCCACCCATGAGGCTACCTTGATCAAGGCGAAATTTGATCAAAAAGCACAAATTATCGAATCCTGGTATGAGTCTGATAGACAGCAAGCTGTGCAGCTAATGGAAATGATGTTGGCTAGCCAGTTGTACTATCACAAAAAACAACAGCGTTTGTATCAGGTTGTTGACGCGAAACAAGGCGCTACGGCACAGCGTATTAGTGATGGCGAAGCCGTGACCATATCCAAAAAACGTGACTTTAAACGGGTCAGTATCAACAACCATTTACGCAGCTTGTTTCGCCAATATATATCCGAGGCTGGTTTATCATCACCCCAGCCAGAGCAACGCCTGGCAGCAGCGGAAGCGGTGCTGGGGAATACGGAGCCTGTGTTGATGGCGACGATTACCCGCTTGCGGGCCCAAGAAACCGATGCGGATGTCTTGGCGGCATTTGATCTGGTATTGGCCGTAGCGAACCTACAAAGTGAAGACGAAACGCAACAGCAAGCGGCTATTAATATACTTGCTGATAGCTTACAACCAGCTAGTCTCAATGCGTTAAATGCATTTATTGATACTCATCCCGCATCATCCCTGTTACCAGTAGCTTCTAAGGCGGTGAGTAAAATTAAGGGAAAAATGAAATTTTACGGTAACCTAGAAACCCTTTACTTTGGTTTAAGCTTGGGCTCAGTGCTGGTGCTGGCCGGTATTGGCTTGGCCATTACTTTTGGTGTCATGGGTGTCATCAATATGGCGCACGGTGAGCTGATTATGATCGGTGCTTACACCACATACGTGATCCAACAATTAATGCCCAATCATATCGGTTTGTCCTTATTGGTGGCTGTGCCGGCGGCCTTTGTGGTGTCGGGTTTGGTGGGCATACTCATTGAACGCAGTGTGATTCGCTTTTTGTATGGTCGGCCACTGGAAACACTGTTGGCCACCTTTGGTATTTCATTAATTCTGCAGCAGGCCGTTCGCAGCATCTTTTCGCCGCTCAATCGCAGTGTTGAAACACCAACTTGGATGGCCGGCCTTATTGATATTAACCCGCTACTGTCTTTAACGCAGAGTCGTATGTATATCATTGCTTTTTGTTTACTGGTTTTCGTCTTGTTGTTGGCCATTATGAAACGCACAAGATTGGGGTTGCAGGTAAGGGCGGTATCCCAAAACCGCAATATGGCAAGGGCCATGGGGGTGCGCTCTGAGTGGGTTGATGCCTTAACGTTTGGTTTGGGCTCCGGCGTGGCTGGTATTGCCGGTGTGGCCTTGTCCCAATTGACCAATGTTGGCCCCAATATGGGCCAGGCTTATATCATTGATTCTTTCATGGTAGTGGTGTTTGGTGGTGTAGGTAACCTCTGGGGTACCTTGTTAGCGGGCTTGAGTTTAGGCGTTGCTAACAAGCTATTAGAACCATGGGCAGGTGCTGTGCTTGCCAAAATTTTGGTCTTGGTCTTTATTATTTTGTTTATACAAAAGCGCCCGCGTGGTTTGTTCCCGCAACGTGGCCGTGCAGCAGAAGGGTAAGTGAATATGATGAATTTACTCAAACACGACCGTGGTGGTCGTTGGCTTATTGGCAGTTTGTTGCTGGCTATTTTTCTGGTACCAATACTCAATGCTTTGCCAGCCAGTTCTAGCCTGCATATACCGACCTATTCAGTTAGTTTGTTAGGCAAATACCTAACCTTGGCCCTATTGGCGGTAGCAGTCGATTTGGTCTGGGGTTATCTGGGCATTCTT
>JAAERS010000157.1 GCA_024230095.1 Gammaproteobacteria bacterium | reverse complement strand
TTATACTCGGAAGCAACGAGCTGTGCTTTACGCGCAGACCACTGACCAGCTTTACCGCCTTTAGTGCCTTTCATGACACGGTTTTTAATCCGTTCACGCAAGCCTGGTTTTGTATATTTAGAATCGTCTTGTGCCATTAGCGTAAACCTCCTTGACGCATGGCCTCCTCAATGGCTGCGTTTCTTTCTTGTGCCCGCGTACCAATATAATTAAGCGCTGAGCCCATGCTTCGTGGTGTACCATCAGGGTTATATCCATATAGCCCAGTACCTCCAAGAGGTTGTGCTTCTAATCCCTGTGGCATGAATGGACTTAATAAAGCATTGCCATATTCACGAATATAAGGTAATTGATTTTCAATAAAACCACTTAAGAATTGTGTTGGGTTCATTAGCTTACTGATATACCTTGAAAACCTGCGGGAGGAATCAACGCTTGACGCATTGGTGTAGGTACCATTCCTCCATTCCCTGGTCCATAAGGGCCATAACCCATACCTGGATAATATCTAACTGGCGTATTAGGACCTTGTGCGGGTTGTTGATCTCTTCCTACAGCGGCTTGTTGTAAAGGAATTGGAATAAACGGTGTTCCCTCTTCTTTTTTTTCTTCTCCTCTAAATGGCAAGTAAGGACCAAATCGGTATGGAGACTCTCCGCCAGGAATCCGGAAACTAGGGTCTGCAGCAAGATTACCTGGTGCCCCAGGGACATTCATTCCCCCTGCATACATAGGAGCGCGATTATATGGATTCATTAGATACCTCTTGTGGAAACATTGCCAAAGCCAGCACCCTTACTGCCTGGTCCTAAAAAGGCTGCAGGTGC
>JAAERS010000156.1 GCA_024230095.1 Gammaproteobacteria bacterium | reverse complement strand
TGTAACAAGGTACGGCGCACTTCCTGCACATGGGTTTGCAAGCGATCCAACTCTTCGGCCACGTCAGCCTTATTGGCTAGTATCACCATTTCTTGCTCGAGTCGCTGTGGATCCAGTTCGGCACTCAACTCCATGAGTTTGTCATGCAGGTTTTGGCGCTGTTTGGATAAGATGCTTGGCAGTTGTTGCTGCACCTCTACAACTATACCCTGTATGGCAGTAAGCCGTTGTTCTATCAAATCTTTTAGAGCTAGACCCTCACGTTCACGGTGCTCAATGAGCTCTTTTAGGCTACTTTTAAACAGGCTTAAGGCGGACTGCTGTAGGTCGGCCAGATCCAAGCTTTGTTGGCCTAGTACTCCTGGCCATTGCAATATCTCAAGGGCGCTATATTGGTGTGTGGGTCCAACGATGGCATTGATTTGATTGGTGGCGTCATTGAGCTGTTGTACAAGGGCGGCATTGACCTCTAGCTGGCTGTCTTGCTCAGCAGGGTGCCAACGTAGGTGGCATTCAATCTTTCCTCGAGTTAGATTATTGCGTAGCTGGTCACGTAGCTTTGGTTCCAGTGCGCGGAATTGGTCTGGCAAGCGTAAATGGGGATCCAGATAGCGCTGGTTGACGGAACGGATCTCCCAACTGAGGGTGCCGGTGTCCAATACTTGCTCTTGGCGAGCAAAAGCGGTCATGCTACGTGTCATTCTTCATCAACTCGATTAAAATAGGGGTTTTAAAGGGCTCTTAAGGCGTCATTCTATCCTGTATGACCGTCCTATGACAGTTCGCTTAGCCATGTTTTATAAGGAATACTATGACCACCACGCTTTCCGATCAGCTGAAAAATCTAAAATTAGACTTTCAACGCCCTAGCGGCCGTGCTACCGATCAGTTGCGCTCAGTGACCATTACTCGTCATTATACCAAGCACGCGGAGGGTTCCGTATTGGTCGAGTTTGGCGATACCAAGGTGTTGTGTACCGCTAGCGTCGAGCGCGGTGTACCACGTTTTTTACGCGGTTCTGGCAGTGGCTGGCTCACAGCTGAATACGGCATGTTGCCACGTTCTACAGGTTCACGCATGGGGCGCGAGGCGTCCCGTGGTAAGCAAGGCGGGCGCACTCTGGAAATCCAACGCCTCATCGGCCGCTCTTTGCGTGCTGCTTTGGATTTGAACAAGTTGGGTGAAAATACCATTACTCTCGACTGCGATGTCATTCAGGCTGATGGAGGCACGCGCACGGCGTCTATTACCGGTGCTTATATCGCCATGGTTGATGCTATTAATGAGTTGAAAAAAGACAAAAATGGGGCCATGAAGGGCAATCCTTTAAAGCGCCAAATTGCGGCTATTTCTGTAGGTATCTACAAGGATGAAGCTGTTCTGGACCTAGATTACGACGAAGACTCTAGTGCCGAAACAGATATGAATGTGGTCATGACCCGTGATGGTGGCTTTATTGAAGTACAAGGCACGGCCGAGGGCGCTCCCTATACGCAGGAACAGATGAACGCCATGCTGGCTTTAGCTAACAAGGGTATTGCTGAACTGTGTGAGCTGCAAACGGCAGCCTTGAAGGGCTAGGTAGAGTGAGATAAAGAGGCCGGATAAAGCTATCTGACCTCTTTTTAGTCAAGGCTGCTTTATAAATCGCAACTGTAGTCGATAATTAATGGCGCATGATCACTAAAGCGCTCTTCTCGGTAGATCCTGGCATTACGCACGTACCGACGCAGGCCTGGCGTGGTGATTTGATAATCAAGCCGCGCACCTTCATTGAGCTTATAGGCACGATTGTAGTTAGGCCACCAGGTAAACTGACGTTCGTTTTGGTTGACCTGACGGAAAGCATCACAATAATCCAGTTGGTAAAAAATCTCATCCAAGACTTCGCGTTCCTCTGGCAGGAAGCCAGAGTTTTTCTGGTTGACGTACCAGCCGGATAGGTCTTCTGGTTTATGGGCCGTATTCAAGGTGCCGCAGAAAATAAAATCACGACGCTTGCGCAGCGTTTTGCGTAGGTGGGCATTGAATTGGTCCATAAATTCGTTTTTGGCGTCTTGTTTTTCTTCACTGCCCAAACCGGAAGGAACAAACATCGAGGCCACGCTAATTTTTTCAAAATCAGCTTGAATAAAGCGGCCCTCAAAGTCACAACCAGGGAAGCCCATGCCGGTCATAATGGCTTTGGGCTGATGGCGGCAGTATAGGGCTGTGCCACTATAGCCATCTTCAAAGGCGTCAAAGAAATAAGCGTGCCAACCATCTGGGCGAAATTGAGCTTCATCCAGTTGGTAGTCTTTTTCACGCAAGTCCTGCAGGCATACCACGTCGGCATCCTGTTGTTCCATCCATTGGAAGAAACCACGTTCGGCTGCTTCGCGCAAGCCTTCAACATTTAAAGTAATGATTCGCATTTGATAAAAATCTATTCGTCGCTCACGCGATGTCGGTAATTATTTACAGCCAAAGGCATGAATTGTGATTGTCATTATTATTTCGCATAATTATAGCATGCTGTGAAACCTAGGCCCACATTCCTGTCGCTGATAGAGAGGATTTTGACTAATTTTTTTGCCTCTTGGTGTATACTAGGCACCGTTTTTTCGTACATCTATTAATGGGGGCATCATGCAGGGTTATCAACGGGAGTTTATTGAATTTGCTTTGGCGCGAGGGGTCTTGAAATTTGGTGAGTTTACCCTTAAAAGTGGCCGTGTAAGTCCCTATTTTTTTAACGCGGGCTTATTTAATACGGGGCAAGCGCTAGCGCGATTGGGGCGTTATTACGCTCAGGCGTTGCAAGATGCCAATTTGCCGTGTGACGTGCTACTTGGCCCTGCATATAAAGGCATCCCTTTGGCGACCACCACAGCGGTTGCCCTGTATGAGCATCATCAGCGTGATGTTCCTTACGTGTTCAATCGTAAAGAAGCTAAAACCCATGGCGAAGGTGGCAATCTAGTTGGGGCTGAGCTTAAAGGTGACGTCATTATTATTGATGATGTAATTACAGCGGGCACCGCTATTCGCGAAGTGATGGCGCTCATCGAAGGAGCTGGTGCCAATCCTGCCGGCACCCTGATTGCCGTCAATCGCATGGAAAAAGGTCAGGGTGAGCTATCAGCCATTCAAGAGGTGGAGCGGGATTACAACATGCCGGTTGTAAGTATCATTAGCTTTGATGATTTGTTGGCCTACTTGCAGGAACAAGGCGATAGGCACAGCGAGATTGATGCCATGATGGCCTACCGAGAAGCCTACGGCGTTTAAATCCATGCAGGGCCTGAAAATGGCCCCATCATGGGCGGCTGACATTGGTTGTTTTGTTCCATTTGGTGTCTAGCGCATTAACTGTGCACTGAGTAGCTGCCACTGATCATCCCATGCGGCTGTGGGCTGGTGCCGAAAACCACTCCGGCTAAACTGGCGAATGCGGCCTTCAGCTGCGGCCATCAACAAATTGGCGCAGGTACTAGGCGTATCACTAGTACGCAGTCCTTCTCGCATTTCCGCTTCACGCAATACCTGTTTGAGTTGAGTCTCTAATTTATCAAACAATTGATTGATCCGGCCCCCTAGGCGCTCTTTTTCCCCTAGTAAAGCTTCACCGGTTAGCAAGCGACATAGACCGGGGTTGCGTTCCACTAGAGTGAGCAGCAGAGTTAGCATTTGTTGGCACTTAGCTACAGCTGGCAATGATTGTTGCTGAATAACATTGGTGCGTGTGAACAAGGTGTCTTCGATAAAGTCGATTAAGCCCTCAAACATCTTGGCCTTGCTGGCAAAATGCCGGTATAAGGCGGCTTCTGATACGCCTACTTCACGAGCCAAGGCGGCTGTGGTGATGCGGCTTAGAGACTGCTGTTCTAACATTTGCATCAAGGTATGCAAAATTTGCTCACGCCGAGAAATTTTAGCTTCGGTCATATTATTATGCTCTACTCGCTTTCTGGATTGGTTATCAGAGTGCCTACACCAGTATCGGTGAACACCTCTAGCAAGGTGGCGTGGGCGACTCGGCCGTCAATAATGTGGGCGCGCTTAACGCCCGCCTTGACGGCATCTAGAGCACAACTAATCTTTGGTAACATGCCTCCATAGATGGTGCCATCGGCAATCAGGTCATCAACCTGTTGGGTCGAAAGGCCTGTAAGCAGGTTGCCTTGCTTGTCTAGCAGGCCGGCAATATTAGTCAGTAGCATGAGCTTTTCGGCTTTCAATACCTCAGAGACTTTGCCAGCAACTAGGTCCGCATTGATGTTGTAGGCATGGCCCTTCTCGTCCACGCCAACCGGTGCGATGACGGGAATAAAGTCGCTTGCACATAACATGTTAATGACATCAATGTTGACACTTTCCACTTCACCCACATGGCCAATATCGATGATTTCCGAGGCTTCCATTTCTGGGCTCTTATGGGTGACCTTGAGTTTTTTGGCTTGAATCAGCTTGCCATCCTTGCCGGTGAGGCCGATAGCCTTACCACCATTTTGGTTAATCAAGTTGACGATTTCCTTGTTGACGGAACCGCCCAATACCATTTCTACTACATCCATGGTCTGCGTATCGGTAACACGCATGCCATTAACAAAATGAGATTCGATATTCAGGCGCTTAAGTAGGTCGCCAATTTGCGGCCCTCCGCCATGTACCACGACGGGATTCATGCCCACAAGCTTCATCATGACCACATCGCGGGCAAAACTTTGCTTAAGGTCTTCATCGATCATGGCGTTGCCACCGTACTTTACGACGATGGTTTTACCAATATAACGCTGAATGTAAGGTAGCGCTTCACTCAATACCTGGGCCACATTCATGGCCGCTTCTCTATCTAATGCCATATTTTATTCCGCAATGTTTAGGTTGCTATTCACCGTGTGTAAATGTTGTTGGAATTGGTTGCGAATACGTGCCAAAGCGGCATCATTTTCGCCTTCAAAACGCAATACCAGCAAGGGTGTGGTGTTGGATGCTCTGACCAAGCCCCAGCCGTCGGAAAAATCGACACGTAGGCCGTCGATGGTGGACACTTCGCCATCATCATAAGGCCAGTTTTGCAAACGTCTAACGATATCAAATTTGTCACTTTCGGAAACGGAAATATTAATTTCTGGTGTGCTCTTGTCTTCCGGAAAGCGAGCAAATAAGGCGTCAGCATCTAGTTCGCTAGCCGCTACAATTTCACATAGTCGGGCAGCGCTATAAAGGCCGTCATCAAAGCCATACCAGCGCTCTTTGAAGAATATATGGCCACTCATTTCCCCGGCTAGTAAGGCGCCGCTTGTTTGCATTTTGCTTTTGATTAAGGAGTGGCCGGTTTTCCACATGGTGGCAGTACCACCTAGGTCGGTAATAAAGGGTTGTAGTAGGCGGGTACACTTGACATCATAGATAATCTGGGCGCCAGGGTTGCGGCTGATAACATCTTCGGCAAACAGCATGAGTAGCTTGTCTGGGTAGACCATATTTAGTTGAGGTGTAATGATGCCAACTCGGTCGCCATCACCGTCAAAAGCCAGGCCCAGATCAGCTTGATGGTCAGCAACGGCGGCTTTTAGATCTACCAGATTGGCGGGCTTACCAGGGTCTGGGTGGTGGTTGGGGAAGTTGCCATCAACCTCGCAATAGAGCTCTATCACGTCGCAACCCAGAGCCCGAAATAGCTGTGGGGCGATGGCTCCAGCAATACCATTGCCGGCATCCAGTACCACCTTCAGTGGTTTAGCTAGCTTGATGTCGTCCGTAATGATCTGTTGGTATGTTTGGTTAACACTTTGATCAGTAATGCTACCAATACCGCGCACATAGTCTTGCTTGACAATCAGATTATATAGATCGGTAATGTCGTCATTGGCCAAGGTGCGGTCACCGACCACTATTTTAGCGCCGTTATAATTGCTGGGGTTATGGCTGCCGGTTAACATGATGCCCGAGCTGGTAGCTAGAGTTTTAACAGCAAAATACAACACAGGTGTTGGCGCGGCACCAATGTGAATAACATGGCACCCTGTGTCGGCAAGGCCGGCCATCAAGGCTTGGCTAAGGCGGGGGCTGGAAAGGCGCCCGTCGGCACCGACGGCGGCGCTGTTTTCGCCTAAGCGTCTGATCTGTGTGCCTACGGCTAAGCCCAAGTGATAGAGCAACGCTTCATCTAGTTGCTCATCGACAATGCCTCGCACGTCATAGGCTCGAAAAATCTCGGCGGGCACGATGGCCGGTGAGG
>JAAERS010000155.1 GCA_024230095.1 Gammaproteobacteria bacterium | reverse complement strand
GTTATGGTAAACGTTTTGCACGTCGTCCAAATCGTTGAGCATAAGCAAGAACTTGTCGAACATGTCCATATCATCGGCGCCAATATCAGTAGTGGTTTGTGGAATAAACTGGATTTCGGCCACGTCAAAATCGATCTCACCAGCGTCGCCAAAAGCATCATTTAGAGCTTGTTTGGCTTTAAAAAACTCTGTGTGAGGGGCAAAAACGGTAATTTTTTCGTCTTCACTTTCTAGGTCTGTTACGTCGACATCGGCTTCCATGAGTGCTTCTAACACGGCGTCTTCATCGGCACCAGAAAATACCAGAATTGCACTGTGGTCAAACATGTGGCTAACACTGCCAGGGGTGCCAATCTTGGTTTTGGTTTTGGTGAAAGCCTGGCGCACATCGCCAAAGGTTCGGTTTGGGTTGTCGGTAAGGCAATCAATAATAACCATGCAATTGCCAGGTCCAAAACCTTCGTAACGAGCCGGAGAAAAATCTTCGCCGCCACCGCCTTTGGCCTTGTCGATGGCCTTGTCGATAACGTGGGTGGGCACTTGGTCTTTCTTGGCTCGGTCAATTAGGCTGCGTAATGCCAGGTTGCCATCTGGGTCGATACCACCAGATTTTGCTGACACATATATTTCGCGACCATATTTGCTATAAACCTTGGCTTTCATATCTGAAGTTTTTGCCATGGAATCTTTGCGGTTTTGGTAGGCTCTGCCCATTGTATTGCTTCCAAAGTTTCGAGTTAGGGGGCTATTTTACAGGCAATTGCAGGTATGAGAAACCTCTAGCTGTGAGTTTTCGACAGCCTCATCTTACTTCACTTCTGAGAAACAGGGGTAACACGACGAAGGGCCTTGGCTATATTACTTATCCCTTTTTCTTGATAGGCTGAGGTAGAGGTCATTGTGGCGAGGTTTTTAGGGGCAAACTATGTCTATTTCTTTACACCGTATTACTGGACAACATGCGCGTGAGCACGGGTCAAAGCGCGCCGTTAGCTTTGAACAGTCCACCTATACATATCAGCAATGGCACGAGCTGGTTGAGCAAATGGCACAAGTTTTATGGCAGGCTAAGGTGCGGCCAGCAAGTAAAGTTGCCCTATTGCTGGAAAACTGTGTTGAATTGCTTGGTTTGTATTGGGCCGTGACGCGCATAGGAGCAGCCGTGGTTCCCTTAAGCCCTTTGTTGCGAGACCAAGGAGTATTGGGTTTGGCCAAAGATGCCCAGTGTGCATTATTGATCTGTGCCGATGACCGCGCCAATGATTTAACCGTATTAGCAAGTGAGCAATTACAGATAATGGACTTGCAGGCTTTACAGCAGCGGATGCAGAAGGCGTTGTTGGAGCCAGTACCAGAGCAACAAGTGTTGCCCAGCGATTTATTTAATATTGTTTATAGCAGTGGCACCACGGGCTTGCCTAAAGGGATCATGCACAGCCATCATGTGCGAGCTATGTATGGTTATTGTTTTAGTTTGGCTTTTGGTATTGGCCCCGAGAGTGTAATTCTACATGCGGGTTCATTAGTTTTTAATGGTGCCTTTGTGACCATGATGCCGTGTTTTCTTAATGGTGGGCATTTTGTTTTTACGCCCGCTTTTGAGCCAAACAATGTACTTATGACTATGGCCAAACATGCAGTCACTCATACCATGATGGTCCCCAGTCAAATTATTTGCCTGTTGGAAAATCCAAATTTTAGTCTAGAGCATTTGCCTAGCGTACAAATGATTTTGGTATTGGGCGCACCTTTACAGCAGCACTTCAAGGCCCAATTGCAGATGCGCTTTCCGAATCGCTTCTTTGAGTTATATGGCTTAACAGAGGGCTTTATAACCGTATTACATGGTAATGATGCCAAACAAAACCCCCGCTCCGTTGGCTGCCCATTACCGGGCTCACGTATGCGCATCGTGGGGGAGCATGGTGAAGACCTGCCAGCGGGCGAAATAGGCGAAATCGTGGGCGATGGCCCTCTTATGTCATCGGGTTACTTTGGCCGTGAAGATTTAACTCAAGCCACCTTTCGTGATGGTTGGATCTTTACTGGCGATTTGGGATATCAGGACGAACAGGGTTTCTTATATTTAGTTGACCGGCAGAAAGACCTAATCATTTCTGGTGGCGTCAACGTGTACCCTTCGGATATAGAAGAGATTATGGTGCAGCATCCATTGATTCAGGAAGCGGCTGTGGTGGGCGTCGCCCACAAAAAGTGGGGTGAAACCCCCGTTGCTGCCGTGGTGGTCCGTGCCGTGTGCGACGCCACTGAGCTTTGTGAGTGGGTGAACCAGCGAGTGGTAGCTCGTTATCAAAAATTATCGCAAGTTTATATTATTGAGGCTATGCCACGTAACGTAGCAGGCAAAACCTTGAAGCAAGAGTTGAGAGTGCGCTTTGCAACAAGCTGAGATGTTGTCGAATTCATGGCGGCTGGGTAAGGCAAAGGGATGGTGATTGGCAAGCACTATGGCGAGGAAAAATGCTATGAATGGGTGCGCCAGCCAATGCCTAGCGGGTGTTACACAATCTGCTCGATCATCATGTGGACGGTTTGTTTGCCGATAGCCTGATAGTCGGTTTGTGCTTGCTTATGCAATAAATCCACGCGGCCAGTGCGGGCGCTAGTCAAGTTGACATCTTGATGGTGGATATGGGCAGTATGAAAGCGCTGGTTTACCTTTGAAGCTTGTTCTGGCAACAGCTGTTTTTTTTCTATTGCTTGGCCAGCAGGAGCCACTAGTGGTTTGGCCGGGACTTGTTGGGCTTGCGCTTGCTTAATTGCTTGGCGTTCTTGCACCTGCCGGTTGAGCATAACTCGGGCCATAGCTTGCCTTTGCAGCACGGTTTGGACTGAATAGGCTGAAGAAATAGTGTCGATGTTCATAATAGGCTCCAATATGGCTTTGTGAGCTTAATATTACTATATCAGAAGCTTCTGATGTAGTGAAAATAGTCGGTGAAAAGCTTGATTAAGGGCAAGTTTTTGCCACAATATACTTCTGTAGAAACTGCACATTGGGCCCTGCATATGCCACAACCTAACCCCCAGTTTTGGAATAATATAGCGGCTAAGTATGCACTCCGGCCGGTGAGTGATGTTGCTTCATATGAGTACAAGTTAGCGCGAATAGGGCAATATTTAGAAGATGGCATGGTGGTGTTGGAGATGGGGTGCGGCACTGGAAGTGTCGCGATTAAGCTGGCGCAACAGTTCCCTGGGGTGAGGTTTGTTGCTGAGGATTATTCTGAAGAAATGATTCATATAGCGCAGCACAAGCTAGTTAATTTGGGCTTGTCTAACCTCACTTTTCATTGTCGTTGCGCTGGGCAAGAGTGGCAGGATGGTAAGGTATTCGACATGGTTATTGCCATGAACCTGATACACCTCGTGCCCGACTGGCAAGAACTGCTTGAGCAAGTGATTAAAAAACTCAAACCTGGCGGTTGGTGGGTGAGCAGCCAATTTTGTCTAGGTGAGATATCCTTAGCAATCAGGCCCGCTATCGGGTTAGTGCTGGCGTTGGGCCAATTGTTAGGAAAAATACCCGCACCAATTCATTTTCTAAAGGTGCAAGGTTATCGTGATGTGATACAGGCAAAAGGGCTGCTAATAAAGTATGATTGGCACCCTCAGGGGCGGGCTAAGGTGCCCTTTATTATGGCGCAGAAACCGACCTAGATTGACCTTGGTGATGATAGGTCCTGTTGTATTTGGCTTGGTAAGCCAGTAGAGGTTGATACATGCAAGCAGCAACGCAGAATTCGCAGCCCCAGTATCGTGCTTATGATGTGGTAATTATTGGTGGCGCTATCATGGGGGCAGCCTGTGCCTGGTTTTTGTCCCACAATGAGGACTTCAACGGCTCTATACTGGTGGTCGAAAAAGACCCCACTTATCAATTTTCTTCTACCATGACCACCACTTCTTGTATTCGTCAGCAGTTTTCTGAGCCTTTGAATATTCATATATCCCAATATGGTGCTGATTTTATTACCAACTTGCGGGCACGTATGGGCAATGACAAGCGGGTCCCCGAATTGAGTATTCACAATTTTGGTTATATGTATTTGGCCGATAACGAAGCGTTCGCCAATGTACTGCGGGCCAACCAGCAGGTGCAGTTACAAGCAGGAGCATCGACACAACTGCTCAATGCCGATCAAATTAAGCAGGCTTATCCATTCTATAAGGTGGACGACATTGTCTTAGGCAGCATTAATTTAGTTGATGAAGGCTATTGGGATGCTACTGCCGTATTTGATTGGTGGCGCCGCCAATCAAAGGAACGGGGTGTGGAATACATTAGCAATGAAGTTGTGGCCATGAAGGTTAATGTCAATGGTACGCGAGTAGAAAGTGTGACACTAAGCTCGGGGCAGGAGGTGGCTTGTGGGCAGGTGGTGAATGCCTCAGGGCCAAGGGCTTCGGCAACAGCCAGCATGGTGGGCATTGATATTCCTGTAGAACCCAGGAAGCGTTATTCTTGGGTTTTCGAAGCACAAAAGCCTTTGGATAGAGACCTGCCATTAACGGTTGATCCCTCAGGGGTGCATGTGCGCGAGAATGGCAATGGTACATATCAAGCTGGCGGGCACAGCGCCTTCGATCCTGCCGCTGATTACGATGATTTCACCATGGATTTGGACTTGTGGGAACAACACATATGGCCGGTACTGGCCAACCGTATACCGCAGTTTGAAGCCATTAAGGTAACTAGCGAGTGGGCCGGCCATTACGCTTATAATATTTGGGATCACAATGCCATTGTTGGGCCTCATACACAGGTAGAGAATTTTTTCTTTGTGAATGGTTTTTCTGGCCATGGTTTACAACAGGCGCCGGCTATGGGGCGGGCCATTGCCGAACTTATTACTTATGGTCAGTATCGTAGTTTGGACCTTAGCTTGTTTGCGTATGACCGCATTGCCCAATCTCGGCCACTGCTTGAGCAGGTTATTATCTGAGGCAAGGTCACTAGCTGCGCCATTTCAGCCTAAGCGTAATGATGGCGACGCCGCTTAGTGTGAACAAGCCGCCTATGGCGATTTTTAGGGTGAGTACTTCGTCAAGGAATAAATGCCCACCGGTTACCGAAGCAAAGGGCAGTAGTAACAAGAAGGGCATGACCTGATTGACATTATACTGTGCCAGCAGTCGATACCACATGGCATAACCTAAAGCCGTCATGATTAGCCCCAAATATATGACGGCACCCCATGCCTGAACGGAGGCGCTTGTTAGCTGCTGTATTTGATTGTCTTCAAATAATAGGGACGCTATAAATAGCTGTGGGGCAGCAAAAATGGCCATACCGCTTACCAAAGCAAAACCACCACCTACAGCGAGTTTTTTAATCATGACCTGGCCTATGGCCCAAGTGAAAGCGCCAGCTATGACTAACAGCACATAGTTTATATCGTTGGCTAAGGTAGGCTCGCCAGCAATCATAAAGACTCCCACAAAGGCTACCGCAATACCTAGGCCTTGGCGTAGGGTGAGCTTATCTCCCAGCCAGGCCACGGCGACCAAAATACCAAAGGGTACTTCCAGTTGCACCAATAGAATAGCGGTGGAGGCATCAATACCTCTTAAGCCATTGAAAGTTAAGCTATATTGGATGGTAGCACTGACTAGAGAGAGGACAAATAGTTTGCCAAAAATACTAGGTGAGGGCCTAAAAAACCATATTAAACATGTGGCGGTAACAGTAAAACGTAAAGCCATAAGCAAGATGGGACTAAAGTGATCCATTGCTGCTTTGGCCACGACAAACCCCATGCCCCACAGCACAGCTACGGCGATAGCTGAAAATACATCGAGAGTTTTCATGTAACTAAACTGCGGCAGATAAATGCTAATAGTGCTGTAAATTACATGATTTTGGTAAAAGTACCAACATCATTTTGTCGACATGGACGTTTGCTATTTAACGGCTTCGCTTAGGTTGTCTGTTTATAGACATAAGGGAACCAGTCCTCGCGTAGCTTTTGGCCGGTCTGCATGCCATGTCCAGGGTAAGGTGGTGATGTGCGCCCAGGCCGCTCAATATAACGGGCATCGTCACCCACATAGCGGATAGAAAAGGCGCGACGACGTTGGCTACTATTATTGGCGCGTGCGCCATGCAGAGTGCGGTAGTTAAAAGCGACGGCATCGCCCGGTTGCATTTCCCATTCTAATATCGGCATGTCCTCAGCGTCTGGATCAGGTATAGGCATATAGGTGTCTTGATCCGGAAAATAACTTTCTTCTGTAGTCCAGCGAATAGGCAGTACTGGTTTTTGCCACTTGTGAGAGCCAGCGACAAATCGCAAGGTAGCATCAGTGACATGATCCATGGGCGACCAAAAACTGATGGTTTGCTCGCCTTCGACAAAATAATAAGGGCTGTCTTGGTGCCACGGGGTGGCTAAACTAGTCCCCGGCTCTTTTACCAGTATATGATCGTGAAATACTTGTACGTTTTGTGATTGCATCAGCTGGGCAGCTACCCGAGGTGCGGGTGAGTTAAAAATAGCTTGTTTGAACTCTTTGAAGCGCGGCCAATTGCAATAGTCATCAAAAAAACGCCCACAGTGGCCCTCTTTAAAATTCTCTGAAGCAAAGGGGCCGGGCTTTTGCATGTTTTTCTCGATGCCGATGCGTAACAGTTCTACCTGACTTTTAAATAGCCCCCTAATAAGGACTGCACCATCCCTTTGAAAAGCCTTGATCATGGTGTCATTGACGACAATGGAACTGCTCATATAAAACTCCTAGTATACGGTGGTTGTTATGGTGCCTTGGCCACCAAAGAATTGAAACCCTATCCATACGCAAGCCTAAACCTAGTCCTATAAAATTTCAAAGTACATACGCATTTTGTTGGTTAACTAATGACTCAATTCATGTTGTTTAACACCAGTGTCTATTTGATTTAAGGGGTTGTTGTCGAAACTTAAGGCCAGAACCGCCTGCTAAAGGGATGGCCATGTCATATTCTTGTGCAAATTTTTGTACAAAAAAATAATAGATGCGTAAGAGATAATTTGTATATTTATCAGCATTTTACATTGCATTTTGATTCAATATGTTCTGATGATAACTAATGCTGCACAAAAATATGAAAAATAAAACTTGATCATGCGGTTTAAATTATGTACAAATAGTTATGCATTTAAAAATTTCATGCAATAAGTTTGACAAGTCAAATTGTATCGCTGAATGGAATAGGAGC
>JAAERS010000154.1 GCA_024230095.1 Gammaproteobacteria bacterium | reverse complement strand
TATTTAAGCGGCACAGATTCAGAAGGCGGTACTGCTGACGGTTATTTAAGAGCGCCAGGCGGCGGTGGTGGTGGCGGTAATTTATTCTCGCTAACCTCTGGCGGTGGTGGTGGCGGTGGTGCTGGTAGATTTATTGGTTTTGGTGGTGATGTTGTTAACAATGTGGCACCTTCAACACCAGGCGGTGACGGTACTATTATCGGGTTAGGCGGTCAAGGTGGCTCTGGTGATGGATCTGCTGGTGACGGTGGTGCTGGCGGTAATTGGGGGCAGAACGGCGCAAATTCAACAAATGGTGGTACAGGTGGTTTGGCTGGTAAGGGTTTAGTTAAAGATGGCGCTACTGTTGTTCTATTTGGTAGTAACGCCACGAGGTTTATTAATGGCTCTGGTGATGCTCCAGACTAGAAAGTAAACGCCATGTTTAAAGAGTGGCCTTTGATGAACTCATCATGGCCCTTTTCCCATGTTCGTTCGTTTCGGCTAATTCTTGAGTAATGGGTAAATCTCCAGCCTACGCTGAAAGCATCTGATAACTGATACTGTAAGCCAACATTCCAGCCTTCATCGTTATCACTATCATTGTAAGGGTGAGACGTTGGATCTAATCCTTCGTATCTCTGAGGAACTGGGATTGAGTGAGTACCAATACCAATGCGGGCTTGTAAGTCATCAGTGATATAATAACGATACAATAACTCTAAAGATGCAATATGCTTCATGTTAATTTGTACGTAGTCATATTGGCCTTCTGTCGTTAATACAGCGCCTTTTAGATAACCAAGCCGGACACCAAAATTACTTTTGTGCCAAGTAGTAAAACCAAAGCCGTAAATCTTTTCTTCAAATTGTGCTTTATGCTCATAACCAGCAGGACCACGCCAACCATGCTCAATACCTGCGCCAGTAATATCTAATTCAAAATCCCAATTGTCAGCTTTTGCCGGTAAAGACAAAGCGATTAATAATAGTAAATATTTCATGTTAAACCTTAAATTTAAGTTAATTGTTGATATATGGTAACATAACCCTATGAAAGTTGATTATATGAATTATGTGTACCAAGAAAGAGGCGAGAAGGGCAGACCTTCCGCCTCCGTTAAACTCACCGCCACCAGAATAATTTGGTGATGCTGGATTTTAATGAACCTCGTTTATTCGGGGTTTTTCTGTCACTCCCACAATCTAAGCATAAGGCTTTACCTTTACGCTGAGGGTAATAAAAATTACCTCGCCAAATATCATCTGAACATCTTTTACATACGTGGTTTTTGCTTGCTTTTACAATATTCATTAATGCCTCCCCCTTTTAACCTGGTAAAGCTTTTCTAGCGTCTCTGTATAAAAGTCTTCTGCATCGTCAACTTCATCATACAGTGCGCGTATAAGCTCAACACAGGCGAGAGACTCATCACAGTCTTGCTCTTCTAACCAATCAAAAATATCATCTACTGTTATCATTCTTCATTCTCCAAAACTATACCTTCGCGACCATAAAACAACTGTATA
>JAAERS010000153.1 GCA_024230095.1 Gammaproteobacteria bacterium | reverse complement strand
GCCCGTATCAATTACGCAACTAATGCCGTCTATGGTGAGGCTGGTTTCAGCTATATTTGTAGCCAATACCACTTTGCGAGTTCCAGCCTTAGGACGAGCAATGGCTTGCCGCTGTTCGACCAAGGTAAGGCGCCCGTAAAGCGGGTAAATTTCAATATGATTACTTTGTAAGTGGCTAATTTTTTCATGCAGGTGGTGGATATCTGCTTGGCCAGGAAGAAAAACCAAGATGTTACCGGTTTGATCAGATAATGCCTGTTCGATACTTTGCGCCCATGTATGCATTCTTGTGCGCGGTTCTGGTGTGGTATGCAAGTAATGATAGGTAATAGGAAATTGTCGACCCTGGCTAATAATGACAGGAGCAGGATGTAAATACTCGGCGATCTTGTCTGTCTCAAGGGTAGCTGACATGAGTAGCAGCTTAACGGGGTTGTCATCACGAAAAAGGGTGTTGGTTTGGAGACATAAACTTAAACCTAGATCAGCTTGTAGGCTACGCTCGTGGAATTCATCAAAGATGATGGTGTCAATGTCACCTAGGCTTGGGTCTTCTTGCAACATTCGCAACAGCACGCCCTCAGTAATAACTTCCAATCGCGTTTGGCTGCTCACTCGACTATCTTGGCGCATTCGGTAACCGATGCGCTGGCCTGGCTGTTCGTTAATTTGTTGAGCCAGATATTCAGCGGTGTTTTTAACTGCTAAACGGCGTGGCTCGAGTAACAAAATGCGCTTATTGCTCTGCGGGGCAAGTTGCTGCAGGAGGTAAAGGGGAACTTGGGTTGTTTTACCAGCACCAGGTGGTGCCACCAAAATGGCACGCTGTTGCTTAAACAAGGCATGGTGCACTTCGGTGAGCACCTTGGCAACGGGCAGATTCACTGTGGTTAGTTACTAAAATGCCTGGAATGTAAGGGTGGTTAAGGAACGTGAAATGCCTTCAATGTTCAATAGGTTGTCATTGATGTAACGACCAATGTCTTCACCATTAGGAATATAGATTTTCATTAGAAGGTCATAATCGCCACTGGTGGAGTACAGTTCGGAAGCAATTTCGCGCTCATAAATAGCATCAGATACAGCGTAGGTTTTGCCTGGTTGACAACGAATCTGAACGAATACACAAGCCATAGTTAAGTCCTAATTATTTAATATCTAGAAACACATATTGTACACTTAATATTTATCATGTCACAAAAAACAGCCCTCGATAA
Organism: Gammaproteobacteria bacterium; assembly: GCA_024230095.1. Taxonomy (GTDB): domain Bacteria; phylum Pseudomonadota; class Gammaproteobacteria; order Pseudomonadales; family Balneatricaceae; genus Njordibacter. The sequence continues at coordinate 27,338 of JAAERS010000153.1, read as the reverse complement.
GGGGCTGGTGAGTAATTCAAGTGAGCTAATAATCAACTCAATGGTTGAGGCCTAGCCGGCAGCATGGTTGTTTGCATATAGATACAAAAATCAATAATGTTAGTCCCCGTCGTTTGCTTATGTCGCATACGACAAGAGGGCAGACGTTCACTGGAGAATTTTAGTTAATATCTATTGAGTTTTTGTTACTATAATGAGGGTGTTCAATCGGCTCTATTTTGTTAAAAAGGGCGTCGGTGAGAAATAGGAAAAGAATCATGAATCTAGTACCCGAGATAATTGCCAAAGCAGCGACCTATACTGCTTTGAGAAAAGACATTCATGCTCATCCTGAATTGGGCTATGAGGAGCAACGTACAGCCGCATTGGTTGTGAAGTGGTTGAAAGAACGTCATATTGAAGTCCATGAGGGCATTGGTGTCACAGGTGTTGTTGGTGTAATTGCTGGTGATGAAGCAGGCCCAGGGTTGGCTATACGAGCAGATATGGACGCTTTAGCGCTATCTGAAGAAAATACCTTCTCGCACGCGAGTAAGCATCAAGGCAAGATGCATGCTTGTGGTCATGATGGTCATACGGCCAGCTTATTAGCGGCGGCAGATTATCTTTGCCATAATCGTAACTTTGCTGGCACTTTGTATTTGATTTTCCAACCAGCCGAAGAGGGTGGAGCCGGAGCGAAGGCCATGATGGATGATGGCTTGTTTGAACGCTTCTCGATTGATGAAATATATGGCTATCATAATTGGGCAGGTCACCCTGAAGGCCATGTGGCCTTGGCATCTGGTCCAATTATGGCTTCAGCGAGTGAATTCAAGATTACTGTTGCCGGCAAAGGTAGTCATGCCGCCTTGCCTCATTTAGGTGTGGATTCATTATTAGTGGCTACTCATCTGGTACAGGCCTTGCAGTCTATTGTTAGTCGTAATGTCAGTCCTGTGGATTCTGTGGTCCTGTCAGTCACTAAGATTGTTGCCAGTGACGCAACCAATATTGTTGCTGAAAGCTGCGTTTTAGAAGGTACGGTACGTTGTTTTACGGAACAGAATCTGGTTATGGTAGAGGAGCGTATGGCGAAACTTACAACTCAGCTTTGCAGTGCCTTTGGTGCCCAGGGCGAACTTGATTTTTGGCGCGCATACCCCGCTACAGTCAATCATGTGGAACAGACGCAGCACGCTAAACGGGTGGCAGAACAAGTGGTTGGTGCGGAACGTGTGGTGAGCTTTGTCCCTACCATGGGTTCAGAGGATTTTAGCTTTTTTTTGCAAGCCAAGCCGGGTTGTTACTTGATGATTGGCAATGGTGATGGTGAACACCGAGATAGCGGTCATGGGCTGGGGCCTTGTGCGCTTCATAATCCTAGTTATGATTTTAATGATGGCATTCTCACTGTTGCCGCTAGTCTGTGGGTGGCTTTGGTGCGTGATCGCTTGGGCCCCAATGGCATACAAAAAACGGCTTAATTATGTATTTTTTGCTTAATGCATAGATTCATAGCACAGGTATAAGCCGCTATAAAGATTATACCAAGAAACTTATATCGGTTATTGATTGCCGCCATTATCTATGTGGTGAAAATTACTAAATACAAAGGTTTGTAAATTTTTTACAACTAGTGTAATATTTTTCGCCATGAGTGAAAAAAATACGAAAATAACCGATACCGAACAACTGGATTTGGCTACTAGGGCTGCCTGGTTAAGCTATATTGGCGGCTACACGCAAAGTGAAGTAGCTAAACGTCTCCAAGTATCCCCGGTAAAAGCGCATCGCTTGATTCAGCAGGCCCAACAGCAGGGTATAGTGAAAATCTATATAGAAGGTGCTGTAGCCAGTTGCGCCAGCATGGAAGAGAAACTGATTGAGCGCTTTGATTTACAATCCTGTTTAATCGTGCCTTTAACTGATGATGACACCAACCATGAGCTGCGCGGCTTTAATGAAGTTGGTGCGGGTGCGGCGAGCTTCTTTCATAAATTATTGGAACAGTTGCCAGCTTCGTCACACGTAGGCATTGGCAAGGGACGCTCCTTGACAGCGATGACTGAGCGTTTGCCGAAAATACAGCGTCCAGACCTGGTTTTTGCTTCGGTTTCTGGCAGTTTTACCCGTAAATTTTCCACTAACCGCTTGGATGTGGTGCATGCTTTAGTAGAGCGTACCGGAGCCGAAGGTTACTTTATGCCGATGCCCTACCTTGCTAAAGACGATAACGAGCGGCGCATGCTGATGTCACAAATGAGTGTACAAGATAGCCTGCAACTGGCTCGAGATGCGGACTTGTACGTGGTTGGTATCGGTGCCCTGAAAAACAATCATTACTTGAATAGTGTGGGTTTGGTTACTGATGAAGATTTGTCGGAGCTGCGCAGGGCTGGCGCTGTGTGTGACTTGATAGGTAGTTTTTATGATGCTCAAGGTAAGCCTGTGGACAGCCCGATTAATCACCATGCCCTGGGTATTGATGCTGAAGATATGGCCGGTAAAAGGGTTATGGCTGTGGTCGCTGGTTTAGGCAAAGAAGCTGCCGTTTTGGCCGCGTTACGGTCGCAGTTGCTTACCGACTTGGTTATTGATGAGGCTACAGCGAAAGCGTTGTTAGACTTAGAGGAGAAACGATAATGACACAGCCTGCGCATGGCGCAACCGTCATTGCTTTACACGAACAATCAGGCCAGACAGTTGGTGAGTTGGATCTGCCTCGAAATCCGGGCCTGGCCTTTGATCCTGATTGTTTTGCTGGCATGAAAATTAACCGTAGTGCTACTGAACGTCGTGCCACAAGCTATGGTCTTCGCCGTAGTATTAAGAAACAACAACAGGCCGCTTGGCTTTTGAAAGCCATTAGTCTGATAGACCTAACGACCCTAGCCGGTGATGATACCGATGCCAGAGTGCGGCGCTTATGTGCCAAGGCTAAGCAACCGTTAAGCTCTAATTTGCGCAAACAGTTGGATATGGGGGAGTGGCAGGTAAGTACTGCGGCTGTGTGTGTTTATCATGATATGTTAGGTGCGGCCCAGCAGTCCCTAGAAGGTTCTGGAGTGCATCTGGCAGCCGTATCTACTGGCTTTCCGGCTGGTTTGTCACCTCTACCTCTGCGCTTGCAAGAAATTGAGTATTCAGTTGCGAAAGGGGCTGATGAAATTGATATTGTTATCAGCCGTCGGCAAGTGCTAGAAGGTAATTGGCGAGGCTTGTATGACGAAGTAAAGGCTATGCGTGAAGCTTGTGGTGACGCTCATATAAAAACCATTTTAGCAACCGGGGAATTAGGTAATCTCACCAACGTGGCCAAGGCCTCCATGGTCTGCATGATGGCGGGCGCTGATTTTATAAAAACCTCCACAGGTAAAGAAACTACTAATGCGACACTACCTGTCAGCCTGACCATGGTGCGTGCTATTCGTGAGTACTTGGCTATAACGGGTTACAAAGTTGGGTTTAAGCCTGCTGGTGGCGTCAGTGATGCTAAAACCGCTTTGTTATACATGACAATGATGAAAGAAGAATTGGGCCTGCGTTGGTTACAACCCGACTTATTCCGCTTTGGCGCATCCAGCTTGTTGGGTGATATTGAGCGCCAGTTGGATCATTATGTAAGCGGGTATTACTCCGCTGCTTATCGACATTCTATGGGTTAAATAAACATGACACTGATGGATTCTTTTACCAACCTCGAATATAGCAGTGCCCTAGAGAGCTCAGTAGAAGCCAAGCAATGGCTAGCTGCGCAGGAAGGTCATTTTGGACATTTTATAAATGGAAGCTGGCAGTCTATGGATGGCGCTGATCAGATGCCGGTTACCAATCCTGCCACAGCGGAACAGTTGGCGATCATTGAATTGGCAAGTGCAGATGACGTTGATGCGGCCGTGAGCGCCGCTCAGGCGGCTTTGCCTGCTTGGCAGAAGTTGGGAGGCATGGGCCGGGCTAAGGTGCTGTATGCATTAGCTAGAGGCTTGCAAAAGCATACACGCTTATTTGCGGTGTTAGAGACTTTGGATAATGGCAAGCCTATCCGTGAATCTCGTGACGCCGATGTGCCTTTGGCGGTTCGGCATTTCTACCACCATGCAGGTTGGGCTAAATTGCAAGAGCAAGTTTTGCCTGGATACCAAGCAGTGGGGGTGGTAGGGCAGATCATTCCTTGGAATTTTCCACTCCTCATGTTGGCATGGAAAATAGCCCCTGCTTTAGCAATGGGTAATACTCTGGTGCTTAAGCCAGCCGAACAGACGCCTCTCACAGCGATGTTATTTGCCCACCTTTGTGAGCAAGCTGGGGTGCCGCCAGGGGTTGTTAATATTATTAACGGAGCGGGAGCGACAGGGTCACTATTAGCAGCGCATACGGGTGTTAATAAGGTTGCCTTTACCGGTTCCACACCCGTTGGCAAGTCGATACGACAGGCGACAGCGGGGCAGGGCAAAAAATTATCATTAGAGTTGGGTGGTAAGTCAGCCTTTGTGGTGTTTGAAGACGCGGATCTGGATGCGGCTGTAGAAGGTATTGTCGACGCTATTTGGTTCAATCAAGGGGAAGTTTGCTGTGCCGGCTCACGTCTACTCGTGCAGGCCAATGTTGAACAAGCGCTAATTGCAAAGTTAAAGCAGCGCATGCAAACCTTAACCCACGGCAACCCTTTAGATAAGTCTATTGATGTTGGGGCTATGGTCAGTGAAGCACAGTTCAGACGAGTAAAGTCCATGGTCACGCAGGGGCTAGAAAGTGGTGGTGACTTGTATCAGGTGACGGCTATTGATGAGTCGACCAATTATTACCCGCCTAGCCTTATAACCAGTGTTGAAACTAGCCACCCGCTGGTGCAATCAGAGATTTTTGGACCTGTTCTTGTGGTAATGAGTTTTCGTACGCAGGCTGAAGCCGTGGAATTGAGTAACAACAGTGTTTATGGCCTGGCAGCGAGCGTATGGAGCGAAAATATCAATCGTGCGCTTGATGTCGCCCCCAAATTGCAGGCTGGCGTAGTGTGGATTAATAATCATAACCAGTTTGATGCGGCTTGTGGTTTTGGTGGCGTAAAAGAATCCGGTTATGGACGCGAAGGCGGTATGGAAGGGCTATACGAATACCTTAAACCTGCGGGTTTGCAGCGCCAACCAGTGGTAACTTTTGAAGCAAGGGAGACTGGCTCGGATACGCTAGCTACGGGGGCCATAGACCATACGCAGAAATTTTATATTGGGGGCAAACAGGTGCGGCCTGATGCGGGTCACAGTCGTGCCGTGCATAATACTTTAGGTGAAGTTGTTGAATGGATTGGTGTCGGCAACCGTAAAGATATTCGCAATGCCGTTGGTGCGGCCGTTAAATCTCATGCTTGGTCGGCTTCAACAGGGCATCTAAGGGCCCAAATACTCTACTATATGGCGGAGAATTTATCCCTAAGAGAATCTGAGTGGGTGGCCCGATTGCAAGTCATGACTGGGCAAGCGGCCCATCAGGCAGAAGCCGAGTTTCATGCTAGTTTGGCCCGTTTATTTAGCTACGCTGGTTGGGCTGACAAATATGATGGCCTAGTTCATGATGTACCCTATCGTGGCGTGACTATGGCATTGCCCGAACCCAAGGGTGTGATAGCCATAGTCGCTCCGGAGCAACAACCCTTATTGAGCTGCATTAGCTTAATTGGGCCAGCTTTGGCCATGGGCAATCGTATAGTGTTGGTGCCCAGTGAGCGCTTTGCAAATCTTGCTCTGGATCTTGTCCAGGTATTAGAAACCTCGGATATTCCGGCTGGTGTCGTTAATATTGTCACTGGGCCGCGTAAGGATTTGGCTATCCACTTGGCTGGACATGCCGAAATAGATGGTATTTGGTGCTGGGCTGATACAGACACAGTAAAACAGGTGGAGTTCACCAGTGCTGAAGACCTGAAAACAACCTGGTGTCACGATGATTTTGATCGTGACTGGATGTGTGACCTTCAAGGTGAGGGGCGGGAATTCCTGCGTCAAGCTACTGAAGTGAAAAATATTTGGGCTCCTTATGGTGACTAGTCAATTTTGACTAGTGCCATGCGGGCGCAAAGTATAATAATGATCGGTAAACCGATATTTTAAACTAGGAGAAAATAATGCAAAGTACTCTGCTTAATAAAATGGTAAAAGGCTTAAGTCTAGCCTTAGTAACCAGTGCTGTATCTCTTTCTGCCATGGCCGCTGATGTAGCGCCAGCAGTGGTATACAGTGACGCTGGTAAATTTGACAAGTCATTCAGTGAAGCTGTTTGGAACAATGGTGTAAAGCGTTTTATGGATGAAACGGGCATCGAGGTTAAAGAAGCTGAACCTACCAATCTGGCCCAAGTAGAACAGTATCTGAAGCGTTTGGCTAAACGTGGTCATAGCCCAATTGTGGCTGTTGGCTTCTCACAAGCTAACGCGGTAAGCGCAGCAGCAGCAGCCTACCCAGATGCACAGTTCACTTTGATTGACATGGTGGTACCTGAACCTAACGTGCAAAACGTGGTGTTTAAGGAACACGAGGGCTCTTTCTTAGTGGGTGTTTTGGCGGCCATGAAATCTGAATCCAATGTCGTTGGTTTTGTTGGTGGTATGGACATTCCTCTGATTTCTCGCTTTGGTTGTGGTTACGAACAAGGTGCCAAGTACCAGAGTGCCGATATTACAGTACTGCAAAATATGACCGGTTCCACACCAGCGGCATTTGGTAATCCATCTAAAGGTGCTGAATTGACGCGCACCCAAATGGAAGGCGGAGCTGATGTTATTTTTGCTGCAGCTGGTGGTACGGGTAACGGTGTTTATCAGGCAGCAGCTGATGCTGGTAAGTACGCTATCGGTGTCGACTCTAATCAAAACCACTTGCACCCTGGCACTATGTTGACTTCCATGGTTAAGCGTGTGGGCGAAGCGACCTATCAGAGCTACAAGGCGGCGCAAAATGGTACTTGGGCTCCTGGCGTACAAGTCATGGGCTTAGCAGAGGGCGGTGTCGATTGGGCAATTGATGAGCACAATCGTGGCCTAGTAAGCGCACAAATGGAAGCGCGTGTGAATGACGTGAAAGCCAAGATTATAGCTGGTGAAATTGTGGTTCATGACTACATGAGCGACAACGCTTGTAGCTATTAATCCGTTAACTGCTTATTAACTTATTTAGCCCCTGCTTGCGGGGGCTATTTCATCTGTACTGAGCGTTTATCAACGGCATTTAGCCAAAATGTTCAGTAGAGCTGAAATTAACCAAGGGTTCCCATATGAGCTTAGCCATAGAACTGGAAAATATTGATAAACGTTTTGGTGCCGTGCATGCCAACGTTAATGTTGACCTGCAGGTGAGAGAGGGCAGCATTCATGGCATTGTCGGTGAAAATGGCGCTGGCAAGTCGACATTAATGAGTATTCTTTATGGTTTTTATCACGCCGATGCGGGCACCATTAAGGTGTTTGATAAAGAATGCCACTTTCAAGATAGCCACCAAGCGATAGCCATCGGTATCGGTATGGTACACCAGCACTTTATGCTGATAGATAATTTCACCGTGCTAGAAAATGTCATGCTGGGTGCTGAAGGCGGTTATTTGCTGGCTGAGGGTATGGATAAGGCTCGTACAGAGTTGCAAAGGCTTGCTCGTGAATATGGCTTAGACGTGGATTTGGATGCCACTATTGAGAGCCTGTCCGTGGGTTTGCAACAACGAGTTGAGATATTAAAGGCTCTCTACAAGGGTGCTAAAATTCTTATCTTAGATGAACCAACAGGGGTGCTTACACCGCAGGAAACTGATGAGCTGTTTAAGATTTTTGCTGCCTTAAAAGAACAGGGTGTAACTATCGTTCTAATCACTCACAAACTGCGTGAAATTATGGCGGTAACCGACGCTGTTTCGGTGATGCGTCAAGGTGCCATGGTAGCTCATGTGGCAACTGAAACCACTAGCGAGAGTCAATTGGCTGAGCTTATGGTTGGCCGTAAGGTGCTATTGGATGTAACCAAGTCTGATATCAAACCAGGTGAGGTGTTGCTAAAAGTAAAACAACTTAACTGGCAGGATCAACATGGTGTAATGCGTTTGAAAAATATTAACTTAGACATCCGTGCCGGGGAAGTGTTGGGTGTGGCGGGTGTTTCTGGTAATGGGCAAAGTGAGCTGTTGCAAGTTTTATCTGGAATTAACCCTATTCAGGACGGCTGCATTGAAGTGCATGGTAATTCGTTTACGGTTAAACAACAAACCAATGCGGGGAAAATGCGCGAATTTGGCATGGCTCATGTCCCAGAAGATCGACATAAGATGGGCATGATTACCGAATTTAGTGCCGCTGAATCGGCTATCCTGGGCTATCACAAGGATGCTGAACTCAATAATGGTATTTGGCTGAAACCTGATCTGGTTGAAAAACGCTGTCTTGATTTGATGCAGGCATTTGATGTCCGCCCCAATGACGTCAAACTTAAATCTGCCAACTTCTCTGGTGGCAATCAACAAAAGCTGATACTGGCTAGGGAAATGGAACATCAACCGGAAGTGTTGTTGATTGGCCAGCCAACACGAGGAGTGGATGTGGGTGCTATTGAGTTTATCCATCAACGCATTTTGGACATGCGTGGTGCTGGTAAGGCTGTATTACTGGTTTCCGTAGAATTAGAAGAGATTTTATCCCTCAGTGATCGCATCATCGTTATGTGTGATGGTGAAATTACCGGGCGGATGGCGATTGAAGATGCCGATGAACGTAGTATAGGCATGTTGATGGCTAATGCACAACAAGCCCATGATCCATTACAAGCTAATGAAAAACAGGGGGTTCAGGCATGAGTCGCGATACCCGTTTAGCTTGGATTAATGGCTTGCTGCTACCATTAATGAATATATTAACGGCTTTTGCAGCAACCGCCATATTGTTTTTACTAATCAATGTGAATCCCATTGAAGCCGCGAAAACACTGCTTTATGGTGCCTTCGGTTATGGAGAAGGTATTGGTTATACGTTTTATTACACCACTAACTTTATTTTTACGGGCTTGGCTGTTGCCATCGCGTTTCACGCGGGCTTATTTAATATTGGTGGTGAAGGGCAAGCCTATATTGGCGGTCTGGGCGCCGGTCTTGTGGTATTCATGTTGTTTCCGGGGCTCAGCCCATGGTTGATGATACCGGCCAGTATCTTTGGTGCCATGTTATTTGGTGGTATATGGGCTATGGCACCGGGTTATTTGCAGGCTTATCGTGGTAGCCATATTGTTATCACTACCATCATGTTTAACTTCCTCGCTGCTACCTTGATGGTGTATTTGTTGGTTAAGGTTTTACGAGAGCCAGGCAAAATGACACCACAATCTGTGCTATTTCCTGACAATGCATGGTTGCCATTTGTGCACGATGTATTGCCTGCCTTTGGTATCGAAATGGAGCGTTCGCCGCTGAATTTGTCGATTGTTTTGGCATTGGTAATGGCGGTTTTGGTGTGGTTTTTTCTTTGGCAAACCCGGTGGGGATATGCCATTCGTGCGACGGGTAGAAATGCCAGCGCAGCCGTTTACGCCGGCATTAGTCAAAAGAAAATTATTATGGTAGCCATGTGCATTTCGGGTGCTTTAGCCGGTTTAGTTGGCATTAATGAGCTGCTAGGTTATCACCATCGCATTATTATGAACTTCCATATTGGTTATGGTTTTGGTGGAATTGCTGTGGCCTTAATGGGGCGTAACCACCCATTTGGTATAGTCATTGCGGCATTGCTGTTCGGCACCTTGTATCAAGGTGGAGCGGAACTAGCCTTTGAATGGAGTAACATTTCACGGGATATCGTGGTGGTCATGCAAGGCCTTGTTATCTTGTTCTGTGGAGCTTTGGAGTATATGTATAAACCTTGGTTAGTGCGTTGGTTGGCACCGGTGAAGGAGGTGCAAGCATGATTGAGATAACGTCTATGAATGATATGTGGCTGACCTTGTTACTTACCTTAGATGCCACATTGCGTTTATCAACGCCTTTGGTTCTGGCGGCTATGGCAGGTTTGTTTAGTGAGCGCTCTGGGGTGGTGGATATTGGCTTGGAAGGCAAGATGTTGGCTGCTTGTTTTGCTTCGGCAACCATTGCCCATTTTACAGGTTCACCCTGGTTGGCTTTGCTAGCCGCAGTAGCCGTTTCATTGGGCCTAGCCTTGGTTCATGGTTTTGCCACTATTACCCATAAAGGGGACCAAATTGTTAGTGGCGTGGCACTTAATATATTGGTGTCTGGCCTTACGATTATTCTTGGTCTAACCTGGTTTCGACAGGGCGGTCAAACGCCGGCACTAACTGGAGAGGGGCGCTTTGTCACCCTAGATTTGCCGGGCTCGGAACTGCTGCATTCGGTGCCCCTGTTAGGCCCTTTATACAAGGAATTGATTTCTGGTCACAACATACTGGTCTACCTAGCTTTTGCGTTGGTGCCTTTAGTTTGGTGGGTATTATTCCGTACTCGTTTCGGCCTACGTTTGCGGGCCGTTGGTGAAAACCCGAAGGCCGTTGATACTGCCGGTATTTCCGTGAATGCTCTACGTTATAAAGCGGTCATGATTGGTGGTGTGTTGTGTGGCATTGCGGGTACCTACATTGCTATTGCCCACAACGCTCAATTTACCCGTGATATGACGGCAGGTGCTGGTTATATCGCCCTAGCCGCGTTGATCTTTGGTAAATGGCGACCTTTAACTGTGTTGGTGGCGTGCTTGTTGTTTGGCTTCCTTCAGGCCTTTGCCATGCGAATCGAAGGCGTTGATCTACCCGTAATAGGCTCCATCCCGGTACAAATTATTGAGGCAGTTCCCTATATCTTAACCGTGATTTTATTGGCAGGATTTATTGGTAAAGCGATACCACCTAAAGCGGTTGGCCGGCCTTATGTGAAGGAGCGCTAATGCAAAATGCTCATATTGATTTGGTTAGGCAGGCTATGGGTAAGGCTTACGCACCCTACTCTAAGTATGCCGTTGGTGCTTTGGTAGTGACCCCATCCGGTGCAAGCTATGCTGGTTGTAATGTCGAAAATGCCAGTTATCCTGAGGGACACTGTGCCGAAACCGCGGCTATTGCCGCCATGATATTGGATGGCCAGAGGCGCATTGATCATATATATATCATGAGCCAAGACACTGCTGGAGCCACCCCATGTGGTGGCTGTCGGCAACGAATTCGTGAATTTGCTGATGCACAAACACCGGTATACCTATGCTCTCCCAAAGGTGTAGAGCGCCAACTTAGTTTAGGTGATCTACTTCCCCATGCCTTTGGCCCAGAATTTCTCCAATCCGAAGGAGCCAATTGATGTTAATACAAGAGATCATTGCCAAAAAACGTGATGGCCTGGTATTAACAGATGGCCAGATTGGCTGCATGGTGCAGGGCATTCATAGTGGAGAGGTGAGTGACAGTCAACTTGGGGCGTTTGCTATGGCCGTTTTCATGCGTGGCATGAGCATGCCTGAACGGGTATCTCTAACGCAGCATATGATGCACTCTGGCAGGGTATTGCGATGGCAGGATATGCAGCTTGATGGCCCGGTCGTGGATAAGCATTCAACGGGGGGCGTTGGTGATAAAATCAGCCTCATATTAGCCCCTATCGTGGCTGCCTGTGGCGCTTACGTGCCCATGATATCCGGTCGAGGTCTAGGTCATACAGGTGGCACTTTAGATAAGTTGGAAAGTCTTGAAGGGTATAACCCCTATCCCAATGAAACCCAATTTAAACGACTTGTACAGGAGGTTGGCTGTGCCATCATCGGCCAAACTGATGATTTGGCCCCGGCTGACCGTCGTTTCTATGCGACTCGTGATGTTACGGCAACGGTAGAGTCTATCGATCTTATCACCGCCTCCATTTTATCGAAAAAACTCGCTGCAGGCCTTGATGGTTTAGTCATGGATGTAAAAACCGGTAATGGAGCCTTTGCTGCAGAATATGATATGGCCTATGCCTTGGCACAGTCTATTTCTCAGGTGGCCGAAGGGGCTGGTGTGCCGAGTCATTGCCTTATCACGGACATGAACCAAGTTTTAGGGCACAGTGTTGGTAATGCCGTAGAGGTGCAGGAATGCATAGATTGCTTAATGAATCCCAAGCAAGCCGAACCCCGCATGCGACAATTAACTTTGCAACTGGCCGCCCATATGTTGCAGATAGGTGGTATTGGCTCCGATATAGATAGCAGTTTTGCGCTTGCAGAACAGGCTTTGTTTTCCGGACGTGCAGCCGAAGTGTTCGCTCGTATGTGCCGCGAAATGGGCGTCCATGGGGCCATTTTGCAAACTGATGTATTTGCTGCCATGCCAGTTAACGCTCCCGTTTTGGCGACCCATAGCGGATATGTCAATGCCATGGATACGCATATGATTGGTATGGCTATGGTGGCTATCGGTGCTGGTCGCAGAGTGGCAACTGATCAGATTGACCATGGTCTGGGTTTAACGCAAGTAGTGCCTATCGGTGCTTATGTTGAAGCTGGGCAGCCATTAGCAATGGCCCATACGCGTAATCAAGAACAACAGCATGTTTTGCAGAAAGCCTTGCAACAAAGCTTGCTGGTATCCGAACAGCAACCAGTGGATAACCCTATTGTTTATGAAACGATTATGGCAGGGGGGCATCCACAATGAGTCGCTCTATTATTTTAGTGTTAGATTCACTCGGTATTGGTGCAAGTGCTGATGCCGAGAAGTATGGGGATGCAGGTGCAGATACTTTTGGCCATATTGTAGAGGCTTGTGCCGCAGGTGAGGCGGACAGTGATCAACGACAAGGACCATTGTGCATTCCCAATTTAAGTCGCTGGGGCCTAGTGGCAGCGGCAGAAGGCAGTCGCGGCAAATCATTGCCTATCGCGTCCGCAGCGGCCATTATTGGTGCATATGGCCATGCTAAAGAACTGAGTTATGGCAAGGATACGCCAAGTGGCCATTGGGAAATATGTGGCCTGCCAGTTCCTTTTGCTTGGGGCGTGTTTCCTCAAAAGCAAGATAGCTTTCCCGCTGAGCTAATGCAAAACTTATGTGTTCAAGCAGGACTACTGGGAACCTTAGGTAACTGTCACGCCTCAGGCACAGAAGTCATCAAAGAGTTTGGTGAACAACATATACTTACCGGTATGCCTATTTGCTATACCTCGGCCGATTCTGTTTTCCAGATTGCGGCTCACGAGCAGAGCTTTGGTTTGCAGCGCCTATACGATTTGTGCGAAATTGCCAAACCCCTGATGGATGAACTGAATGTCACTCGGGTTATTGCTCGGCCTTTTACTGGCACCACCCCTGCAGATTTTAAGCGTACAGCTAATCGACGAGATTTAACTACGCCGCCCATTGAAGAAACACTACTTGACTATATTCAGGCGGCACAGATGCCGGTGGTGTCGATTGGTAAGATAGGTGATATTTTTGCTCATCAAGGTGTTGATCGAGTGGTAAAAGGTCACAACAATATGGCCTTGATGGACGCCTTGCTCGAAGAAATGAAGACTTTTGACAAGGGCTTGTTGTTTGTCAATCTGGTTGATTTTGATAGCCTTTATGGCCATCGCCGTGATGTGGCAGGTTATGCTTGGGCTTTAGAAGAATTGGATAAGCGTCTACCTGAATTTGAACAGATGCTGGTACCTGGGGACTTGGTGCTGGCAACGGCTGACCATGGCTGTGATCCGACGATGCCAGGCTCTGATCATACGCGTGAGCATGTTCCGGTAGTATTTATTGGCCCTGATGTAAAGACTACCAACTTGGGCCAAAGAGAAACTTTTGCTGACATGGGGCAGACCATTGCAGCCCACCTTGGCTTGTCCCCCCTTAAAGTAGGTGTGGCATGCCAGACAATCTAAGTATTATGAGAGGCATTATTACCCATGCAACCTGAAGTTAAAGATATTGCCAAAATTGAGTTACATGGCCACCTAGAAGGCTGTATTTATCCTCAATTAGTGAGGCGTATCGCTAAACGCAATGACATCAGCCTTAAAGCGGATTTGTTTACTAGTGAAGATACCTTTGCTTGGAATAATTTTGTTGAGTTTCTGGGCGCATACGATGAGGCTAGTTTTTGCCTTCGTAGTGGCCAAGACTATGAAGAAATTACCTATGAATATCTCAAGCAATCAGCAGCAGAAGGTGTTATCTATTTAGAGACCTTTATCTCACCTGATCATGCTAAGGATGTCGGCATTGGTTATGAGGATATGTTGCAGGGCTGCGTTCGGGCCATTGATCGAGCGGAAGCAGAATTTGGTATTGTTGGTCGCTTGATTATATCTTGTGTTCGCCACCTAGGCCCAGAGCGGGCTTTGAAGGTGGCTGAGTTGGCGGTACAAAACCCACACCCTTACGTTGTTGGGTTTGGTATGGGCGGCAATGAAATGATGTTTACCCAAGCTGATTTTGCACCAGCTTTTGATCTAGCCCACCAAGCAGGTCTAGGTTGTACCACTCATGCTGGCGAAATAGTGGGCCCAGAAAGTGTCTGGGATGCTATTGATAACTTGCCAGTGACACGCATTGGTCATGGCGTGCGCAGTGTAGAAGATCCTCAGCTAATGGGTGTTCTTAAAGAGCGTGGTATCGCTCTGGAAGTCTGTCCAGGTAGCAATTTGGCGCTGGAGGTTTTTCCAGACTGGGCGAGTCATCCCTTAAATCGTATTTTAGATGCTGGTATTCGGGTTAGCCTAAATGCCGATGATCCACCATTTTTTGCTACTACAACAGGCAAAGAATACCAAAATGCGATCGACCATTTTGGCTTATTATCTGAGCAACTGCGGGCTATTTCTCGCATGGCCGTTGAAGATGCATTTGCCGATGAACAAACCAAGTTGAGGTTGTTGTCGCGTATTGGATAACAAGAGAACAGTGCTTGATTTAATGAGTGCTTTTTTCAAACCAGCCGTCGGCCTCTGCTTTTGACAATATTGGTTCAACAAGCTCCCATAATTCAGGACAACCCTGAACAATGCGGGGCTTGCTAACAGCATCGATCTGGTGCTTTTGAATGCCATGTTGGCGCCAACTATGGCCATTATCATGCAAGTTGTGAATTAGAGGTAAGGCCCGATCTAAGGCTTTGGCAAACTTGGCTTCAGGTGTTTGTGCTGCTTCAAATTCATCCCAAAGAGCCAAGTACTGCCCCCCCATTTTATTGGGTAACATTCCCAGCAGGCGTGCAACGCCTGCTCGCTCGGCGGCCTGATGGGCGGGGTCTTGGGCAGCATAAACAATTACATCTCCGGCATCAATTTCGCCTAGATCATGAATTAACAACATACGTACTACGCGATTAATATCTACGGTTTGGGCAGCGTAATCTTGTAGCATGAGCGCCGCTAGAGAGACCTGCCATGAGTGTTCAGCTGAGTTTTCGTAACGGCCTAGATCTTTGGGTCTGGTTTTTCGGATCACAGCCTTGAGTTTGTCTATTTCTAGAATAAAACTGATGATATCTTGGAGTGGGCTTTGTGTCATGGTGGTTTCTATGCCTTTGCGAATAGTACAAATGTGCCTTGGTAATGGTATGGAAACATTTAAAAACAAGGTAGAATAATGCATCTTAACCTTGGGGAACTGCATGAGTAAACTAACCATTGCCACAGGCGCCGAAGCGGATGCTAAAGCACACCTGCAAAAACATGGCATCTATGGTAAATCCTCTTCGGTTGTATCGAATATATTTCGCATAAGTAACCTTATCCGCAATCATGCGGAAACCCATTTATTGCACGATTATGGTTTGTCGTTTAGTGGTTTTACGGCTTTATGGGTGTTGTGGGTTTGGGGTGAAATGGAAACCAATCAACTAGCCCAAGAAACCGGTGTTGCTAAAAGTACACTGACAGGAATTCTTAAAACTTTGGAACGTTCTGGCTATACCCAACGCCAACCTCATGCTGGGGATAAACGACGTGTCATTGCTTCGGCAACGGTTGAAGGGCAAGCGTTGATGCAAAAAATATATCCTATGTTTCACAAGATAGAAGATGATGCCGTATCAGCGTTATCTGATCAGGATTTAGATGCGACCAAAGACATGTTACGGGTTATATTGGCGACGGTGGCCAGTCGTTAAAATTCTTCCCTGCAAAATTCACTGTAGACAGTCGTTTTGTTGATGCTGGTCGTTCAGCAATTAGCACCATCCATAAATCAGGAGATGGGCTCTAGCGTAATTGTTTGAACAGCTTTTTGAGATCAAAATCACAAGCTTCGATCATGGCCCAAGTTATGGGCTTTTTCATCTCTAAGAGCTTGCGGGCCGCCAAATGATTAGCAGGCATGTTAAGGGTGTCTACGGCCATCATTCTGCCCTTGCTTAGATGCACTACTGTGAGGTTGTTTGGCGTATTGCCTGGCAATACCTTGTGCTCAGCATCAAGGTTTCCTAAGCCCGCCATTTGTAACTTCAAATCACCTTGGTCAGACCAAAACCAAGGGGTCGGTGTATAGGCTTTAGGAGCTTGGTGATGGCGCTCGGCAATAATGTTAGCAGCCACATTTGCGCCCTGATCGGTGGCGTTCTGTATGGATTCTAAGCGTAATAAATCTCCACCATAGGGAAATTCAGCCACATCTCCTACCGCATAGATATGCGAGAGACTGGTTCGGCCGAACTCATCTACAAGGATGCCATGGTCAGTGGTTAAATCTGCAGCCTGAGCCAGTTGCATATTAGCTTGGGCGCCAATGCCTGAAATTATCAAGTCTGCTTGGACAAAACCTTGGTTTGTTTGAACTCCTTGTTCAGTAATGGCAAGCACCTGGCAACCTGTGCGTATATCCATGCCCTGTTGCCGGTGTAGCTTAGTGACCGTTTCACCCAAGATTGGCGCCACAGATTTTCGTAATGCTCTAGGCCCAGTGATGAGCAGACTAACTTGCTTACCTATTTTTAAGGCCCCCGCAGCGATTTCACAACCGATGAAACCGCCGCCAATCACGGCGATGTGGTTAGCACTTTGTAGGCGTGGGCCTAAAGTTTGGATGTCGGCGTAGGTATACACGCTCATTGCTCGCTCACCACCTGGTACGGGTAAACGGCGTACTTTTGTGCCTGTGGCAATAACTAATTGTTGGTAGTTGAGTTGCTGACCATCTGCTAGGGTTACACTGCTGACGTCGGGGTTAATGCTAGTTACGGTGGTGTTTAAACGCAGGTCGATGTTGGCTTTCTCATAATATCCGTTGGCTTGCAGTAGTTCCATCGGTAAGGCAGCATCAAATACTGATTTTTTTGATAAGGGAGGGCGATGGTATGGAATTTGGCTTTCTGCTGAAAGCAGGGTGATAGGAGCGTCTGGATCCATTGTACGTAAACTTGCGGCCACCTTAACACCCGCATGACCGGCTCCGACAATCACAATTCCAGCCATAATCAGCTCTCGTTAATATTAGTAAAGTGAATCAAAAAAGCGACCCTTTGGGCCGCCTTATGGCAGCCTGTAATAGCTAACCTTCTTGTACGGTAACCTTGATGGCATTGAGGTCATTGGCAACAAAAATCTGGCAACATAGACGACTGGTTGCAAGAGGGTTGTCTATTTCCATGTCCAAGATTTCTTCCTCCATTTCGCCAGGGCCAGCTAGATTACCAGACACGTGATCTACAGATACGTGGCAAGTTGCGCACATACAAGAACCGCCACAAGCACCGGTTATGCCTTCTACGCCATTTTCAAGAGCTAACTTCATTAGGTGTTCGTTATTGTTGGCTTCAACGGTTATTTGGGTGCCATCAGTTTGGGTAAAGGTGACTTGAGTCATGGTGTAAATCCAATCAATATAATATTAAAAACGAGGCTGACTTTAATAATTCTAGCCCTCAAGGTCAACCCATATCTAGCTTCTTTACATGGCAGTTATGGAGCCTTGTAGAAAACATAGCCCCTATACGAAATTGAGATAAAAATCTGTTTCCCACTGGGAAGTTTGACTAATATAAGCCAAGTAGTTTTCCCATTCCTGTGTCTTTATACCTACATGGTTGTCAATAAGCTCTTGGCCGATGGCTTGACATAGGTGAGTGTCTGCTACCAAAGCGGCTAGGGCCTCACCCAAGTTGTCAGGCGTGTGACGATCGGTGCTTTGTGATTCTAAACAATCCAACTCCTCAGCTGCTGGCAGGTCATAATCGTTTTGAATACCCAGCAAGGCTGCCTGTAAAGTGGCCGCTGCTGCTGTATAAATATTGGCCGAACAGTCACCCATGCGAAACTCGATGCGGGCTGTTGCCCCACGTTCGTCAGGTATACGTGTTGTTACGCCGCGGTGATCATAACCCCAGTTGGCCCAATAGCCAGATAGGCTGGCAGGCTGCAAACGGCGGTATGAGTTTACCGTAGGTGCCATAATGCCTGCTAGCCCTTCATGGTGCTTAACCAATCCAGCAATGGCTTGTTTGCATAATGTGGAAAGACCATCCTGTGTGTTTGTATCGTTGATAACATTATTGCCAGCCGCGTCAGAGAAGCTGAAATTGACATGCAGGCCGCTGCCACCTCGATCAGCAATGGGTTTGGGCATAAAGCTCAATAAAAAACCATTAGCCGTGTAGATCTCTTTGGCCATCGTTTTAAATAGCAACAGATCGTCAATGGCTGCCATTGCTTCGCCGTAGCGTAGCGTCAACTCAAACTGAGAACAATCAAATTCAGAGTTAAATGACTCCAATTCAATACCCATCGCTTCAGCCTGTTCCCAAACTTGATCAATTAAACCTAAGGGATCAACGCTAGAACCAGCGCCATAAACGTAGGCCCCGGGTGTGTCGTAGGGGGTCCAATTTCCCTGAGCGTCTTTTTCAAATACAAAGGCTTCCAGTTCAATACCAATATTGACTGATAGTCCCATGTCAGCATAAGCTGCCAAAGCTCGTTTGAGCGCATTACGACCGTTTACCGCAATTGGATTGCCCTTGCTGTCTGTCAAATCAACGATAGCCACTCCGGTATCAGCTTCCCAACCAAGGCGGATATCTTCAGCTTTATAGTGACCTACCATGTCAGGCAAGCCGGTTAATAAGCCACTGCCTTCAACCGGCAGTAGGTCACGGTCGAAAGTCAGGCCGTATGCTGTTTGGCAAAATCGGGCCTGGCCATGGGCTGCCGTGGCTGCTGGCTGGTACTTGCCACGCGCTAAGCCTAGATGGTCAGCGTATATAGTGCGAATGCGTCTAAAGTTGGTCATTAATTTACTCTCTATTTAGAATTATTATTAACTGATTATGCTGCTAATTTAAAGCCTACCATAAGGGATTTTATGCCACGAATAAAGTTAGAGCGCAGATACTTTTCTGGTGCTAATTGCTGCATTGCGTCGACCCGACGAATCAGTTCCTGCAAGGTAACACGAACCTCTAGGCGAGCTAGCCACATACCCAAGCATGCGTGGGGTCCACCTTGACCAAAAGCCATGTGTTGGTTGGGAGAGCGGGTTATGTTAACTGTTTCGGGCGATTCGAATTGGCGCTCGTCAAAGTTGCCAGACGTGAACCACAACAGTACCTTGTCTCCCGCTTTGATGGTTTTGCCATGCAACTCATAATCAGCTAGGGCGGTGCGGCGAAAATGCAGAGTAGGGGCGGCGTAACGGATAAATTCTTCAACAGCGGTATCCCATATGGGATCATCGTTGGCTTTGTCTTTTAGTTGTGCAAATAATTGAGGTTGGTTGCATAGGTGATACATGGACATGGCCAAACTATAGCGAGTGGTGTCGTTACCCGCGGCTACCGCTAGGGCAAAAAAATTCTTAAACTCCAATTCACTTAACCGCTCTCCGTCTTTATTTGGCTCTAGCAATAAAGATAGCACATCATCCATGTTGGTATGCAAACGTTGCACCATTTGCTGCTTGGCGTAATCATAGATTTCTTTGCCAGCCGGAGAACGGAAGGGCATAAAGCGGTACTCGTCCGTATTAACCTTGTCGATAACGTGATTGGTAAAATCAGGATCCGAATTGGCAATGAGTTCGTCACCTTTGTCGACCAGCCAGGCACCATCTTCATCCGGTGTGCCTAATACCCGACCAAGCATGCGCATGGGTAGTTTGCGGGCGATCTGTTTTACCACATCAATTTCATTATTTTGTAGTGCTGTTTCACAAACGTCGATAGCTAGTTCACGTACAAGGTCTTCGTATTTGGCAATCATTTTTTGTGAGAAAGCGCGGTGCAAAATCATGCGCTGGCGTGTGTGTTCTGGTGGATCTGTTTCCTGAAAGGTGCGACGCGCCATATATTCTTCTTCTGTTTGTTCTTCTAAGCGTATGCCTTTAGCTGAACTAAATATGTGAGGTTGCCGGTTGAGTTCTTTGATATCTTCGTAGCGAGTGATGGCCCAAAAACCCTTACCACCGTCGCTTTCCTCGACCCATGCGCAGGGGTCTTCGTCACGTAAACGCTTGAATGTGGCACTAGGAAAACCGCTAGTAAAGGTATCATGACTGGTGATATCAACGTATGCGTCTTGATTCATAATGGGTGACCGTGAATTAGAATTATCGTTTGGTACCGAACAAACTAATCGTTGCTATGCCATCATGTCAAGAGGGCATTGGAAAAAATGCTAACTAATGGGGCGTTTCTTGATCATTTTATAAAGCTTCATTATATCTCCACTATGCATTCATTATGGCTTCAGCATTGTATGTTGCAATAGGCTCTGTAGAAATTTGCGACTGACTTAGAGCTCAAGAGGGCATGTTGAGCGGTGCATTAACTGACAAAAGATTAAGGAAACGACAATGAGCACACTGACATGGTCAATTTGGGCCGCTAGTTTAATCCTCTTAGCCAATCACATGGTGGGCACTTTAGCGGTATCGCTATAAATTGATCAACTCCCGCTCATAAAACTCTCTTCAAGGGTGTACTTGTCCGGTGACAGCAGCCAGACAGGGCGCTGTTCTCTTTGGGGCTCATGTGATTTCACAGCGGCTGTAGAGAACCTTTCCCCAAAGCCTAGCTTTGGGGGTTTTTCTTTTCTGTGAAGGCGGCAATCGCCGCCTGAGTTTCATCCGCCATTAAATTACAAACCATGTAGTTGCTAGCATACTCATAGGCTTCAGCGAGTGACTTTTGAGATTGTGGATAGAACATGGCTTTTCCTGTTTTTACGGCTACAGGTAGCTTATTACAAATGGTTTCTACTAGCGCAAGGGTGGCAGCTGGCAATTCTTCGGCCTGGCTTATGCGGTTGATGAGCCCTTTTTGTTGTGCTTCATGGGCATTGATAAACTCGCCGGTTAGGAGCATTTCCATGGCGTGTTTGGGCGCAATATTGCGGCTAAGCGCTACCGCAGGGGTAGAACAAAACAGGCCAAGGTTGATGCCCGATACAGCAAAGCGAGCGGTGTCTGATGCGATGGCTAAATCACAACTAGCTACTAGCTGGCAACCCGCGGCTGTCGCAATGCCTTGTACTTGGGCAACCACGGGAATGGGCAGGTCAACAATACTTTGCATAAACTGACTACACTGCTGAAAGAGTTTCGAATAGAAGGCATCGTCAACGTTGGCGCGTATTTCTTTAAGGTCATGTCCGGCACAAAAAGCTTTACCTTTGGCATTAATAACCACACAGCTTAGGTCGTCGCGAAGTGCTATATCATGCATAGCGTGTTGAAGTTCATTTAGCATATCTTTCGACAGAGCGTTAAAACTGTCCGGTCGATTTAAAGTTAGCTCAATCCATTTATCGTGTTCTTTTATTAGTAAGTTGGTTTGTTGTGTCATAAGCTATCAACCCTTAATTAGTTGCTGTAGCAAAAGCAAAGTAAGTAATATGGCGTTTAATATACAGTATATAATTAGAGTAGTAACTCCATCCATATCACCTTAGTGTTAATAGTACATTGCGTGATCTGTGTTGTTAGTCAAGAAAACAAGAGAAAGGCACCAAGTACCCATAACTAACCAGTCAATCTCTATTGTGACGCTATATGAGGGTAAAGCAGACTCAACTTAATCCAAACAAGTGATGCCTTGGTGGCGTCTGTTTAGGGACAGCAGGTAGGTATAGATAACAGGCAACCACGGCATGAGCTAATGGCCATGTCACTGTTACACAAGTTATGGAGTTGCAGTAAGGTTTGTGTCAAGTGGGCTTTGGTATTCTCTGTCAACGTTATTCGATGTTAGTTGAGGATGGCTAAGTGAAAACCTTTATCGGGACTCTAGTCTTTGTAGGACCTCATGCTCAAACTATCCTGAACTATTTACGTCAAGGGCAGTAAGTGGCCTATGTGTCCACTTGAATTGGCGCTATTAGAGTCGTTTAAATCCGCGTACATTGTTGGAAAAACTATTAGGTAAAACTATGTCTATCACTTTTAATAAGTCATTTACCCAGCAGGAATCAATTCCCGAAGCAGGTATAGATGCAGCGGTAGAACTCATGCGTACGGGGCGTCTGCACCGTTACAATAGCGTTGGCAGTGAGCTGTCAGCGGCGGCTCTGTTGGAACAGGAGTATGCCACTTGGCAAGGGCGCCCCTATTGCTTAGCGTGCACCTCTGGCGGCTATGCTATGCAAATAGGCTTGCGGGCGATGGGAGTACAAGTTGGTGATGCGGTTTTAACCAATGGTTACACACTGGCACCTGTGCCGGGTGCTATCGTTAACGTGGGTGCCAATCCAGTATTGGTTGAAATTGATGAAAACTATCATTTAGATTTGGTCGATTTGCGCGCCAAAGCTATCTCAAGTGGAGCAAGAGTGCTGGTGTTGTCACTTATGCGCGGCCACATTCCGGATATGACGGCCTTGATACAGGTATGTGATGAATTAGACTTGGCGGTGCTGGAAGACTGCGCTCATACCATGGGAGGTAGCTGGCAGGGCCAACGCTCAGGCAATTTTGGTGTCATGGCGGCTTTTAGCTTACAAACTTATAAGCACATGAATACCGGTGAGGGTGGCTTATTAGTGTGCAATGATGAGCAGATGATGGCGCGTGCCATTATGCACTCAGGCTCCTACATGTTGTATGAGCGCCATGGTGCCGCTCCGGCACCTGAGGTGTTTGAAGAGGTTCGTTACGTTAGTGCCAATATGTCAGGGCGTATGGACAATTTACGTGCGACCTTGGCTTTAGCGCAACTACCCGAATTGGAAGGTAATTGTGTGCGCTGGAATGAACGTTATGATTTGCTGTTTGCTAAGCTGTCGCAAGTGCCTGGCCTGTATTTGCCTAGACGCCATAAAGATGAACATTATGTAGGCAGCTCCATACAGTTTATGGCGAAAGGCATTAAAACGGAGCAAATTCCCGATTTTGTGCGGGCCTGTGCTGAACAGGGAGTGGAATTGAAATGGTTTGGTGAAGCCGAGCCTAGAGCCTTCACTAGTCGCTACGATAGTTGGCGTTATTTGGCACCTCAATATTTGCCTCACACACTTTCTGTACTCGAAAAAACTTTGGATATGCGAGTGCCTTTAACTTTTGACCTTGAAGATTGTGCACTAGTGGCTGATATCATAGCTGAACAGTGTAAGCGGTTTGTTGATTAGTATCTCCCCGTATGAAAAGACAGTGTTGCCATCTGGTCTTATTACTAGACTATGGTTGCAGCACCAAAAAGACATTCGAATGTAATATTATCTTAATGCTGAATGTGTGAATAAATAGCTTATTGCTCAACAAGCTAGCAGTTGACGTCGACTCATAAGCCCGTTAAATTGTTGTTTGTTAGTATGAATGTTCATTCAATAGCGACGTGCAGCCACTAGGTAACAATGACATGAAAACACTGGAGTTTGGTAGCCCAATTCAATTGCAAACAGAGCGTTTGCGCTTGCGACAGTGGCGTTTGCGAGATTATACGGTGTTTGCTCAGATGAACGCTGATCCTGAGGTTATGCGTTACTTTCCATCAGCACTGACGCGCGAAGAAAGTGATGCCATGGCTGAACGTATTCAATCCTTAATCATTGCCAAAGGCTGGGGCCTATGGGCTGTTGAGCGCATTGAAGATGAACGTTTTGTGGGTTTTGTTGGCTTGCACGAGCCAACCCATGATTTCAGCTTTAGCCCCTGTGTGGAAATTGGCTGGCGCCTGTCCCGAGATACCTGGGGACAAGGTTATGCCACGGAAGCCGCTAACGTTGTCGTAGAATTTGCTTTTGAGCAGCTTAAACTGGATAAGCTGATGTCGTTTACGCCTAAACTTAATACGCGTTCCATGGCTGTAATGGAACGCATTGGCATGCACAATACCCACCAAGACTTTGATCATCCTGCTTTAGCGCAAGATGACGAATTACTGCATCATGCACTATATTGTATTACCAGAGAGCAGTGGCAAGCGTTATAAGACAAATCTTCTAACTGGGCTTAGCTTAATCGTTATCAGCCAGTATTAAATCTGCTGCTTTTAGTGCCACCATCATGGTAGGCGCATTGGTATTACCAGAGGTGATATTGGGAAAAATCGAGGCGTCGGCGATACGTAATCCAGCGAGGCCGTGTACCAGTAAATTTTCATCAACCACATTGATCTGCTTATCAGGCCCCATGGCACAAGTGCCACTGAGGTGATAGATAGAGTTACCCTCACGTTGAAAGTACTGCAGCATCTCATCATTGTTATTAACTTGTGATGCGGGTTTTTCTTCGCCTAGAGTCATGGTTTGCAAACTCGGCGCCTGAGCAATTTTTCGCACTAGATTACCGGCTTGTATGGATTCTTGACGATCGTGGTCTGTAGACAAAAAATTGAAGTCAATTTGTGGGGCATTATTTGGCATTGCATGATTAATGTGAACACTGCCGCGACTTGTTGGTCGGCAGGCATTGACAGCTATCAAATAGCCCGAGTAGGGTAAAGGTGTCAGTTTGGCGTTGGGGTTGGTCGGGATTTCATAGGACAAGGGATTGAAGTACATTTGAATGTTGGCATGTTCTTCAGAGTCGCTACCGCGAAAAAAACCACCAGCTTGATTGACACT
The DNA here is from genome assembly GCA_024230095.1 of Gammaproteobacteria bacterium. Lineage (GTDB taxonomy): Bacteria > Pseudomonadota > Gammaproteobacteria > Pseudomonadales > Balneatricaceae > Njordibacter. The sequence continues at coordinate 2,377 of JAAERS010000153.1, read as the reverse complement.
CAAAGACAAAGGGCCTTTGCGTCCTAGGGCGTATTGCAGACCAGCTTGTATCTTGCCTGACAGGCTACCGAAATCATCATTGAGGGTGCGGCGGTTGGCACGATAATAGAAGCTGGCACAGAGGTGGTCTTGCAAGTTTTCACCTACTCCAGGCAAATCAAGCAGGCACTTTATGCCAATTTTTTGCAAGCGAGATTGTTGGCCGATGCCCGAGGTTTCCAATAGTTGTGGGTTGGCCACGGCACCGGCACATAAAACAACTTCTTTGGCGACGCTGACCTGTTTCGCTTGTCCTTGGTGCACAACTTCGACGCCTTTGACTTGGCAGTCCTGCAGCATCAATCGGTTGACCTTGGCATGGGTCCAAAGGCTCAAATTACGGCGCTTAAGGGATGGTTTGAGATAAGCGGTGTAGCTAGACTCACGCTTACCTGCTCGAATATTAGTGTCATAGATGCCTGCTCCTTCAAAATGCTGGCCGTTAAAATCACTATTTTGTGGCAAACCAGTTTCCTGAGTAGCTTGTAAAAAATTCTGGCAAATTGGATGTGCATTGGTGGCCATTGGCGTTATTCCAATGGGTCCGTGTGCACCCCTATAGTCGGTTTCACCTTGGGGGTGTTGCTCTAGCTGTTTGAAATAGGGCAATACTTGATTATAAGCCCAGCTAGGGTTACCCGCTTTAGCCCAATCATCAAAATCACGGCGGGCACCGCGCACATAGATCATGGCATTAATGGAACCAGAACCGCCTAAACCTTTGCCACGTGGCACATAGAGCTGGCGATTGTTCATGTTTACTTGCTTTTCACTGTAGTACATATAGTTGTACTTGGGATGGTAATAGGTAGCACCAAAGCCAGCAGGTACGCTGATCCACGGGTTGTGTAAACCACCACCCGTTTCGAGTAACAAGACACTATAACGTCCACTTTGGCTCAAGCGTTCTGCCACGATACAGCCAGCCGACCCCGCGCCGATAACAATATAATCAACCTGCATTTATGGATTACTCATTCGTCTTTGTCTAAGCCTTTCCAATCTTCAGAACCGTTGCTCTGGCTGACGTCATAGGGGCGCTTATCCATGATCAGATGAAGACGCTTTTGTTGGTATGGGGAGTGGGCTTTCACCACCTCCATATTGAGGCTAATACCCAACCCCGGTTTATCATTGGGAATAATATAACCCTTTTGCCAATCAATCTTTTCTTCTACTACTTCAGCATGAAAACCGTCCCAAGTACCAATGCTTTCTTGTATTAGAAAGTTAGGGGTAGCGCTAGCAAGTTGGATACTAGCAGCAGCGCCAATAGGGCCGTTGTATAGGTGGGGGGCGATCTGACAATAATGTACTTCTGCCAAGCTGGCAATCTTTTTGGCTTCAAGTATGCCGCCAACACGGCCCAGATTCATTTGTAGAATGGAGGCGGCTTTATGCTCTAGCACGTCGTGAAACTCATACTTGGTTGTAAGGCGCTCACCTGTAGCAATGGGGATACTTGTTTTGGCGGCCACCTGTGCCATGGCCGCGTTCTGTCCGGGTGGTACAGGTTCTTCAAACCACAGTGGGTCATAGGGTTCGATACGCTTGGCAAGGCGAATAGCTGAAGCGGGTGTCATTTGGCCATGGGTGCCAAATAGTAGGTCACAATCATTGCCTACCGCGGCCCGTATTTTTTTGCAAAAATCGGCGCTGCGCTCTAACGCCGCCAGAGAAATTTGGTGGCCAGAGTAAGCACTGTAAGGGCCAGCTGGGTCAAACTTAACCGCGGTGAAACCGAGCTCCCTGTTGGCGATTGCACATTCAGCTGCCAATTGCGGGCAATCGTAGTTGTGTTTACCATTTTTGTCGACAGGGTATAAATAGGTATAGCTGCGTAGTTTATCATGTACCTTGCCACCAATTAGCTCGTACACGGGTTTATTACAAGCTTTGCCAATGATATCCCAGCAAGCCATTTCCAAGCCGCTAAAAGCGCCCATCATAGTGAGGTCGGGGCGCTGTGTAAAACCACTGGAGTAACATTGGCGATAAAAGCGCTCTATATGATATGGGTTGTGGCCTTTTAAATAACGTTCAAAGGTATCTTTAAGGGCGGCCTCTATCACTGTGGGATGAAAGGTGGAGGCATAGACCTCCCCAACACCGGTAATGCCGCACTTGGTGGTGAGGTTAACAAATATCCAATACATGCCGCCAATGTGAGGTGGCGGTACGGCAACTACGTGAGTTTGTAAGCGTTCTACTTGCATAATGGCCCTCGTACTTGTTTTTCGTTGCAGTGTAGCGGTTAGTTGGGCAGGTTGCTATGGTTTTCACCAGCTTTTATTGCTTGATCCATGGCTAGTCGCCAGCGGACAAAAAGAGTAAAATT
>JAAERS010000152.1 GCA_024230095.1 Gammaproteobacteria bacterium | reverse complement strand
TAGGCATTACGCTGATGCTATTTACCATTGGCCTCAAACTTAATGTCAAAGACCTGCTGCATACCTTTGTCTGGGGTGGGGCAGTCAGTAATATGACCTTATGGACCTTGACCTTTACGGGTCTGGCGCTGTTGCCCATTGCCTATGGCTTTAGCTTTTTTGCCGACTTGGATTGGCAGGCGGCGGCTTTGATTGGTTTTGCGCTCAGTTTCAGCAGTACCGTATGCGTGGTTAAAGTTCTTGAGAGTAGCGGTGACTTAAAGAGTCGCCACGGCAAGATGTCTGTTGGCATCTTAGTGGTGCAGGATGTTATAGCCGTCGTATTTATGGTGGTGGCCACAGGTGAACAGCCTTCAATTTGGGCCTTGGCACTACTGGCGTTGGTGTTTCTGCGCCGCCCAATTGGTCATTTCTTGGATAAAGTGGGTCATGATGAGCTGCTACCTCTAGCAGGTTTCTTCTTGGCTTTTGGTGGTTATGAACTGTTTTATGCTTTGGGTATCAAGGGTGATTTGGGAGCCTTGGTGGCGGGTATTGTGCTCAGTGGGTCGGTAAAATCAGCTGAGTTATACCGCTCTTTAATGAGTTTTAAGGACTTATTTCTTATTGGCTTTTTCCTGTCTATTGGTTTTACGGCATTGCCTACAGCGGACATGGTGTACGTGGCTTTGCTACTGGCATTATTAATTCCTATTAAAAGCTTCTTCTTTTTCAACTTCCATGGTTTGTTAGGCTTAAGGGCGCGTACATCTTATTTAAATTCGTTGGTTTTGGGCAACTATAGTGAGTTTGGCTTAATCGTTGTTGCTTTGTGCATTAGTTTTGGTTGGTTGTCGAAAGAATGGTTGGTTATATTGGCTTTGGCAGTGGCCTTTTCCTTTGTCATCACCAGTGTTAGTTATCGCTACTCTCATACTATATACCGTTTATTCAAGGGTTTTATTACGCGCTTTGAAGGTCAAGGTAAGATCTACGATGATACCTTTGTGTTACCCGAGCGTGCGCAGATATTGGTGATTGGCATGGGGCGGGTCGGCAGGGGCACCTATATGTCTTTGTCAAAGTCGGTCGGCGATAAGGTTTGGGGGCTGGATTCTGATGAAGACCGAGCCACAAGGCTGCAAACTGAGGGTGACAGAGTGTTATTTGGTGATGCTGGTGATGCAGACCTATGGCAAAACATGGATTTGTCACAGATTAAGCTGGTATTAATGGCGTTGCCATATATAAACGATATAGAAAATATTCAGGAGCAGCTGAGCGCCAGCCATTATCAAGGCAAAGTGGCTGCTATCGCTCGCTATGAAGATCAGGTGGTTGAATTGAGCCGGTGTGGCATAGACCGCATCTTCAATTTTTATACTGAAGCTGGGGTTGGTTTTGCTGATGAGAGTCTGGCGCTATTGGCGGAAGCCAATATGGAGGTTACCAAGGACTAGTTGTCGAGGCAGGTGGCAGCATGGGCGAGGTCAATGCCGTCGCTTAAGCCTTCATCAGAATGCGGTGTTTCTGTTTGTTCCAGTCGCGTTCTTTCTCGGTAGCGCGTTTGTCGTGTAGCTGTTTGCCTTTCACCAAAGCAATCTCACATTTTATATAAGAGCCTTTCCAATACAGGGCTAGGGCCACGATGGTGTGTCCCTTTTGGGTGCTAGCAGCAAAGAGTTTGGCAATTTCTTTTTTGTGCAACAGTAATTTGCGTGGCCGCATGGGCTCGCATACCACATGGGTGCTAGCTGACAGTAATGGCGATATATGGGCGGCCACTAATACGGCTTCGCCGTTGCGAATCAATACATAGGAGTCTGTAATGTTAGCTTTGCCCTCACGCAGACTTTTTACTTCCCAGCCCGTTAACTGAACACCAGCCTCAAAACGCTGTTCAATGTGGTATTCGAATTTAGCGCGTTTATTGAGCGCTATAGTATCACCGGAAGGTTTTTTTGCTTTTGATTTCTTTGCCATGGCGCGCATTGTACAGCATGGGCCAAAATTCGGTAGGGTGTTGTCTGAAAAAGCCATGGCTTTTTTTGGGTTTGTTGCTGATTATCTTGGTTGTGGCTGGCGTGTTTTCATGGAAAGGCTTAAAATATGGCGTTTTTATCACTCTTGGTTATGAGGCTGTCTGTGCCATCTATCAATCGTTCCGCATTGGTTATGTATTCTGCTCAACAGATGTATGATTTGGTCAATGATGTCATGTCCTATCCCCAGTTTTTGGATGGCTGTGTAGGTGTGGATGTGTTGGAACAAAGTGACCAGCATATGGTCGCCTGTTTGCGGTTGCGTAAGGCGGGTCTTAGTTATCAGTTTGTCACTCGCAATCAATTGTTACCAGCGGCGGCCATAGAGCTTACTCTGGAAGATGGTCCCTTTGAATATTTGCGCGGTAAATGGCTGTTTACTGCGTTACGTGAAGACGCGAGTAAGGTGGAAATGCACTTGGACTTTGGTATTTCGGGTATAGCCGGTAAAGCGATGGGTGGTTTATTTAGTCAAGTAGCCGGTAATATGGTGGATGCCTTTTGCCAAAGAGCGGAGCAAGTTTATGGATAAGCAAAACATGATTGATGTAGAAGTGGCTTATGCTTTGCCAGATGAGCAGTTAATCTTAAACATCCAAGTGGCGGTTGGGACCAGTGTCTTTGATGCCGCCAAACAATCGGGTATAGAGCAACGATTTGACGGTTTGTGCGTAGATGACACCCCCATGGGTATTTTCGGTAAAGCTGTGCGTAAGCCCAAAGAAGAAATCATTAAAGCTGGCCAGCGTGTTGAGATTTATCGTCCCTTGACGATAGACCCGAAACAGGCTCGCGCCAATCGTGCCGCCAAGGCGGCAGCAAAAAAGGCTGCCTCTTAGCGCTGGATTTCGCTCACGCGGTCGTTCACGAAAATCACCCTCAACTTCTCATCGGTTGCGGTGCCGTCACCTAGCTTCAGTCGGTATACATAGTCCCAGTGATTGTCATTAAAGGTGTCCACGATTAGTGGTGTGCCCATGACATACTGGACCTGCGCACGGGTCAGTCCGGGACGAAGCAAGTCGACCATCTCGTCAGTAACAATATTACCTTGTTGAATGTCCATTTTATGGACGCCGGGGAATTCTATGTCGGCCAGGCTTGAACAACCTGAAAGTGCAAGGGTTAGCAATGCGGTGGCGAGGTAACGTTTCATAGGTGGTAACTGTTTCCGTAAAAATGTAACAACTTGGGTGTGGATGCTTGCGGCATCCTATTCGAGGATGCTGCCTTGGCACTGCGGAGAATCATACCTGATTCCTTGGCTTGGCTAAAGTCATCACTATTATGACCGCCAAGTTAGAAAAAAAATCCCGACAAAATTAACAAATATAAGTGTTTTTAGCTACCTGCTAATGTAAGGCATTGGTTCCCAGCATCTCTTTGGCATGGGCGAGCGTTTGTTCGGTCAGTGTGATGCCACCGAGCATGCGAGCAATTTCTTGGACACGCTGCGTTTTACTTAACGGTACCACTTGCGTGTGGGTGATCTGGTCTTGATGGTGTTTGCTGACTTGCAAATGATGTTGGGCCTGGCTGGCTACCTGTGGCAGATGGGTAATGCATAATAGTTGGCAATGCTGGCCTAGTTGCGCTAGTAGGCGGCCAACGATTTCGGCGGTTGCACCACCAATACCCACGTCAACTTCATCGAAAATCAGACAAGGGGTGATGCTGGTGCTGGCAATAACTACCTGAATGGCTAGGCTAATACGTGATAATTCGCCACCAGAGGCAATTTTAGCTAATGGTTTGGCAGGTTGTCCGGGATTGGTTTGAATAAGCATCTCAACGTCGTCCATGCCTTTGCTAGGCAAATCTGTCGTAGGCTTTGGCGTGATGGCAAATTGCAAGCGACATTGGGACATGCCTAGTTGCGAAAGTTGTGTGGCTACAGCCTGTTGTAGTTGTTCCGCGGTGGATTGGCGCTCTTGGGTGAGCTTTTGAGCCGCCACAGTGTATGTTTGGCTCAAGCGCTGTTGCTCTTCAGCAAGTGCTTGCAGATCAGCTTCCTGATTCTCATTTTGTAGGAGCCGTGCTTGCAGGGCGTGCAAGTGTGATAGCAGCAAATTGGGCTGCACCTTGTGTTTGCGCGCCACACAATAGATTTGGTCTAAGCGCAATTCGATGCTGGCAAGGCGAGTTGGATCTTGATCGAATCCTTGCATAAAGCTCTGTAGCTCGTATTGGCTTTCTTCTACTTGAATAGCTGCGCTCGTCAGCAGTTCAATGGCGTTGGTGATTTGGGGGCTGAATTCAGCAAATTCCTGCAGTTCTTGTCGCCAGCGTTGTAGGTTGGCTTTGGGGTCATCGCCACGGTCGTTATCAGGCAGAGCAGCCGCGACAGCTTGCTGCAGTTGGTCTGCTTTGGCCAGTTGCTTATGTTCTTGTTCCAGTTGCTCCAATTGCCCTTCTACTAGTTCAAGGGCTTCCAATTCGTTTACCTGATATTGCAATAGTTGGCGTTCGGCATCATTCAGTTGTTGGTCCCCAGTAAGGGATTTGATTTGGCGCTCGATTTCTTGCCATTGTTGGCTTAGTTCCATCACCGCCTGCAAGGATTGTTGGTGATGGCCGTAGGCATCAAGCAGTTGCAGGTGGCTATCACGAGCTAGCAGGTGCTGGTGTTCATGTTGGCCATGGATGTTGATCAACTGCTGGCCAACGAGTTTGAGGGTGGCAATGTTAACGGGTTTGCCATTGATGTACCCACGTGATCGTCCATCTTGGTTGATGATTCGGCGCAGGATGCAGATGTCTGGGTCATCGTTGCTCGCTAAATGTTTGCTGGCCAAATAGTCTCTTATGGCGGGGAGCTGATGGAGGTCAAAAACAGCATGTATGTCGGCCTTGTCGGCACCTTGTCTGACGCAACCAGATTCGGCTCTATCGCCTAAAGTCAGGCCAAGTGCATCTAATAGGATGGATTTTCCAGCCCCTGTCTCACCACTAATAGCTGTCATGTTGCGATTAAAGTCGAGGTGTAAAAAGTCGACTAGAGCAAAGTGTTGCACGATTAGTTGTTGGAGCATTTTGGCCCCTCCGGTACATTGGCAAACTGTATTTTACTGTGATTATATCCAGTGGTGTATGAATGTCCAGTAGTATTTGTGCAAAAGTTATTAAAATATGGCCTTATTGGCGCTTGAATCGCTTGCTGATGTCCCCATATATGTTGGCATTCCCGTCTCACGTCAACAGTGAGGTGGTAGTTTAATTAGTAATACAGTTGTGGAGCATCCATGAGCGAACAAGATAATCCAGTTGATAACCAGGAAGTGCCCGTCGATCAAGTCGAGGCCGAGCAGGTCGGTGCCGAAACCATGGTAGAGGTGACCGTTGAATCATTGCAAACTGAGCTGCAGGCTGCTTTAGAGCAAGTAGAGGGGCAAAAAGAAGATGTCATTCGTGCTCACGCCGAAATGCAAAATATTCGACGACGTGCTGAACAGGATGTGTCTAAAGCACGCAAGTTTGGCCAAGAAAAGCTGGTCACAGAGTTATTGAGTTTGGCCGACAACCTTGAGCGTGCGATTGCTGCTAGCAAGTCTGGTAATGCCACCTTGGAAAACCTTTTGGAAGGGGTGGAAATGAGTCAAAGTATGCTCATGGACGGCCTCAAAAAGTTTAACGTGGAGCGCTTGGATCCCCATGGCGAACCATTTAATCCTGAGTTGCATGAAGCAATGACGGCGGTGCCGAACCCGGACATGGAACCCAATACGGTGATGGATGTGTTTCAAAAAGGTTACACCCTTAACGGTCGTTTGATTCGTCCCGCCATGGTAGTGGTGTCAAAAGCTCCATAATTGCAAAATACCCCTGTTTTAGGTTAAAAACCTGAAAAAAATTATGGTTTTTGGGTTGAAAAACGGTCACTAGACCATACAAAGAATGACAAGCAAGCAGCATAACGTATGAGCACATGAAGAATAGCCCATACCACTAATGATGTTTGAATCGAATTTGAATTTTGAGTCCTAATTAGGACCGTGAATATTTGGAGTTAAAGATGGGAAAAATCATCGGAATTGACTTGGGCACTACAAACTCTTGTGTGTCTGTATTGGATGGCGGCAAGCCAAAAGTTATTGAGAATGCTGAGGGTGATCGTACCACCCCTTCCATCATCGCCTTTTCCGATGATGGTGAAATCTTGGTTGGCCAATCGGCTAAGCGTCAGGCTGTAACCAACCCGATTAATACCCTATTTGCTATCAAGCGTTTAATTGGTCGTAAGTACAAGGATGATGTTGTACAAAAAGACATCTCCATGGTGCCTTACAAAATCGAAGCTGCCGACAATGGTGATGCTTGGGTAAACGTTAGTGGTGACAGCAAGGCGCCACCGCAGATATCAGCAGAAATACTGAAGAAGATGAAGAAGACTGCTGAGGACTTCTTGGGCGAAAGCGTAGGTGAAGCAGTAATTACTGTACCTGCTTACTTTAACGACTCTCAGCGTCAGGCTACTAAGGACGCGGGTAAGATTGCCGGTTTGAACGTTAAGCGTATTATTAACGAACCAACGGCGGCTGCCTTGGCTTACGGTATGGATAAGAATCGTGGGGATTCTACCATTGCTGTATATGACTTGGGTGGTGGTACCTTTGATATCTCAATCATTGAAATTGCTGACGTAGACGGTGAGCACCAGTTTGAAGTATTGGCCACTAACGGTGATACCTTCTTAGGTGGTGAAGACTTCGACTTGCGTTTGATCGAATTCTTAGCAGAGGAATTTAAGAAAGACTCTGGCATTGACTTGCATAATGATCCACTGGCTCTGCAGCGCCTAAAAGAAGCCGCTGAAAAAGCCAAGGTGGAATTGTCCAGTTCTTCTCAGACTGATGTTAACCTGCCTTACATCACGGCCGATGCAACGGGTCCTAAGCACCTGAATGTGAAGGTGACTCGTGCTAAGTTGGAATCTTTGGTAGAAGACCTGGTAGCGGGTACTTTGAAGCCTTGTGCTCAAGCACTTAAAGATGCTGATTTAGATGCTTCTGAAATTGATGAAGTGATTCTAGTAGGTGGCCAAAGCCGCATGCCTTTGGTGCAAACTGAAGTGAGTGCTTTCTTTGGTAAAGAACCACGTAAGGACGTTAACCCGGATGAAGCTGTAGCCATGGGCGCGGCGATTCAAGGTGCGGTACTAGCTGGTGATGTAAAAGATGTATTGTTGCTGGATGTAACGCCATTGACTCTGGGTATCGAAACCATGGGTGGCGTGATGACAGCTGTGATCGAAAAGAACACCACGATTCCTACTAAGAAATCACAGGTATTCTCTACCGCAGATGATAACCAGGCGGCGGTAACTATCCATGTTTGTCAGGGTGAACGTAAGCAATCCTCCCAGAACAAGTCACTGGGTCGTTTTGATCTGAGTGATATTCCACCAGCCCCCCGCGGTATGCCACAAATTGAAGTGAGCTTTGACATCGATGCCAACGGCATTTTGAATGTGTCTGCCAAAGACAAGGGTACAGGTAAAGAACAGTCTATTGTCATTAAGGCGTCTTCTGGCCTAAGTGATGATGAAATCGAACAAATGGTACAAGACGCTGAAGCTAATGCGGCGGAAGACCAGAAGTTTGAAGAGCTGGTAGCGGCTCGCAATGCTGGCGACGGAATGGCGCACTCTTCTAAGAAGATGTTGGAAGAAGCTGGCGATAAGGCTACTGATGAAGAGAAGGCTGCAGTTGAAACGGCCATCGCTGAACTTGAAGAAGCCCTAAAGGGTGATGACAAGGAAGAGATTGAAGCCAAGACCAAGGCCTTGACTGAAGCGTCTCATTCTATCGCTGAAAAGATGTACGCTGAGCAAGCCGCACAAGGTGAGCAGGCGGAAGCGGCTGCGGAATCTGATGATGATGCTGTTGATGCTGAGTTTGAAGAAGTGAAAGACGACGACAAGAAGTAAGCGCTCGCGCCCAAAACTTGATGTGGTTGGTAACGCGGGACTTTAGGTTCCGCGTTCTTGTATATGCTGCCAGCGATTGTAACTAGTGGATAAAGTATGTCGAAACGTGATTATTATGAAGTGCTTGGTGTAGACAAGAACGCTTCTGACAAGGACATTAAAAAGGGCTTCAAGCGCATGGCGATGAAGCACCATCCGGATCGTAATCCCGATGATAAAGTGGCCGAAGGAAAGTTCAAAGAAGCCAATGAGGCTTATGAAGTATTGTCTGATGCACAGAAAAAAGCGGCTTATGATCAGTATGGCCACGCTGGTGTTGATGGTAGTGCAGGGGCGGGCGGCTTTGGCGGCGGCGGTGCGGCCTTTAGTGATGTCTTTGGTGATATGTTCGGGGACATCTTTGGCGGTGGTGGTGGCCACTCTAGTCGCCAGCGTGGTGCCGACTTGCGTTACACCATGGAGTTGGATCTTGAACAGGCCGTGCGGGGTGTCAACAAAGAAATTCGCATTCCTACCCAAGTAGAGTGTAAAACTTGTGACGGTTCAGGTGCCAAGCCAGGCACCAGTGCCAAAAGCTGTGGTACCTGTAATGGTGTAGGCCAAGTGCGCATGCAGCAGGGATTTTTCTCTGTACAGCAGACCTGTCCTCAGTGTCACGGTAAAGGCAAGGTGATCTCTGATCCGTGTCGTAGCTGCCATGGTGGCGGGCGTGTGCAAGAATATAAAACCCTGTCAGTGAAAATTCCTTCGGGGGTCGACACGGGTGATCGCATTCGTTTGACCGGAGAAGGGGAAGTTGGGGCCAACGGTGGTCCTGCGGGCGATCTTTACGTACAGGTATCCGTGCGACAGCATGCTATATTTGAACGCGATGGTAAACACCTGTATTGTGAAGTGCCAATTGCTTTCACTGACGCTGCATTGGGTGGTGAGATTGATGTGCCTACCTTGGACGGCCGTGTCAAGCTGAAGATCCCCGAGGGCGCTCAAAGCGGTAAAATGTTCCGTTTGCGTGGTAAGGGTGTGACTCAGGTTCGTGGCGGTGGCCAGGGTGACTTAATGTGTAAAATTGCCATTGAAACTCCGGTTAATTTGAGTAAACAGCAAAAAGACCTGTTGCGTGAGTTTCAGGAGACCATGGATGAGGGCAAGCACAAGCACTCGCCCAAGAAGTCTTCTTGGTTTGAAGGCGTAAAGAGTTTTTTCGAAGATATGTAGAATATGCCGGACTAAATCCGGCATAACTGGATTTTTCACGGGAATACAATCATGACCAGAATTGCAGTAATCGGCGCCGCTGGGCGCATGGGAAAGGTGCTGGTGCAGGCCGTCCATGAAGCATCTGGTGTGGAATTGGGGGCAGCCCTGGTATCGCCAACCAGTACTTTGCTTGGCGCAGATGCCGGTGAATTGGCAGGTATTGGCAAGGTGGGCGTCAACTTAAAGGGCAGTTTGGCCGATGCGGCTAACGACTTTGATGTGCTGATTGACTTTACTAACCCAGAGCTTACTTTGGCTAATATGGCGGAATGTGAACGCTTGGGTAAACAGATAGTTATTGGCACAACAGGTTTAAATGTGCAACAACAGGCGACATTGCATGATTATGCTGGTAGAATGCCCGTGGTTTTCGCGCCAAACATGAGTGTGGGTGTGAATTTGCTGCTGGATATATTGCATCGTGCGGCCAGTGTGTTGCAGGAAGGTTACGATGTGGAGATCATTGAAACCCACCATCGTCACAAGGTCGATGCTCCTTCTGGTACTGCCATTCGTTTAGGCGAAGTTGTAGCTGATGCCATGGGTCGTGATCTGAAACAATGTGCAGTTTACGGCAGAGAGGGTATAATAGGCCCCCGTAGTGACCAAGAAATTGGTTTTGAAACCGTACGTGCCGGTGATGTGGTTGGCGATCACACTGTGTTGTTTGCTACTGAAGGCGAGCGTATTGAAATTACCCATAAGGCTAGTAGTCGTATGACTTTTGCTAAGGGTGCCGTAAGAGCTTGTGCTTGGTTATCAGGCAAGGCCAACGGAGTGTATGACATGCAGGATGTGTTGGCTTTAAAGGGCTAATGGGATGTCAGACAAGCTAGGATCGGTGTAAAAACCGCAAAAATTTACTAACTGTTGTCGTGATGGTGATAACAACAACAGTCTTTTTCTCACCAACAATATGAAGATCTGATTATGAATAAAGGTACTGTTAAGTGGTTTAACGCTGACAAAGGTTTTGGTTTTATTACTCCTGAAAATGGTGGTAAGGACCTGTTCGTTCATCATTCTGAAATCCAGAATGGCGGCGGATTCCGCACTTTGGAAGACGGCCAAGCGGTTGAATTTGAAATTGGCGAAGGCCAGAAAGGCCCTTGCGCAACTAACGTTCGCGCTGGCTAATTTCTGCCACGTAAGCAGCCACACATTATAGCAGTATGCCAAGCTTGCTTGGCAGTGTAGAACGCGGCCATAATAGCCCGTATATGAGTGGTTAACTTATACAGCCACTGCATCTATGGTGTGGAAAAGGGCTGGACTAGGAGACTAGGCCAGCCCTTTTTTTGTGCCTGTTTGAAAAATACCACTACGCCAATAGCGCTGAGCCGGTTTGCTCTATAGCTCTTAGTTTTTGTGTTTTGTACATGGGCATAGAGTGAATGTTGCATTAGTTGGCGGCCCGAGTGGCGCTGGGCTCTTTGCTTTGAGTAAGCTATAGTTGAGCTATTGATGGTGAGGTTGCAGTTTAAGTCGGTGCGTATCGATGATGACAATATGTCAGCGCCTAAAGCCGTATTTGGATTTGTGAAAAGCTAAGCTGGGTGGTTATTTCTGCTGATATGAAGCAAAGTGCGAAGTGGTCCTAGGGTGAAATACATACATGAAGAAAAGGAATAAAATATGACTTGGCAGGTATACCTTTCGGGTGAAATTCACACAGATTGGCGGGAGCAGATAGTTCGTGGTTGTGAGGCGAAGCAACTTGATGTTGTGTTTACTTCGGCGGTCACCAATCATGATGCGAGTGATGCTGCTGGTGATTGTTTTGGTGTTGAGCATGAATCTTATTGGCGTGATCATAAATCGGCCAAGGTTAATGCTATTCGCATTAAGAAGAATATCGAAGAGTGTGATATGGCGGTGATTCGATTTGGTGATAAGTACAAGCAATGGAATGCGGCTTTTGATGCGGGTTACTGTGCTGCACTTGGCAGGCCTTATATTACCTTGCATGATGAGAATATTGTGCACCCGCTAAAGGAAGTGGATGGGGCTGCACAGGCTTGGGCAGCGAGCCCTGCGCAGGTGGTGGAAATGCTGGGGTATCTGCTCACCAATAAATAGTGACAGTGCTGGCTTGTTGTTGCCCGTAGGTCGTGCCTTGGCAGGTTTGGTTTGGTTATTTGACCATCAGTCTAAGTTGATTGCGCTGTCGAAAATGCATCAATAGGGGTATTTGAAATGGGTGTCTCCCTGTTGCTATGATCGCCCTAGTAGTGAGATATTCGTTGGAGGTGTCATATGGCCGGTGGATGGGCAAAAGATGGTGCTGTGCAGGAACAAATAGATGCCAGTGTGGAAGATGCTGTCAAATTGGCGCGCAGTCGCTTGTCAGAGGGGGAGAGCTTGCTACGCTGTGAGGTGTGTGATGGCAAGATTCCTGAGCCCAGGCGTCAAGCTATGCCTGGCGTGCGCCTGTGTATAGCCTGCCAGTCACAGCAGGAAAAAACCCAGATTATTGAGTCTGGGATCAATCGCCGCGGAAGTAAAGATAGCCAGTTGCGCTAACGATGGTTAAAGCCTGCTGGTGGTATGTGTAGATGGTGGCTAATTTCACTAGACAAAATGGCCTAAAATTTGCTAAAATTGTAACAGTTAACAGGCGTTGAAAAAGAGGCGCTCTAGAATTTAATGAGAAAGCGGGATGTGTCTGTCACATCTCGCTTTTTTGCGAATATAGAAGCCGCTTTTACGCCTCGTGTCCCCGTTAGTGACATGCACCTTAAGGAGGCATCAATTGAGCACCCCCGCCATTCTGGCCCTCGAAGACGGCAGTATTTTTAAAGGCATCGCCATTGGTGCGACTGGTCAAAGCAGTGGTGAGGTTGTGTTTAACACCTCCATGACAGGCTACCAGGAAATCCTTACCGATCCCTCGTACGCGCGCCAAATTGTGACTCTGACGTATCCTCATATTGGCAATACAGGTACCACCCCTGAAGACGCAGAGTCTTCTCAGGTTTGGGCATCTGGCTTGGTTATTCGTGATTTGCCTTTGTTGGCAAGTAACTGGCGTAATGAGCAGTCTTTGGATGATTACCTCAAAGCCAACAATGTGGTCGCTATTGCCGATATTGATACCCGTCGTTTGACTCGCATTTTGCGTGAAAAAGGGGCACAAAATGGTTGTATCATGGCGGGTGATGACATTAATGAGGCTAAGGCTCTGCAAGCGGCTATGGAATTCCCAGGCCTAAAGGGCATGGACCTAGCCAAACAGGTTACCGTAGCTGAATCTTATCAGTGGCGCAGCACGACTTGGGATTTGTTGGAAGGCTATGGCGAGGCGACCAATACACCCTTGAAAGTGGTGGCTTACGATTTTGGGGTCAAGCGTAATATTCTCCGCATGTTGGTTGACCGCGGTTGTGATTTGACGGTGGTGCCAGCGCAAACACCAGCTAGTGATGTGCTAGCAATGAACCCTGACGGTGTGTTCCTGTCCAACGGACCTGGTGATCCAGAGCCCTGCGATTATGCGATTGCGGCCATCAAGGAGATCTTGGCGGCTGACGTCCCTGTATTCGGTATTTGTTTAGGCCACCAATTGTTGGCTTTGGCATCGGGCGCGCAGACAGAAAAAATGAAGTTTGGCCATCATGGCGCAAACCACCCAGTGCAAGACTTGGACTCTAAGGTGGTTATGATTACCAGCCAAAACCACGGTTTTGCGGTATCTGAAGTCGGCTTGCCGGACACTATTCGCGCTACTCACAAGTCTTTGTTTGATAGCTCGTTGCAGGGTATTGAGCGTACTGATAAGTCGGCCTTTAGTTTCCAGGGGCACCCAGAAGCGAGCCCAGGCCCACATGATGTGGCGCCTTTGTTCGACCGTTTTATCAGCAACATGCAAGCCCATAAAGCTTCTTAGGCCAGAATTTAATATTGGATTAGTAATATGCCAAAACGTTTAGATCTCGAAAGTATTCTTATCCTCGGTGCTGGCCCGATTGTTATCGGCCAAGCATGTGAGTTTGACTATTCTGGCGCCCAAGCTTGTAAAGCCCTGCGCGAAGAAGGTTACCGGGTTATCTTGGTGAACTCCAACCCGGCGACCATCATGACTGACCCAACCATGGCTGATGCAACCTATATCGAGCCGATACGTTGGGATACCGTTGAAAAAATTATTGCTAAAGAACGCCCAAGTGCGATTCTGCCAACCATGGGTGGCCAGACCGCATTAAACTGCGCGCTGGATTTGAATCGTATGGGGGTGCTGGAAAAGTACAATGTTGAAATGATCGGTGCGGATGCCGATACCATTGACAAAGCAGAAGATCGTGATCGTTTCGACAAAGCCATGAAAAATATTGGTTTGGAATGCCCTCGTGCTGAAATCGCTCATTCCATGGAAGACGCTTTCGATGTACAAAGCCGTATTGGTTTTCCGGCTATTATTCGCCCATCGTTTACGATGGGCGGCTCGGGTGGCGGTATTGCTTATAACCGCGAAGAATTTGAAGAAATATGTACCCGTGGTCTTGACCTATCTCCCACCAACGAGTTGCTCATTGATGAGTCGTTGATTGGTTGGAAAGAATACGAGATGGAAGTGGTGCGTGACACCAATGACAATTGCATCATTATTTGTTCCATTGAAAACTTTGATGCCATGGGCGTACACACGGGTGATTCGATTACTGTGGCGCCGGCTCAAACGTTGACTGACAAAGAATACCAGCTCATGCGTAACGCTTCGTTAGCGGTATTGCGCGAGATTGGTGTGGAAACTGGGGGCTCCAACGTACAATTTGGTGTTAACCCAGAAGATGGCCGTATGGTGGTTATCGAAATGAACCCCCGAGTATCTCGCTCTTCGGCGCTTGCCTCCAAGGCGACGGGTTTCCCAATCGCCAAGGTTGCTGCCAAGTTGGCAGTCGGTTATACCTTGGATGAATTGCAAAACGACATCACGGGTGGGGCGACACCGGCTTCTTTTGAGCCATCAATTGACTATGTTGTTACCAAGGTGCCACGTTTCACTTTTGAAAAATTCCCACAGGCCGACGATCGTCTCACTACCCAGATGAAGTCAGTGGGTGAGGTGATGGCTATTGGTCGCACCTTCCAAGAATCCCTGCAGAAGGCCCTGCGCGGTCTTGAGACAGGTATTCATGGCCTTGACCCCATTATGGATATAACAGCTGATGACGCTCGCAGCACCATTGTCTCTGAGCTGAAGTCACCAAAAGCCAACCGTATTCAATACGTGGCAGATGCCATGCGTTTTGGTATGGATATTAATGAAATCTACCAGATTTCCGGCATTGATCCTTGGTTCTTGGTACAGATGCAGGATTTGGTTAAAGAAGAAGCTGAGTTGGCGACCTTGGGGTTGGCTGACATGGATAAAGAGCGTCTGTATCGACTTAAGCGCAAGGGTTTTTCAGATATTCGTTTGGCGCAACTGTTAGGTTTGACTGAAAAAGGTTTTCGCCAGCATCGCCAGAAGCTTGGCTTGCGTCCTGTTTATAAGCGAGTAGATACTTGCGCCGCCGAGTTTTCTACTGATACGGCTTATATGTACTCTACTTATGAAGAAGAGTGTGAATCGCGTCCTACTGGTCGTGACAAAATTATGGTGTTGGGCGGTGGTCCCAATCGTATTGGTCAAGGTATCGAGTTTGATTATTGCTGTGTGCATGCCGCTTTGTCCATGCGCGATGCGGGTTTTGAAACCATCATGGTCAACTGTAACCCTGAAACCGTATCCACGGATTACGATACGTCGGATCGTTTGTACTTTGAATCGGTGACTTTGGAAGATGTACTGGAAATTGTTCATCTAGAGCAGCCCAAGGGTGTCATTGTGCAGTATGGTGGCCAAACGCCTCTGAAGTTGGCCGTTGGCTTGGAAAATGCGGGAGTGCCAATCTTGGGCACATCCCCTGAAGCTATTGACCGTGCTGAAGACCGTGAGCGGTTCCAGCAAATGTTGCAACGTTTAGGTCTGTTGCAACCTGATAATGCTACCGTACGCAGCCAAGATGAGGCCGTGCGCGAAGCTGAGCGTATTGGCTATCCTTTGGTTGTTCGCCCGTCTTATGTACTGGGTGGTCGAGCCATGGAAATTGTGCACATGGAATCAGAGCTAAAGCGGTATATGACTGACGCTGTGCAAGTGTCTAATGACGCACCTGTATTACTGGATCGCTTCCTAAGCAATGCAATTGAAGTTGATATTGATGTGGTGTCAGACGGTAAGCAGGTGGTGATTGGTGCCATCATGCAACATATCGAACAGGCAGGCATTCACTCAGGTGACTCCGCTTGCTCTTTGCCCCCTTATAATTTGCCTGACGATGTGCAAGACGAAATGCGTGATCAGGTTAAGCGTATGGCGTTGGAATTAGGTGTAGTAGGCCTGATGAACACGCAGTTGGCTTGGCAAGATGGCAAGATCTACGTCATTGAAGTAAACCCGCGTGCGTCACGTACCGTGCCTTTTGTTTCTAAGTGTATTGGCGCATCCTTGGCCGATGTTGCGGCTCGCGTTATGGCGGGTAGTAGTCTGCAGGAGCTTGGTTTTACTAAAGAGATTATACCGAATTATTACAGTGTCAAAGAGTCCGTTTTCCCATTCAATAAGTTCCCAGGCGTGGACCCTATTCTGAGCCCAGAAATGAAGTCTACGGGCGAGGTTATGGGCGTTGGCGATACCTTTGGTGAAGCCTTTGAGAAGGCGATAAAGGCCGCTAGTGAGGTTGTGCCCGTTCCAGGTAAGTGTTTTGTATCAGTGCGCGATGCTGACAAGTTGGCGGCGATTGACTTGGGTAAAGCCTTGGTTGCCAGGGGTTTTGCCCTGTGTGCGACTAGCGGTACTCAAATGGCATTGCAAGAAGCGGGCTTGGAATGTGAGCAGATCAATAAGGTCATGGAAGGGCGTCCTAATATCGTTGATGCCATCAAGAACGATGAAATTACCTATGTAGTAAATACAACGGAAGGTCGCCAAGCAATCAATGACTCATCTTTGATTCGCCGCTCTGCGCTGCAGCACAAGGTGCCTTATGCTACTACCATGACAGGGGCGTTGGCGGTATTGGAAGCCATGAACTTTGGTGAAGAGCGCGAAGTGCGTCGTTTGCAAGACTTGCACGCGCGCTTAGGTAACTAGAAACAAGCAGAGGTATAATAATGAGCCTTGGAAAAGTCCCCATGACCGTGCGTGGCGAAAAGATGCTGCGCGATGAGTTGCAAGAATTAAAAACCGTTACTCGTCCGCGTATTATTGCGGATATTGCTACCGCTCGAGAGCATGGCGATCTAAAGGAAAATGCAGAATATCACGCGGCCCGCGAGCAGCAGGGTTTCTGTGAAGGTCGTATTAAGGATATCGAAGGCAAGTTGTCCCACATACAAGTGATCCACGTGCCCCAGATTCCCCATTCAGGCAAGGTGATCTTTGGTACCACTGTGACCATCATTAACCTCGATACAGACGAAGAAAAAGTCTACCGTATTGTGGGTGATGATGAGGCGGATATTAAAGCGGGTATGATTTCTGTGAGTTCGCCTATCGCACGCGCCTTGATTGGCAAGATGGAAGGTGATGAGGTGCCGGTGCAAACACCGGGTGGGGTGGTCGACTATGAAGTCGAAAAGGTCCAGCACTTAGCTTGATGTACTAAGCAAAACTAACAAAGGGCAGAAGTAATTTCTCTGCCCTTTTTTTATGGCTTAGCGATCCAGATTAGACTTTTTGGGGTCGGCTTCTGGATTGTGGCGGTAGATTAAGGCAATGTTACCAATACTTTGCACCAGTATACTGTTGCTAAGCTTGATCATTTCTTCTATTACCGCCTTTTTGGTATCACGATCACCCACAGCGAATTTGACTTTAATTAACTCGTGGTCGTTAAGGGCGCGTTCCAGTTCTTCCATTACGCCTTGCGAGAGGCCGTTTCCGGCTACGGTAACGAGAGGGTGCAGGCTATGGCCTAGGCTGCGAAGGTGCTTTTTTTGAGCTTGCTTGAGGTTCATATTGTTCCAAAATAATGGCCGCTTGGCGTCATCGGCCAGCCCGGCTGTGTTAAACTTGCGTTATTATACCTGAAATCCTGATCTTTGGTGTTGGTGGAGCGGCTAAAATGAGCTTTTCTGATACCCTTGGTCGTTAGTATTGAGATTACCTTGTGGCAAGATCCAAGTCTTCTGATCGTTGGCTGAAAGAGCATTTTGACGATCAATATGTGAAACAATCGCAAGTTGATGGCTACCGTTCGCGTGCCAGTTACAAACTGCTGGAAATGAGCAAGCGTGATAAGCTCATTCGGCCTGGTATGACGGTGGTTGATTTGGGTGCAGCGCCGGGTGGCTGGACTCAGGTAGCGATGCAACTGGTGGGTGACGAGGGTACTGTGGTGGCCTCTGATATTCTCAACATGGATCCGATAGCGGGCGTTACTTTTGTCGAGGGTGATTTTACCGAGCAATCTGTGTATGACGAGATAGTAGCGGCTTTAAATGGTCGCAAGGCAGACCTTGTAATTTCAGATATGGCCCCCAATATGAGTGGTAACCCCGCTATTGATCAACCAAAATCTATGTACTTGGTTGAGTTGGCACTGGATATGTCCCGTAATATCCTTAAGCCCAATGGTGCTTTTTTAGCGAAAGTGTTTCAGGGTGAAGGTTTTGATGAGCTGTTGCAGGATACACGCAGCAGTTTTAAAAAAGTGCAATCACGCAAGCCCGGCGCGTCGCGAAGCCGGTCCCGTGAAGTGTATCAGCTGGCAACCGGCTTCAAAGGTTGAGCGTGTTTATTAGGGTCAAGGGAATACCTCTTGAAACAGCGTAGAGCAGGAGTTTAGATTGAATAACGTGGCTAGAAATTTTGCCTTATGGCTTATCATTGCAGCAGTGATGTTGGCGGTATTTAATAATTTTAGTACTGAGTCGACTTCCAATCGCATGAGCTATTCTCAATTTGTACAAGAAGTGCAACGCGATCGTGTGAATAGCGTTATCGTGGATGGCTATACTATCGCTGGACGCTTATCAGACGGTAGTAGTTTTGAGGTTGTGCGTCCTGCTTTGTCTGATCCTAAGCTAGTTGATGACTTGCTGACTCATGATGTGGAAGTTGTCGGCAAAATGCCCGAACAACAAAGTATCTGGTCGCAGCTATTTGTGGCGACCTTCCCCATCCTCATTATCATTGCCTTGTTTATGTTTTTTATGCGTCAGATGCAAGGTGGCGCAGGTGGTCGTGGTGGCCCCATGGCCTTCGGTAAGAGTAAAGCTCGCTTGATGAGTGAGGACCAAATTAAAACGACCTTTGCCGATGTGGCAGGGGTAGAAGAAGCCAAAGAAGACGTGCAGGAATTAGTTGAATTTTTGCGTGATCCAGGCAAGTTTCAGCGCTTAGGTGGACATATTCCACGTGGCGTGCTGATGTCAGGCGCACCGGGTACTGGTAAGACCTTGTTGGCCAAGGCTATTGCCGGTGAGGCTAAGGTGCCTTTCTTTAGTATTTCTGGTTCTGATTTTGTGGAAATGTTTGTGGGTGTCGGTGCTTCTCGTGTTCGTGATATGTTCGAACAAGCCAAGAAGCAAGCTCCATGCATTATCTTTATTGACGAAATAGACGCGGTTGGCCGTCATCGTGGCGCTGGCATGGGCGGTGGCAACGATGAGCGTGAGCAAACGCTCAACCAGTTGCTGGTTGAAATGGATGGCTTTGATGGCAACGAAGGTATCATTGTTATTGCCGCCACTAACCGTCCTGATGTGTTGGACAACGCCTTATTGCGTCCAGGCCGCTTTGACCGTCAGGTAAATGTACCACTGCCAGATATTCTTGGCCGTGAGCAGATTCTAAAAGTGCATTTGCGTAAAGTGCCTCTGGGTGATGCAGTGAAGCCCAAGTTGATTGCCCGTGGCACCCCTGGCTTTTCTGGTGCCGACTTGGCTAACTTGGTTAACGAAGCTGCCTTGTTTACTGCTCGTTTAAACAAGCGAGTGGTGGGCATGGATGAGCTGGAAAAAGCCAAAGACAAAATCATGATGGGTGCTGAGCGTAAATCCATGGTGATGAAGCACGAAGAAAAGCTCAATACGGCTTATCACGAGGCGGGCCATGCTATCGTTGGGCGCTTGGTGCCGCAGCATGATCCAGTTTATAAGGTGACTATTATTCCTCGTGGCCGCGCTTTGGGTGTAACCATGTTCTTGCCAGAGGATGATCGCTATAGTTTATCTCGCCAATCTATCATGAGTCAGATTTGCAGCCTTTATGGTGGCCGTATTGCAGAAGAAATGACCTTAGGTAAAGAAGGCGTGACTACTGGTGCTTCCAATGATATTCAGCGTGCTACCCAGCTAGCGCGTAACATGGTGACCAAATGGGGCTTGTCTGAGAAACTGGGGCCTTTGTTGTACGAAGCCGAAGATTCTGATCCATTTAACGGTATGCCAGGTCAGAGTTCAAAAGGTTTTTCTGATGAAACTATTCAAGCTATCGACGTTGAAGTAAAAGAAATTATTGAAGCTTGTTATGCCCAGGCTAGCCAAATTTTGACCGATAACCGTGATATTTTGGATGCCATGGCAGACGCGTTAATGAAATTTGAAACCATTGATTCAGGACAACTGGACCAGCTCTTAGCGCGTGAAGAAGTAACGCCACCAGAAGGTTGGGATGATACAGACGGTGGGCCCCTTGATGGCACCGGTGATCCTACGGGTTCTGGTAAGGACGACGTGGTGACACAGTCTGAACAGGATCTTGGAGATAGTGATATCCCCGAAGCACCAGAAGAGCCAACTAAGTAATCATCTCTGGTTAAAAAATACACAAGGGAACACTTTATGTGTTCCCTTTTTTATGGCATTTTGGCGCTTACCTAGAAGGTTGGCTCTAGGTGCTGTTTTGCTTGTTTTTGTGTTGAAGGAGATTGCGTGGATTTTGCTGGTATCGAGCTTGACCTCAAGCAGCCTCAAGTGATGGGAGTCGTTAACGTTACACCCGATTCTTTCTCTGATGGTGGCACTCTGTACGCTGATCATGGCTTGAGTATCGCTGCGGCCGTAGATCGGGCTGCTAAGATGGTGGCTGAAGGAGCAGCCATTTTGGATGTGGGCGGTGAGTCAACACGCCCTGGCGCCGATACGGTGCTGGTGGAAGAGGAATTATCCAGAGTGGTGCCAGTTATTGAGGCTTTGCGAGCTCGTTTTGAGGTGGTTGTGTCCATTGACACCAGCACCCCGCAAGTCATTTCAGCGGCGGCGGCCGCTGGCGCTGGCTTGATTAATGATGTGCGGGCCTTGCAGCGCCAAGGCGCCTTGCAGGCCGCCGCAGATAGTGGCTTGCCAGTTTGCTTGATGCATATTCAGGGAGAGCCAAAAACCATGCAGCAAGAGCCCCATTATGATGATTTGATGGGGGAGATTGGCGATTATTTTGAGGCCCGTATCGCGGCGTGTAATGCGGTTGGTATTGCCAAGGAAAAGCTGATTTTGGACCCAGGCTTTGGTTTTGGTAAAACCCTGCGGCATAACTTGCAACTGTTAAATAACATAAGCCAACTAAAAAAATTCAATTTGCCTCTATTGGTTGGCATGTCTCGAAAGAGTATGATTGGTCATACCCTTAACAAACCAGTCGATCAGCGGGTGTTTGGTGGTTTGGCTGCGGCTGTCATGGCTTATGAGCGTGGCGCCACCATTGTGCGGACCCATGATGTGGGCGCGACAATAGATGCCTTACAAATGGCTAGTGCGGTGATCAATAACGCATAAGCCAGTATGAACTAACAATATGGATAGATGTCAAAATCTGTGAACAAAAAGGAATTAACTATATGAAACATTTTGGTACCGATGGTATTCGTGGGCCGTGTGGTGTTTATCCCATTACCCCTGAATTTATGCTCAAGTTGGGCTGGGCAGCAGGTAAAGTTTTTACCGAGACTGGACGTAGTAAAATATTAATTGGCAAAGATACGCGCATTTCAGGCTATATGTTTGAGTCTGCATTGCAGGCTGGTTTGTCGGCAGCGGGAGTGGATGTGCTGCTCTTGGGGCCTATGCCAACACCTGCCATTGCTTATCTAACGCGAACGTTTCGAGCTGATGCGGGTATCGTAATCAGTGCCTCGCACAATGGTTATCAGGACAATGGCATTAAGTTTTTCTCGGCTCAGGGTACCAAGCTGCCGGATGCTATTGAAGCTGCAATTGAAGATAAATTGCAGGAGTCTATGGAATGTGTGCCTGCAGAAATGTTAGGTAAGTCCCGTCGTGTCGACGATGCGGCTGGTCGTTACATTGAGTTTTGCAAGGGTACCGTAAACCCCC
>JAAERS010000151.1 GCA_024230095.1 Gammaproteobacteria bacterium | reverse complement strand
ATAAACCGTGAATCTGGTCAGACCCGGAAGGGAGCAGCCACAGCGGTGGGTTTGGGTGCCGGGATGTGGCTGGTAAGGCTGCCTCCATTCTTTTGATTTATATACAAATTTCCGATTATTTTAGCTAAGTGTGACACATGGCTAACTTTACAGCATATAGTTAGATTTCCCGACATAGCATTTCTAATGTTTACATATCTGTGCCGTTATATCTTCAACCTCAATGCCAGCAGGCTCAAGCAGTAGCATATGTGTTTGAGTTATGCCATAACCTATAGAACTTTAAGCTTCACGGTGCCAAAGAGCGACATTATTTGAATAACTAGTTGTTCAATTCACCACTAGCATTGTATTCATGCTAATGACTGACGCATGTTTTCACTACTAGCGAGCCTAATAATAAGTGCCACCAATTAGTTCGCAGTGGGGCCGTTAATTATTAATTGTGCAGTGTCAGTGATGTTATGGTGCAATATATCAGTGCCTATAAAGGCCGGTTTGTTGATACAAGAAAGTCTACCAGAGCTTATAAATACATGAGTCATAGTTCTTTCGCATTGATTCATTGAATCAAGCCAGTGTGCCACCTATAATAGTGTTTGATAATAGCTAATTTGGATACATGCTGCATGGCATATCAGGTACTGGCACGCAAATTGCGGCCCCAAAATTTTCATTCCCTAGTGGGACAAGAGCACGTACTACGGGCCTTGGTTC
Source organism: Gammaproteobacteria bacterium (assembly GCA_024230095.1). Lineage (GTDB taxonomy): Bacteria > Pseudomonadota > Gammaproteobacteria > Pseudomonadales > Balneatricaceae > Njordibacter. The sequence continues at coordinate 49,610 of JAAERS010000151.1, read as the reverse complement.
ATGCTTTGGATGAGCAGCGCTTGCATCATGCCTATTTGTTCTCTGGTACCCGCGGCGTGGGTAAAACCACCATCGCTCGCATTTTGGCGCGGTGCCTTAACTGCGAACAAGGTATTAGCTCTAAGCCTTGTGGCACTTGCTCCAGTTGTGTGGAAATTAGTGAGGGGCGTTTTGTCGACCTGATCGAAGTGGATGCCGCTTCGCGCACCAAGGTGGAAGATACCCGTGAATTGCTAGAAAATGTGCAATATGCACCTACTCGGGGGCGTTTTAAGGTCTACCTCATAGACGAAGTGCACATGTTGTCTACTAGTAGTTTCAATGCCTTGCTCAAAACTCTCGAAGAACCGCCCCCACATGTTAAGTTTCTTTTAGCGACCACCGATCCTCATAAACTGCCAGTTACCGTATTGTCGCGTTGCTTGCAGTTTAATCTTAAAAATATGCCAGCTGAGCAAATTGCTAACTATTTACAACAAGTTCTAGGTCAAGAGCAGATCGTTTTTGATGAGGCCTCTATTTGGCAAATCGGTCGAGCGGCCAAGGGCAGTATGCGTGATGCTCTGAGTTTAACGGATCAAGCTATTGCTTTTTGCGGTGGTGAACTGAGCGAAACGGCTGTTAATCAGATGTTGGGGAGTATCGACCAGAGCCGTGTGGTGGCTTTGTTGCAAGCCTTACACATGGGTGATGGTAGTGCTATTTTGCAACAGGTTGCTGAACTGGCCGAACAAAGTCAAAACTTTGTAGTGGCCTTGGAAGATCTGCTTTCAATGTTGCATCAAGTGGCGGTTTGTCAGGTAGTGCCAGAGGCACCGATAGGGGTGCAATTTGATCAGCAGGTGATACGTGCATTGGCACAAGATATGCCAGCTGCCGATGTGCAATTGTTTTACCAAATGGGCACAGTGGCTCATAAAGATTTGGCCTTAGCCCCTGATATTCGTAATGGTTTTGAGATGGCCTTGTTGCGTATGTTAGCATTTCGGCCACAAGTCGATCCTAGTCAACTCAAACAAGTCACTATGCCTGAAACTGTGCCGCCCGTTCCGGCGCCCACAAAAGGCAGTGTCGTAGAACCGGCTTTTGAGGCTAAAGCGCTTCCAGTTGACGTTGCGCCAAGGGAAGTACAGACGCCTGATCAAGCCACTTTGGCAGATAAATCACAAGGGGCCCTGGAGTCTGAGAAGTCCGTTGACATCGATGTTATGGAACACGAGTCGGCAGAGGAATCCGAAGCTGCGGCTGCGACACAGAATGAACAATCAGCTGAGGTGGCAGAAGAAACTAACGAACAGGTGGTAGGCCATGTTGATGTTGGTGAAGAAACGCTGCCTTTGATGATGGATGTACCACCCTGGGAAGAGTCACCAGTGGGTTGGCAAGGTGAACCTAAAGAATCACGGCCTGAGGCTACGCCGCGGCCTGAACCTGAACCTGAAGTTGAAGTCGAGCCTACAGTCGAAGTTCAATCTGAAGATAAACTTGAGCTTGAACCGGCGCAGCAACCGGCAGCCGCGAGTTCGCAGAACTGGACTTTAGCCGACCTAGATCAAAGTAATTGGGCTAATATTTTTCGCGACCTTAACATTGATGGTTTAACTCGCTCCATTGCTGCTAACATGGTGTTTGCTACTCGTGTGGGCACGCAGCTTACTTTCACTTTGGAGCAGGGGCAAACTAGTATGTTGAATGCGGCCCATCAGGGGCGTATTCGGCAAGCGCTTGAGGTCATGTTTGGTTGCGACTTGCAATTGGCTATTGATATTGGCAGTACTGAGCAGGAAACACCGTTTGCTCGTCGAGAACGCCGTTTGACACAGCACCAACAAGAAGCTGTTGCTTCCCTAAAAGCAGACCCTTATGTGGAACAGTTGCAACAAGTGTTTAATGGCCAGTTGGACTTAGGCAGCGTAGAAACTGTAAAGAAATTTGAAGAATAGTCAGTGAATAGTTTTGATTATATTTAGAAGTAGAGAATGATTATGTTGAAAGGCGGAATGGGCAACTTGATGAAGCAGGCCCAGAAGATGCAAGAACAAATGCAGCAGGCACAAGAAAAGCTGGCTGAAAGTGAAACCAAAGGCAGTGCTGGTGCCGACTTGGTGCAGGTTATCATGAATGGTCGTCATGATGTTAAACGCGTTATTATTGATGATAGCCTGATGAGTGAAGACAAAGAAATGCTGGAAGACCTGCTGGCAGCGGCAGTTAATGATGCCGTGCGTAAAATTGAGGCTGCTCAACAAGAAAGTATGGCTGATATGACCTCAGGCATGGGTATTCCACCTGGCTTTAAAATGCCATTTTGAGGTTAATAGTTCACTACAATGACCTTTAGTCCCCTAATTGAAGAATTGATAGATGCCCTGCGCTGCTTGCCTGGTGTGGGGCGTAAGTCTGCCCAGCGTATGGCGTTGCACTTATTAGAACGTGATCGTCAAGGTGGTACCAACTTATCCCAAGCTCTGCAAGAGGCTCTTGATCGCGTAGGACGTTGCCAGTCCTGTCGTAATCACAGTGAAAGTGATACCTGCAGCACTTGTGTGAACCCACGACGTGACAGACACAAATTGTGTATAGTTGAAACACCTGCTGATGTTTTGGCTATTGATCAATCCACCGGATATGATGGCTTGTATTATGTGCTCATGGGGCACTTGTCGCCTTTGGATGGCATTGGCCCTGAGGCCTTGGGGTTACCAGCCCTGTTTGCGCGATTGCAGGAATCATTAGGTGATGATGTTGTACAAGAGGTCATTATAGCTACCAACCCCACAGTTGAAGGTGAGGCCACGGCGCACTTTATTCATGAACACATTAAGTCTTTGGCCAATAGTGCACAAATCAGTGTCTCTCGTATTGCTAATGGAGTGCCTATAGGCGGGGAACTAGAGTATGTTGACGGCGGCACCTTAGCTCACGCTTTTGCAGGGCGCAAAGCATGGTAGGTACCGCTTCTCATATCTACATTGATAACTATAGTGACCTGCAAGATGCCTGTGAGTATTTGTTGACCTGCTCGCACGTGGCTCTGGATACGGAGTTCATGCGCGTGGACACCTTTTATCCCATTGTTGGGCTGGTTCAGCTTTCAGACGGGCAATGCACTTATTTGGTCGACCCCCTAACTATTGATGACTGGCAGCCATTACAAAACTTGCTTAGCCATGCTGGCGTCTACAAGGTGTTGCATGCTAGCAGTGAAGACTTAGAGCTGCTTCGCCATTGGTTGGGTATGACCCCTAGTCCCCTAATAGATACACAGGTAGCGGCGGCCTATGCAGGTTATGGCTTATCTATTGGTTTGCAAAATATGGTGAAAACCCTATTGGACGTTGAGTTGGAAAAGGGAGAGACGCGCTCAGACTGGTTGCAGAGACCACTGACAGCATCACAGTGTCATTATGCTGCGTTGGATGTGTCTCTATTATTGCAGTGCTTTGAAAAGCTGCAATCAGAACTGGTTGAGCAAGACAAGTGGTCGTGGTTTTTGGATGACATGCAAGCACTAGCTTGTCCAAAAGTCGAGCTGGAGCCGCAACTAAGTTACGTCAATGTTAAAAATGCTTGGCGTTTACAGGGTGCTGATCTGATACGGTTGCAGGCTTTAGCGGCTTGGCGTGAAGAGCAGGCACGAAGCTTGAATAAACCCCGAACCTTTATTGTTAAGGATACCAGTTTAGTAGAAATCGCCCAGCGCAACCCGCAACATGGTCAAGCCCTAGCCAGCATTCAAGATATGCGCCCCAGTAGCTTACGGCGCTATGGAAAAGGGTTGTTAAAGCAACTGGAAAGCATTAACAGCACCATTGAGCAAAATCAGGCATCTGAACCCGATACATTACCATTGCCGTTAAGCAAAGCTGAGCAAAAGCGTTACAAACTACTCCAAAAAGGTGTTTCTACTTTGGCCGAGGAATATGATTTGTTACCGCAATTGTTAGCGCGTAAGAAAGAGTTGTTAGCCTTGTTTGAGTGCCACCGTCAGGCGCAACCATTTAAGTTGCCAGTGGCATGGCAAGGTTGGCGGGAAGAGCTATTGTATCAACCCATGAGCAATATATTTAACGAGTTATGAGGCCCTATGAGCCAAGACAAAATGATTTGCTCCATCTACCGGAGTAGCAGGAAAGACGAAATGTACCTGTATGTGGCCAAAGCAAAAGGCCTATCTGAGGTGCCAGAGGCGCTGATGAGCATGTTCGGTAAAGCAGAGCACCGTATGGATATGTTGCTGACTGCAGATAAACAACTGGCTCGCGCTAAAGCGGCTGATATCTTGGATGCTATTGCAGAAAAAGGTTATTTTTTACAAATGCCGCCGGCGCCCGATGGCTATATGCTAGATTTATATAAAACACCGGTTAACCCTAACTACTAGGGTTGGCATCATATTATGGATAAATACTGGCTATCTACCCCTATTGCTGAGATGAGTGAGCAGCAATGGGAGGCTCTTTGTGATGGTTGTGGCAAATGTTGCTTGCAGAAAATTATCGATGACGAGGCGCCATTGATGTATCACACAAGGGTTGCCTGTCGGTATTTGGATCTAAAAAGCTGTCAGTGTCAGGTGTATGACCAGCGCCAGGAGAAAATGCCTGATTGTACCAAGGTCTCCCCTGATAATGTGGCGCAATTTGGCTGGTTGCCAGAAACCTGTGGTTATCGCTTAGTGGCCGCTGGTGATGACTTGCCTGGCTGGCACCCTTTGCAAACGGGTGATGGTAAGAGTGCTATCAAAGCGGGCATGACGGTAAAAAAGTGGGCCGTATCTGAGCGCAAGGTGGCGGTTGATAATTGGGGTGAGTATATTATTGAGATCCAACAATTAGACGTTGATTGAGGGTGTTTATGACCCGTTTTATAAGCGTAGTTATTGTGGTGGAATTTTGGTAAGGTTAGAAGTGAACAATAACAATTATAGGTCGCTACGTATCATTGCATAGTGATTAACTGGACATCGTCATCATGACCATTTTTACTCGGCTATTCGCCTTGTCGCTACTCCTCTTTATTCAGTTTGGCGTTATCGCTTCTTCAACACATGCTGCTGTTCAACACCTAGATAGCCAGATTGACATTCGCATCTTGGTGGATGTCTCGGGCAGTATGAAAAAGACAGACCCACTTAATTTACGAGTTCCGGCTTTGCAGGTGCTAACACAATTGTTGCCCGAACAAGCACATGCTGGTGTCTGGGAGTTTGCTGATGATGCTAACTTGGTGGTGCCCCATGGAGCGATTGATGCTAAGTGGCGAGAGCAGGCTTTGGCAGCGGCGCAGAACATAAGCTCTGACGGACAGTATACGGACATTGGCGGTGCCTTGCAGACCGCCGCATTTAGTCAGCAGGCCCAATCGGGTAAGCGTAACCTGCATGTTATTTTGTTAACTGATGGCATGGTAGATATTGCTAAGAATGAAGTGGTCAACATTCGTGCCCGCAATGAGCTGATACAAAATATTACACAGCAGTATGTTGATGCAGGTGCCTTAGTTCATGCCATTGGCTTGTCCCATGCGGCTGACAAAAAAACTTTAGGTGATATCGCGCGTCGCACGGATGGTTTGTTTGCTGTGGCCGAAAATGCTGATCAGTTATTGGCTATATTCTTGCGTGCTCTGGATAATAGCGTGTTAACGCAGCAAGCCCCCGTATCAGATGACCGGCAGTCATTTGTAGTCAATGATGGGGCTCAAAGTATCACCGTTGTGGTTGAAAAGAATGGTGATGATAGCGTATCTCTACAAAGTCCTGATGGTGAAGTGATTAGTGCCCAAAAAAGCAATGAACAAGTGCAGTGGCAAGAATCCAGTACACACGACGTGGTTACTGTTAAACAACCTGAGCAGGGTACTTGGACTGTCGCTTCTAATGAAGCCGAAGTAACACGAGTAAATGTTAAAGGCTTGCTGCAAATGGATCTGCGCTTGCCAACTAGTAATATTTATCTTGGCCAGTCAACACGCCTACGAATCGCTATTGCAGATGCCGAAGGTCCCATTACTGATGCCGCATTGTTATCGGAATTTGATTTGCAGTTGGAACTGGAGGATGACCAGCAACAGTTGCAATGGCGACACCAGCAAAGCTTAACTTCAGGGGAAGTGGCTATTGATATGCCGGCGCAACAAGCCTTAGGCTTGTACAGATTGCGGGCCCGTTTAAGTTATGCCGGTAAGGTGCAAGAAGTGGAGCGGAGCTTTCGCGTCCATCCACCCATTGAGTATTTTGTGAGCCAACAAGAAATTGATCAGGTAGTGCGCTATAAGGTCCGTGTAACCCCTTTATTTAAACAACTGGATCTGGATGCTAGTAATGTCACTGTGACTGGTCAGCGCGCAGATGGCACCGGTTTACAAAAATCTATAGCTCTGCAGGTTGACAAGTGGCAGGGAAGTTGGCAAGAAAGTGAAGCCCTTAATTCCTTATCCTTACAGTTTAATGGCCTGACTTTGGATGGAAAGTCCGTTAATTATTCGGTGCCAGTCATGCAGGTGAATGTATTGACGCCTAAGCAGGTTGCACAACAACAACAAGCGCAGTCTGTGGCTGTAGAAGATCTGCCAGAAGTTACGGTTATAGATGTGCAAGAAACGATCACAGTTGACGCGCAAGATGACCTTCCCTTGCCGGTTAGTAACGAGCAGGCCACAGAGGCGGTTCAAGAGCTAATGAATGAACCAGATCCGCAACCTGAACCCGCTGCGGAGCCAGTAGCAACGGAAGAACCAGTAGTAACGGAAGAGCCAGTAGTAACGGTGGAACCTGAACCTGCACAAACTGAGGCTGACAATCGAGTCGCCTTGTTCGGCATTTTGCTGTTGATATTGGCTGTGACCCTTATTTGGTTCCGATTAAAAGGCCGAACTAAAGTTACAGAATAGCCTATCATAAGGGTTGTATTTTGTTAAATGAGAAGGGTAATCATTGTTGTTGTGGCATGAGCGGATTGAAACGGAATATTGGATCTTTCTTAAGGATTTTGCATGTGTGAACTAATGGGTATGAGCGCCAACGTACCTACTGATATTTGTTTTAGCTTTACCGGTTTAATGCAACGTGGTGGTGGCAATGGACCACATGCTGATGGGTGGGGCATTACCTTTTATGTTGGCAAAGGTGCGCGTTCGTTTCACGACCCACAACCTAGCATTGATTCCCACGTTGCTCAATTAGTGCAACAGCATTCCATCAAGTCCCATGTGGTCATCAGTCATATTCGCCAAGCCAATATGGGCCAAGTGAGTGTGGAAAATACCCACCCGTTTCAACGTGAGCTGTGGGGGCGACATTGGACTTTTGCTCACAATGGTCAAGTGCACGGTTATCAGCAGTTATCTTTACAAAACTACTTGCCCGTGGGTAGTACTGATAGCGAACATTTATTTTGTTGGCTATTGGGAGAGTTGCGTTGCGCTTTCCCTAAGCCCCCTTCAGATCCTTGGACCACACGTTTGTTTTTGCAACAACGTATGGATTATTTGCATGCTCTGGGTGTGTCCAACATGCTGTTGTCCGACGGTGAACACTTATATTGTTACTGTTCCACCAAACTTAGTTGGATTACTCGGCGTGCGCCGTTTGGTGAGGCCTGCCTTAAAGACGCCGATATGCAGGTTGATTTTGGTACCCAAACAACCCCTGATGACATTGTTACTGTGGTAGCGACAGACCCACTGACGGACAATGAACAGTGGCAAGTTATGCTTCCTGGAAGCCTGTTGGTGCTGCGTGACGGAAAAGTCATTTAGTGGTTAATTAAAACACTTGTTTAAATATATTTTATCTTTAGTATGTGGATGTGTAGAATGATCGGGTAATTATCGTATTCTTCAGAGCTTTTCACGAGCTAAAAATTTTGTTCTGTGACAAGGCAAAATGCGCGTACAGAGGGATTCATGTAGTTTAAATGATCCGTAGCGTGGATTTTTAACAGCGACACAGATATTAATGCTATTGCGTAAAGTTCAATTTATAACAACAATAGGAACTATATACTATGACCGTGCCAACCATTGATATGGGCTCATACCAATCTACTGCTGATGTGTTTTTGGATGCTTGTAGCCGATATGGTGACAAACCCGCTTTTTCCTGTATGGGGTTGACCCTCAGTTTTCGAGACATGGATCGTTATAGTGAGCAGTTTGCTTCCTATATTCAGAACCATACAGACTTGCAGCCAGGCGATCGTATTGCTATTCAATTGCCGAATGTACTGCAATTTCCTATAGCCGTATTTGGTGCTATGCGAGCGGGTCTCGTCATTGTTAATACCAACCCCTTGTACACAGCGCGAGAAATGGAGCATCAATTCAATGACTCTGGTGCCAAGGCGTTATTGATTCTGGCCAATATGGCCTATCTTGCCGAGCAGGTGTTGCCAAAAACTTCCATTAATACGGTACTGGTTACAGAATTGGCGGATATGCATCCTTTTGCCAAGCGATTGCTCATTAATACAGTTGTAAAAAGAGTCAAAAAACTAGTACCAGCATATAGCCTGCCTCAGGCAGTTAGCTTCCGTTCGTCCTTATCCTTGGGTAGCGCCAAAGCGGCAACACCGGTGGGTAGAAAACTCTCTGATACGGCCGCGCTGCAATATACAGGAGGCACAACGGGTGTTTCCAAGGGCGCCCAACTGTTGCATAGCAACCTAGTTGCCAACATGACACAGGTGCGTGAATCAGTGATGCAGGACCTAAGTGGTGATAATGAAATAGTCATTGCACCATTGCCCCTATATCATATATACGCCTTTACTTTGAGTTTGGTCATGAGTGACTGTGGGCATCATGTGGTGTTAATACCTAATCCACGTGATATTCCTGGATTTGTGAAAGAACTAGGTAAGTACAAATTTAGCTCTTTCGCCGGCCTAAACACCTTGTTTGTCGGACTGTGTAATAACCCTGAATTTGCTAAATTAGATTTTAGTCACCTCAAACAAACGCTCTCTGGTGGTATGGCACTTACTCACGCAGCAGCAGATCGTTGGCAACAAATTACTGGCTGCGGCGTTCGTGAGGGGTATGGGCTCACTGAAACATCACCGGTGGTGACATTAAACCCACATGACGATATTCGGGTTGGCTATATTGGTAAGCCGATTGTGGCAACGGAAGTGATGGTGGTCGATGAGCAAGGTAATCAACTTGCTAATGGCGAAGAAGGTGAATTGTGCGTACGGGGTCCACAGGTTATGGCTGGTTATTGGAACCGTCCTGAGGCTACGGCCGATGTCATGCTGGATGATTGGTTCAAGACCGGAGATGTGGCTATTATTGCTGATGATGGCTTTGTACGTTTGGTCGATCGTAAGAAAGATATGATCATTGTTTCTGGCTTTAATGTGTACCCTAATGAAATCGATGATTTGGCCAGCCAACATCCTGATATCATTGAGTGTGCTGCGGTGGGAATACCCCATGAGACCTCAGGGGAAACAGTCAAGTTATTTGTCGTCAAATCCAATCCAGCTCTTACTGAAGACGAAGTGATTGCCTATTGTCGTGAACAAATGACGGCCTATAAAGTGCCCAAAGAAGTGGAGTTCCGGGACGAACTACCAAAGACCAACGTTGGTAAAATCCTGCGTCGCGCTCTGCGAGACTAATAATTATGGGGCCAATTAGACCGTCGGTCTGGCCCCCATTTTTCATTGCTGATAATTCTGTTTTGCCATTCATGCAGCAAATCCTTAAAATAACGCCCTCTATTGTATTCTAGGCCTTTGTGGGAGCTGGGAGTTTGCCCTGTGACATGGCAATACGCACGCTAAAGGCTGATTATGTGTAATTAAATGACCGACTGAGTTCGCTTTTAACAGAGTCACAGAGCATAGCCACAATTGCCCTGATGTCGATGTATTGTAGAAAGCCCTCATTCCTGACTACCTGAGTGTTTATGTCCTTAGACCTTACTCAATGTCTTGCCAAAGATCTGCCAGATTTACAGCGCTTGAACCGTAAAATTGCCCAGCGCGAAAAGCGTGGTCAGGCTGCTGACCGTATGCACAGCCAACTATTATCGCAGTGGCAATCATCGACACAAAAATGGCAACAGCGGCAACAGGCGCTTCCCAACATTAGTTACCCCGATCTTCCCGTATCTAACCAGCGGGATAAGCTGGTGACTCTTATTGAAGAGAACCAGGTTGTGGTTTTGGCCGGTGAAACTGGTTCTGGTAAAACCACGCAGCTACCCAAGTTGTGTTTAGAAGCAGGGCGAGGTTTGCAGGGCATTATTGGCCATACCCAGCCGCGGCGTTTGGCGGCGCGAAGTGTGGCTCAGCGTATTGCCGAAGAACTGCAAGTCCCCTTGGGGCAGCAGGTTGGTTATCAGGTTAGGTTTAATGAACAGGTATCCCCTAATACCTTGGTTAAGCTTATGACCGATGGCATTTTGCTCGCCGAAACTCGCCAAGATCCGGACTTATTGCGATACGATACGATCATTATCGATGAAGCCCACGAGCGCAGTCTTAATATTGACTTCCTATTGGGCTATCTCAAACAGTTATTGCAACGTAGAAAAGACCTAAAACTAATCATTACCTCGGCCACCATTGATGTTGAGCGCTTTGCCAAGCATTTTAATGATGCACCTGTGGTACAAGTCAGTGGGCGCACTTATCCGGTTGATTTATGGTATCGACCCTTGTTTCAAGGTAAGAATGAGGAAGGTAAGCTCGAAGACCGTGGTATGGGGCGTGAACAAGCCTTATTGGATGGTGTGGAACAGGCTCTCAGCGAAATTGAAAAACACGAACGGGGCAAAGGTCAATCCACAGGGGATGTGTTGATATTTCTGCCTGGTGAACGAGATATTCGCGAGCTTGCTCAATTCTTACGCAAACTAGACCGGCCACAGTGGCAAATCATGCCTCTTTATGGGCGCTTGAGCTTTGCTGAACAACAAAAAGTATTTCAACCTGGTGGTGCAGGGCGGCGTATTGTATTAGCTACTAATGTGGCAGAAACCTCGGTCACAGTTCCCGGTATACGTTATGTGATTGATCCAGGTACTGCGCGTTTGAGCCGTTATAGCTACCGTTCCAAAGTACAACGTTTGCCCATTGAAGCGATTTCTCAAGCCAGTGCCAATCAGCGTAAAGGGCGCTGCGGGCGGGTGGCAGCCGGCATTTGTATTCGCTTGTATGATGAAGATGATTTCATCAGCCGGCCTGAATTTACCGATGCTGAAATTTTGCGCACTAATTTGGCTTCGGTCATCTTACAAATGCATGATTTGAAACTAGGTGCGGTGGCAGACTTTCCTTTTATTGATATGCCAGATAGCCGTTTCGTAAATGATGGTATGAAGTTGTTGCAAGAGTTGGGTGCCCTAGATGAGAGGCGTCACCTGACCTCTCTCGGCAAACAGATAGCCCGTCTACCTGTCGATCCACGTATTGCTCGTATGATTTTGGCTGGCCAGCAATGGGGCGCTTTGCAAGAAGTGCTGGTGATTGCTGCTGCCCTGACCATACAAGATCCTCGGGATCGTCCACAAGACAAAATGCAAGCAGCAGATCAAAAGCACCAGCAATGGCGCGATAACAACTCGGACTTCTTAAGCTTGCTCAATTTGTGGCAGGATCATGAAGAACAGCGTCAGGAACTTAGCCAAAATCAGTTGCGTAAGTGGTGTGGAAAAAATTACTTGGCTTATATGCGCATGCGTGAATGGCGTGAAGTGCATCGACAGATTTTATTAATGTGTCAGCATATGGGGCTTTCGCTGAATCAGGAAGTAGCCAGTTATGAAGCCATACATAGGGCCTTGTTGACAGGATTGTTGGGTAATATTGGTCATAAAGACGAGGATGGTAGTTTTTTGGGCCCACGTCAACGACGCTTTCACATATTCCCTGGTTCGGCTGTGTATAAAAAACCACCTGCATGGATCATGGCAGCTGAACTGGTCGAAACATCGCGTTTATTCGCCCGTGGTGTGGCTAAAATTGAGCCGGCCTGGGTGGAGCAAACGGCCGGGTCGTTGCTCAAATATAGCTATTCAGAACCCAGTTGGTATAAGCGTCAAGGTCAAGTTATGGCCATGGAACAGGTGAGTTTGTATGGGTTGGTGCTGGCTAGTCAGCGCAAGATGCCCTATGGAAAAATTGATGCAGATGTTTGCCAACAGTTACTCATTATGGAGGGTTTGGTACAAGGAAATCTGACGACCAAAGGTGAATTTTTAGCCTTTAACCGCAACTTGGTAGCTCAAGTAGAGGGGCTGGAAGCAAAAACTCGCCGTCGAGATATCCTAGTTGATGATCGTGTAGTATTTGAATTCTACGCCAGCAAGCTAGCCACAGCGGATTCCCTCGTTACCAGTGCTGTAGCCTTTGAGCGTTGGCGCAAATGGGCTGAAAAAAGGCAGCCCAAGCTGCTGTTTATGGAAAAACAAGACCTGATGCGTGATGAGGCTAATGCGGTCAGTGTTAGTGCTTTCCCAGATCAGCTGCATTGGCAGGATATGAGTTGGCCTTTAAGTTACCAGTTTGAGCCAGGCAACGAGCACGATGGGGTTACCATTAAAGTGCCGGTGAATCAGTTAAAGCGCTTACCGGTGAAACGTTTGTCATGGTTGGTGCCGGGACTATTGTTGGATAAAATTTCGGCGCTTATTCGTGGTTTGCCGAAAGCCCAGCGTAAGGCATTTGTACCCGTACCTAATTATGCGCTGGCTATATATGAAGCCTTGACGCCAGACAACATTGATCTGTTGGACATGGTGGCTAAGCAGTTGCAGCGCATGAGTGGCCGCCCCTTTGATGTTCAGCTATTGCACAGTGTGGAGCTGGATAATTTGTATCAAATGGGTATTCAATTGATCGCTGATGATGGCGGGCTTTTGGACTATGGCCGGGATATAGATAGCCTGTTAGTAAAATACGCGAGTAGTGTGGGTGAAAATCGACCCAAGGTACAGCATCAGTTGTTGCAAAAGAATCTCAGTAGCTATCCGCAAACAGATCTCCCAGAACAAGTGACTATCAGCCAAGCTGGAACCAAAATACCCGTTTGGCCAGCTTTGAAAGATGAAGGTAAAAGTGTTGCCGTGGTGTTTGCCGACAGCCTACAAGAAGCTCAAGGTTTAAATCGTCAAGGTTTGTTGCGCCTTTATCGTATTGCCCTCAATGAACAAGTTAAACACTTGGGTAAGACTTTGCCTAGTATGCGCAAGGCGGAACTACTATTTGCGGCAGTGGGTAAGGCACCTGACTTGCGTGAACAAATTTATGCTAAGGCGTTTGAGAAGGTGTTTTTGCAACAGCCATGGCCGCGCAATCAAGCAGACTTTAAGCAAAGCCTGCAGCAGCGTGCAGAGTTGCCTGAGGCTATTGAGTGGGTTGTAGGCTTGGTCATGCAAGTGCTCACCTCCCATCAGTCCTTGCGAAAGCAGTTAAAAGGGCAGCTTAATTTGGCTTGGGCAAACGTATATCAAGATATTGGTGGCCAGTTAGACGCTTTGGTAAGTAAGGATTTTGTAGCCCACACTCCCTTGGCTGTGTTGTCTGATTTGCCACGTTACATGAAGGCCGTTGAGCATAGGCTGAGCCGTTTTGGTCAGCAGTTGCCTAAAGAAAATGCATGGGTGCAGGAGCTTCGAGATTGGCAGGCCCGTTACCATCAAGCTAAGGGACGTTGTTTGCCATATACGCCCATGGCTGATGCCCTGGATGATTTTTATTGGCAATTGCAGGAATACCGCGTTTCTCTGTTTGCTCAACAACTTGGTACTCGCAATCCAATATCGGCTAAGCGTTTGCAAAAACAGTGGCAGGAAATTGAGAGTTTGAGTTAATTAGCTTGTGTGTGGGTGTTAGTTAGTGACACAGTCGGTAGGTTGGCGTGTAAGTGTTCCTGCAGGCGCAAACAGGCAGGATTAGTCGTGTCAGGGTCAGACTGAAAAATAATCTGAATATTGCCCAAATCCGGATACCCGGCCAGTTTGGCGTGGGCTGTTAAGGCTTCGGGCACCGTGCTAGCCGCCATAGCGCTGACGCCAAGCCCTGCTTGAATGGCGGCCGTGATGCCCAGTAAGCTTGATGAACTATAAGCCACGCGCCAAGCTTTGTTTGCCTTATTTAATTGGCTCACCATGCGTTGTCGATAACCGCATCCTTGTGGGTAGAGCACCAGGTTAATGTGCTGTTCAGGGTCAGGAATATCATGGCCATTACTAACCCAAACGATGGGCTCGATATAGGTATTGGCGTAATGGTCGTTGCCCGAGTCTGGGTTGAGGTTTTGGGTAGTAGTCGCCAGTACGAGGTCATAATGACCTTGTTCAAAATCTCTTAACAACTTTTCACTCAGTTCACAATTCACCTCTAGACTGACGTCAGGGTAGGCGGCAGTAAATTGGCTTAATAAGCTGGGGAGGTAAGATACCTCAAAATCATTTGGAATTCCCAACCGGACTTGGCCACTGACTTGCTGCCGATGGATGCGGGTAAAAGCAGCATCATTCAGTGTTAGTATCTGGCGCGCAAAACTAAGCAGAGTCTCACCTTGTTCTGTGATTTGCAGGTGTTTGTCACGCTGCATTAAGGGAGCCTCAACCAGCTCTTCTAAGCGTTTTATCTGCAAGCTAATGGCCGGTTGTGTGCGGCCCAAAATCATACCCGCTTGGGTAAAGCCGCCGCGGTCAACAACGGTGACAAAAGTGCGAAGTAGTTCTGTAGGTAAATTTTTCATGTTGTGCATGTGTGCTAGGTTGTATGCCATTAAAAAAGATGCTGATTCAGATCACTATTAACGGTACACTATTATTGTTGTTTGCAATGAGTATTTATCATGGCCTTTGACTATCGTAGTTTACCACCTTTGAAAGCGCTGGTGGCGTTTAATGCCGCCGCTGAAGAGCAAAGCTTTACCCAAGCAGCACAACGCTTATTTGTTACCCAGGGCGCAATTAGTCGCCAAGTCCGATTGTTGGAGGAGCGTTTGGGTGTAACCCTGTTTATTCGCGATAACCGCCGTGTGCGTTTGACTGAGGCTGGGGCAAATTATCATCAAGCTATCTCCGGAGCTTTGTCACAGGTTGCCAGTGCTACGAAACTTTTGCAACAGCCTTTTCATGCCAACCAGATTACTGTTGCAACTACGCACGCTGTGGCTACCTTGTGGTTAATGTCTCGCATCAGTCAGTATTGCCAATTGGAAGAGCAGGTTGATGTGCGCTTGCTGGCTTCTGATAGCGTTATGGATATGCGTACTCAGGATTATGATTGTTGTATTGGTTATAGCCTTAAGAAGCCCGACGGGGGGCGCGTAACCAAGCTTTTTGATGAACGTATTTTTGTGGTATGTAGCCCTGAATACCTGCAGCGAAATAAAGGACTTTCTACGGCCGACTTGTTGGCTACTAGGCAGTTGGTATTGGACAACACCGATTCTGGTTGGTTTAACTGGTCTGATTGGTTTGTTGGTGTTGAGCTGGAGCCGGTGATCCCACAACATAAGCTGACTTTTAGCCATTACACGATGCTGCTGCAGGCGGCCCAACAAGGGCAGGGGGTTGCCCTAGCATGGGACTATTTGGTAAATGATTATCTCACTTCCGGTGTGTTGGTGAAGGCGACTGAGTTAATAATGGAAACTGAAGCAGGCTTTTATCTGGTGACCTCACCAGAGGGGGAGCAAAAAGAAAGTGTCGGTGCTTTTTGTGATTGGTTGGGTGAGCACACCAATGGCTATCTTTGGCATGATTAAAACTCATGCGGTGATTGATTATTTATCGGTTGTTACAGCGTGTTATTTCGGGCACATTATTGCAACAGTAAATGATATAGATCAATTGATGTTTGGAGCCAAATCATGAGCAACTTTGCGCGTATTCCCATGGCTGATCTGCATGCGGCGACTCGCCCGATAGAAGCAGCGCGTGGATTGCCTAATGGTGTTTATAACGACCCGAATTTTTTGCTTGAAGAGCGTGACCGAGTCATCGCTAAGACATGGGCTGGCGTAGGCTTCGCTGGTGATCTACCTGAGCCAGGTTATGTTCAACCTGTGACGTTCATGGGCTTGCCCATGGTCATTATGCGTGATCGCGATAATCAGGTGCGGGTATTCCACAATGTATGCAGTCACCGTGGCATGATTGTCGTTAGTGAGGCTGGTCCTGTCACCGGCAGTGTACGTTGCCCTTATCATTCTTGGACCTATGGTTTGAATGGCGACCTCAAGGGTACACCTCATATAGGTGGAGTAGGTGTGCATAATACAGCCGGCTTTAATTGTGAAAAGCACGGCATGAAAGAAATTCGCAGCCAAGTTTGGTTTGATGTTGTGTTTGTTAATCTCGATGGTCAAGCAGCTGAATTTGCTGATTTCATTGCGCCGGTGACGACGCGTTGGCAAACCTACTTGGGTGATACGGGTTTGGCGCGCATGAGACGCGAAGAGGAGGGTGGTACCGTGATGTTGGATGTCGCTTGTAACTGGAAACTGGCCGTCGAAAACTACTGCGAAAGTTACCACTTACCTTGGGTCCATCCGAGTCTCAATAGTTATTCACGCATCCAAGATCACTACCATATCATGTTTGATGATTTTGCCGGTCAGGGTACCATGGTATATAACTTGTCTGAGACTGCCGGTACCAGCCTGCCAACCTTTCCTGAATGGCCGGCTGAGAAAATGAAAGAGGCTGAGTATATAACCGTATTCCCTAACGTCCTGTTAGGTATTCAAGCTGACCACACCTTCGCCATTGTTTTGGAACCGGTGACCAATGAACGTACTATTGAGCACTTACGTATTATGTATGTAGGTGATGAGGCCCTGAGTGAGGCCTATAGGGCTCACCGTGCAGCGACCTTGGAATCTTGGAAGATTGTTTTTGGTGAAGATGTGGGGGTTGTTGAAGGTATGCAGTTCGGCCGAATTTCTCCCGGCTTTAAAGGGGGGGTGTATTCCCCTGTATTGGATAACCCAACGCATTACTTTAATAAGTGGGTCGCCAATCATTTGATTGCGTCGGCTCATTAGAGGTCAGCAAGAGCAAGGCATTTATGAGGCTCGTTGGGAGTCGAAAGACAAGGGTTGTAACGTCAGTTACAACCCTTTTTACAGTTATAATGGGTCCTTGGTTGAGACCATTTTGAGTTAGAGAATTTGCATGTCAGAACCTTATAAGAAGTGGCTTTGTATCATTTGTGGCTTAGTCTATGATGAACAACAGGGCTGGCCTCGCGACGGCATTGAACCCGGTACGCGTTGGCAAGACGTACCTGATGATTGGTTATGCCCTGATTGCCTAGTTGGTAAGTCTGACTTTGAAATGATTGAGATGCCCGCCGCAGTGCCTAATCCGGTATTACATATTCCTAGGGTGGAAACTACACCCAACGGACCGATCGTGATTATTGGTTCAGGTTATGCTGGTTACAACTTGGCCGCCGCTGTGCGTGAGCACAAGGCCGATGCTGAGATAGTAATACTCACGGCTGATGATGGGTTGCATTATTCTAAACCGGCCTTGTCCACAGGGTTGCTCAATCAGCAGCAGGCTGAAGATCTAGTGAGTGATAAACCTCTAGATATGGCCAACCGCTTGGCTATGCGTATAGTGACCCACTGTCAGGTAGTGAGCATTGATAAGCAAGCTAAGATAGTGCATACAGATTTGGGGCAGCAGCCCTATGGGCAGCTAGTTCTGGCTACAGGAGCCCAGCCCATTCATTTACCTATTGCCGGTCCTGCAGCTGACAATATGTTTAGTGTGAATAGTCTGCAAGATTATCGTCGTTATCGTCAGGCACTGGCAGGAAAACGCAAAGTCCTAGTCATTGGTAATGGTTTGATTGGCTGTGAATTTGCCAATGACTTGGCGGCCACCGGTTATCAGGTAGATTTGGTTGGCCTCACGAGCTGGCCCATGGACCGATTGCTACCTGAGCGCATTGGTCGCAAATTACAATCAAGCCTGCAAAGCTTAGGTGTTACCTGGTACTTAGAAAATACGGTTACCAACATTGATTATTTTGAACCTGACGAGACGGCAAGTGGGTATCGGGTTACTTTGAGTGATGGTCAGCAACTCCAGGCTGACGTGTTGGTGTCAGCGGTTGGTTTGCAAGCCCGTATGGATATCGCTGTAGAGGCTGGCATTGATTGTCATGTAGGTATTCAGGTGGATGGTGCTTTGGCTACTAGTGCACCTCACATTTATGCCTTGGGGGACTGTATCGAAATTGATGGTCAATTGATGCCTTATATTTCGCCCATTCATTGGGGTATTCAGGCCTTGGCTCAGACCTTAACAGGCACGACGACATCAGTGAACTATCCGCTTATGACGGTGATGGTGAAAACGCCAGCTTGTCCATTGAGCCTATTGCCTCCTGCGGCATCGATAAAGGGTGCTTGGCAGGTAGAAGAAAACGAGCAAGGTATGATAGGCCGCTTTGTTGATAAGCAAGGAAATTTACAAGGTTTTGTGTTGCAAGGTGGCTGCATTGACCGTCGCGGGGCCATGCTACAACAGGTAAAAAGGGCTGGGTAGGCCTCGAATTTGGGGTGTTGATGCCAATAAAATAGGCCGAAAACCACCTTTTTTGGCATATTATGCTCCGAAAGGCTTGCAACATGCCGTATTAGGGCTAATATGTGAGTGTAATATTTTGAGGATGTTTTGCCTTATCATCAAAGGAGGAGAGCCTGATGACAAAAGCTGAATTAATTCGACAAAATCGCTACAAATTGCATAATCACATTATACAAAAACGAGATGTGGGCAAGTGGTGGGTGTTTCCGTTAGACCCCAAAAAAGATGGCTGCATCACGACTCCCTCAGTAGTGGTATATGCGGCAAAATCACTGCAGGAAGCGCAGCGCTGGCTAAACGAACGCTATGAATCTAAGTGCGTTGCTGCCTAATATTTAAATAACTTCATATAGTACTTACCCGGCAGCAACTAGAGCTGCTAGAATTAGGGCCCTCAATACCTGTGCCCCTGATTTTCTATTTGCTTTTTCAGGGCCAACATTTAATGTCCTTGATATGAGCATATAGTTATGACTACCCCCACCCCCCACATTGAGTGCCAACCTGGCGATATTGCTGCGACCGTGTTAATGCCGGGCGATCCACTACGAGCCAAATATATAGCAGAGACCTTTCTAGAAGATGTTAAGCAGGTAAATGGTGTGCGTGGCATGCTAGCCTATACAGGAACCTATGAGGGCCGCCTGATTTCAGTGATGGCTAGTGGCATGGGTATGCCCAGTATTGGTATTTATTCTTTTGAGCTATTTAGTTTTTATGGTGTAGAACGTATTATCCGTGTCGGTTCTTGCGGTGCCTACAGTGGCGATCTCAACCTCTATGATGTCGTTATTGCCGAAGACGCATGGAGCGAGTCTAGCTTTGCTAAAACCCAGGGTGTTAGTGATGTCGATGTGTTATCTGCCACCCCAGATTTGGTAGCAGAGCTGGAAGATAAGGCGGCAGCGCTCAACATAGACTATGTAAAAACGCGCATCCATTCCAGTGATGTTTTTTACCGTCAAAACTTTGATGAATACCAGACCATCCGCGACCAGCATGGTTGTCAAGTGGTGGAAATGGAAGCCTTTGCTTTGTTTGCCAATGCCATGGCAACAGGTAAGCAGGCAGCGTGTGTGCTTACCGTTTCTGATTCTCTTGTAACTCAGCAAGCTACCACTTCTGCAGAGCGCGAAAGTGCCTTTACCAGCATGATGAAAATTGCTCTGCAAATGGCTGAGTAGTCGCTGATGCCCCTGACTTATATATTGCGTCTAAATGCGTTGTCCTGTGTGTTTTTTGGCTTGTTAATGGCCCAGTGGCCTGACTCATTCAATACCCTCTTAGGTAATCAGTATCCAGAAGTGATAATGCCGGCTGGCTGGATTACTTTGGCCTACGGTTTATGGTTATTTTTAGCTTCGCGTCGTGTTCAGCCGAGTATCAAAGAGTTGGTGGTGTTTATTGCTTGTGATTATGGTTGGACCATACTGATGATTGTCTTGGTCAGTATGGGCCTAATAGTGGTAGAGTCTGCGGGTATTCGTGTAGCGATGCTCACGGCACTATTTACCGCGGCAATGGGAGCTTTACAGTTTCGCCATTATAAGTTGTTGGCAGGTAAGTACTAGGCCTAGGGGTAGACTAATCAACTACACCCGTATTGTTCTATTTGTCTGTATGCGGCTGTGATTTTTTAGTTGTCACAAAATGAAGATCAAGTTCACTCAATATTTGTCTGGAATCGAAAGACGTTCTATTGGACATGATGACCGAAGCGAGACCATTTTGGGGATAAATTCGCATTTCACTATGAAATCCCGCACCCCCACCTTCTTTATAATAGTAGGCGATGCCCTCAAGCTCATCCACATGCCACCCAAGTGTCATATCTATGCCGGTGCCAGAGCTTAGTACTTGCTGCTGATAAAGTAATTGTTTGGCTGCTGGCCCCAGAAGAATAGAATTTGTAGAAAGTAAATCCTGTAATATTTTAGCAAATGCTCGGGCCGTTCCTATTGCCCCACCAAACGAGGCGCCATTGAGATAAACGTCTTTAACATGTCGCCACCCGCTTTCATTTTCACCTAACATTTTGGCGTCAACAAGCAAGCGTCCAAATAGACCCATAAACGACCATTGCTTTAAATAACCGTTAGCATGATTGTTTTTGTCATGAATTTTAAATCCTACTTCGCTAGCGCTGAGGTTTAAGGGTTGAAAGAGGTGTTCCGACAAGTATTGTGAATAACTTTTTTCAGATGCTCGCGCGATTACGCTGCCGAGCAACCAATACCCAATATTACTATACTGATAACGATTACCGGGTTGGAAATCTACCGTAGGGTGTTCATTTAGTATCTTGTCGAGTTCAAATTGGTCATCAAAATCGTCATGCGCTTGTGCCAAGTGTACCCACTTAAGTGGAATCGGATTGGGAATGCCGGAAGTATGATTTAGCAAATGCCGAATTGTGATGTCTGGATCATAGGGGTGTTTTACATACGCTATGACTTTGTCATCGAGCTTGATTTTATTTTGTTCAACAAGTTGTAACACAGCAATGGCTGTAAGCGTCTTGGTCATAGAGAAGGCAGCCATTGTATGGCTTGCATCAAGTGCCATGTTGCTGGCAACGTTTGACAGGCCAACACTCCGAGTAAATACAGTGTCGCTCTCGCTGACTACCGTATACTGAATGCCAGGTTCGTCACTGGCCGCATAATGATTGAGTATCAGGCTTACGGCTTTGTCTCTCGACGGCGCTCCATTTGCAAGTGAGCAACAGATTAGAAGTGATGTTGCTAATACTGTAAGTGACACTATTTGCACCGGTTACTCTTCGCTGATAATTCAAGTGTTGATAACACGTTCAGTTTAGTCTGTTATCGCCTTTAGCAGGTTACTTCTTTTTCATACCAAACGGTGCCGAGCCATCGCCCCAAAGATTGGCGGCCTTGGCTTTTGCCGCCGCGGCTTGTTGTGGGCTAGTCGCCGTTTTGGCTGGCTTTTTGTTGCCCTTTGATTGATCAGCCGGCTTTTTACTTTGTGCTTGTTTGCTGGGTTTGGTGGTCGGCTTTTTGATATTGGCATCTTCTCCATCACGGTGTAATTTGGCTTGTAGGCCTTTGATGGTTAAACGCGGCAGGTGAGCACCTTGTGCTTGCTCAACGCTAGTAAGCAAGCGGCGCTCACTAATGTTGACTAGGTTAATGGCAGTCCCTTCTTTGCCTGCGCGGCCAGTGCGCCCAACCCGGTGCAAATAATCATCTAAATTGCGCGCCATATCAAAGTTAATGACCTGCTCAATGCCATCAATATCTAGGCCTCGGGCGGCCACTTCAGTTGCAATCAGCAGATTAAAATGGTGCTGGCGGTATTTGCGTGTGATTTCGTTGCGCTCTTCTTGGGGGAGCTCTCCATGCAGGGCAATAGCTTGGTGGCTATGTGTTTGTAAAAACTGTGCAAGTTCTTCGCTAAGCTTACGGCTGTTTACAAACACTAAGCGTTTGTTGGCACTTTGATTGGCTAATAACCATACCAACACCCGTTTTTTGTGTTCAATGTCATCACATACCACTACCTGTTGTTGAATATTGGTTTGTACCTGACTGGCATCGTTCAAGGTGATCTCAACGGGCTTGTTGAGCAGACTGTTGGCCATGCTTAGTACTTTGGCATTGCGCAAGGTGGCTGAGTAAAATAAGGTTTGACGATGTTGGTTGGCCACCGCAGCAATTTTTTCTACGTCTTCGCAAAAACCCAACTCCAGCATGCGATCAGCTTCGTCAACAATCAGCACCTCTAAATTTTCTGTATCCGTATGACCTTTACGTTGATGTTCCATAAAACGGCCCGGTGTAGCGATGATGATGTCGGGCGTCTTGCGTAATAAGGCTGCCTGAAATTTATAATCTTCACCACCCAATATAAGGGCCACCTGTAGGCGCGTTCCTTTTACTAATTTATTGGTTAGACTTAACACCTGGTGAGCCAGTTCTCTGGTTGGTGCTAACACCAGGCAGCGGGTGCTGTACCCAACAGGTTTGGTGGATAGCAATTGGTGAATGGCGGGTACCATAAAGGCCAAAGTTTTACCGCTGCCCGTGTCAGCACTCATCAGTAAGTCGTTACCGGAAAGCGCAACTGGCATGCCTTCCTGTTGTGCTTTCGTTGCTTGTTCAAAGCGCTGTTTGGCAAGGTTTTGCAGGAGACGTGGGTTTAATTCTAGATCGGAAAATTTCATTCTTGGTAGGGTATAATAAATCAATCTGCCATTTTATCATGCTTTTCATATAGAGTGGGCGTTGTGGCTTTCTTAGGTTGATTTTGCGTCGCTTTTACCTATATTAAGGAGCGACCCGCATCAGTTACGTTGTGATACAATAGGGTGGTTATTTGTCAGATTATTGCGAGATTCATGTCCAGTCTTGTCCAACACTCCGATATGTCGGAATTTTTAAGTCCCCAAAAGCGCCTCTTCGATTACCCTAAATACTGGGCGGAATGCTTTGGTCCTGCGCCATTTTTGCCTATGTCTAAGGCCGAGATGGATGAGCTAGGCTGGGATAGCTGTGATGTTATTCTGGTCACTGGTGATGCTTATGTAGATCATCCTAGTTTTGGTATGGCCATCATTGGACGATTACTAGAAGCACAAGGTTTTCGGGTTGGCATTATTGCTCAGCCAGATTGGAATGATGTCAATGCCTTTAAGGTACTGGGCAAGCCTAATCTGTATTTTGGTGTCACTGCTGGAAATATGGATTCCATGATTAACCGTTATACAGCGGACCGCCGTTTACGCCATGATGATGCCTATACCCCTGGTAATATAGGTGGCAAGCGCCCAGACCGGGCTACCCTAATTTATACTCAACGTTGCAAACAGGCTTTTAAAGGCGTGCCTATCGTTATTGGTGGCATTGAGGCCAGTTTGCGTCGTATCGGTCATTATGACTACTGGACAGAAAAAGTCCGGCGTTCAATATTAGTGGAATGTAAGGCGGATATGCTGCTGTTTGGTAACGCAGAGCGACCTCTGGTAGAGCTAACTCAGCGCTTGGCGGCGGGGCAAAGTTTGTCCGATATGCAGGATATTCCAGGTACCGCTGTACTGGTAAAACAACCCTTGGTGGGTTGGCGTGGTAAGGATTCAACGGATTTAGATGCGCCGGGACATATCGACCCGATTGTTAGTCCTTATGGGGATGACAATACCTCTGCCAGCAAAACCACAGAGCAGGCTAGCGTTGCGCTGAGCAGCAATTCGGTGTGTTCCTCATCGCAACAGGGTAATGCGATGGGTGCTGCCGATGCTGACAGTCAGGCGCTAGCGATCAAACCTATGGCCGCTTATGAGCCGATCAAGGGCAAACCTTGGTTTATGACTTATGCCAAGTTGCCTAGCTTTAATGCGGTTAAATCTGATCCTGTTATATATGCCCATGCCAGTAGGGTAATGCATCATGAAACGAACCCCGGTTGTGCACGAGCCTTATACCAGCAACATGGCCCAGTCGGACTGTGGGTGAATCCTCCCGCCATGCCTTTAGATACAGAGGAAATGGATTATGTGTTTGCGCAGCCTTTTGCGCGGGTCCCGCATCCAAGCTATGGGGATGAGCGCATTCCGGCCTATGAAATGATTCGTTTTTCGGTCAACATCATGCGTGGTTGTTTTGGCGGCTGTAGTTTTTGTTCCATTACCGAGCATGAAGGCCGTATTATTCAAAACCGCTCGCAAGACTCCATAATTAGTGAAGTGGAGGATATGCGTGATAAGGTGCCGGGCTTTACGGGTGTGGTATCTGATTTAGGTGGCCCGACGGCTAACATGTACCGTTTACAATGCCAGGATCCCAAAGTGGAAGCGAGTTGTCGACGTCCGTCCTGTGTGCATCCTGATATTTGCAGCTACATGGGCACCAACCACAAACCTCTGATATCCCTCTATCGTCGTGCTCGGGCATTACCCGGTGTCAAGAAAGTGTTGATTGCTTCGGGGCTGCGTTATGATCTTGCCATCCGTGACCCTGAATATGTAAAAGAACTGGTATCGCATCACGTGGGAGGGTATTTAAAAATTGCCCCAGAGCACACGGAAGATCAGCCTCTTAGTTATATGTTAAAACCGGGGATGGGAAGTTACAATCAGTTCAAGCGCATGTTTGACAAGTACTCCAAGGAAGCCGGTAAGGAACAATACCTGATTCCTTATTTTATTAGTGCCCACCCAGGTACCCGTGATCTTGATATGGTGAATTTGGCCTTGTGGTTAAAGAAGAACAAATTCCGCTTGGATCAGGTGCAAAATTTTTACCCGTCGCCCATGTGTAATGCAACTACTATGTATCATACTGAGCGTAATCCCCTGAAAAAAATCAGCCGCGATAGTGAACGTATTAGCATTCCCAGAGGTATTCGTCAGCGCCGTTTGCATAAGGCTATTTTGCGTTATCATGACCCCAAAAATTGGGATTATATTCGTCAGGCTTTAAAAGATATGGGCTTGCAAAAGTTGATTGGTAAAGGGCCCGATTGTCTGGTTCCAAAGGAAAGTGTCAATGAGAGGCGAAAACCGCTGACAAAGGCTAAAAAAGGCAAGCAGGGTATGACGCGCTTTACGAGTCCCAAACAGCAAAAAATGGCAGGCTCAAGCCAACGTAAAGCGAAATCGGCGGGGACGTCAAAGCGGCTCCGTTAAAGTCCCTGACAAAACACATCTAAATAATTTGCTAAACACCATGCTAGGTATGCACCTGACAGGTGAATAATAGAACATGAGTGAGGATGAACAAAGGCAACGTGTTGTTGGTAATCTAAACTATACTTCTTGATCTATGCGTCACCATCCGATTCCGCATTATGTGGCCTGATGTTTGTCAATTATCGAGAAAAACAAGAGCAAGGGAATACTCGATGTTTAAATTAACGGTTGATGATGAAATCAATTTATATCTTGTGAATGATTCTTTTACCGGCAGGTATGTCGAGCTTGTAGAAGAAAATGAAAAATATCTTGCGCAGTGGCTCGCATGGCCTAGAGTCTGCAAAACTCAAGACGATTTTAAAGAATTCGTTAAAGATTCGCTGCATGAATATGCAGAGGGCAAAAGTATGAATTGTGCTGTCGAGTATCGGGGTGAAATAGTTGGTAATGCTAGTTTTAACACTATACAGCATGAATTGAAGAGGGTTGAAATCGGTTACTGGATTGGTAAGGTATACCAAGGCAAGGGAATCATTTCACGCGTGTGTCATGTTTTAATAGATTATGCTTTCAAAAATCTTGAAATGGACAAAGTGCAGATTGCAGCAGCCGAAGGAAACCGGCCAAGCAGAGCCGTCTGTGAGCGCCTTGGCATGAAGTTAGAAGGTATTCTAACCCATCAGGAGAAGGTGGGTGATAGAATTCTTAATCACGCGGTTTACGGTATCCATAGAACGGAAATACAAAAATCCAGATGAAGCCACACGGCGCAACTGATTTGGACGATCGTTGGCAAGATGATATGGAGGGTCAGGCCTCAAGCCTGACCTCAGCTGGGATTGAGTTAGACGCAAGCCTGCTTGGCTTCCTTTCGACGGCGGTGCAATACAGGCTCCGTATAACCGCTTGGTTGTACTTTACCTTCAAATACTAATTCTAAGGCCGCTTGATAGCCTACACTCGAATCAAAGTTGGGTGCCATATTGCGGTAAGTAGGATCTTTGGCATTTTGTTTATCTACCAGTCTTGCCATACGCTGCATGCTGGCCACCACCATCTGACGAGTACAAATACCGTGAGCTAGCCAGTTGGCTAAAGCTTGGGCGGAGATGCGCAAGGTAGCCCGGTCTTCCATGAGACCAACTTGGTTAATATCCGGTACTTTCGAGCAGCCCACGCCACCCTCGACCCAGCGGATGACGTAACCCAGAATGCCCTGGCAATTATTGTCTAGTTCGCGTGTGATTTGCTCACCAGTTAGCTCTGTACCGGCTGGTAAGAGGGGGATTTCTAACAGCTTGTCTTGGTCTACGCTGAGACTCTTTTTAAGCTCTTCTTGGCGTTCTTGTACCAGTACGTCATGGTAATGCATAGCGTGTAAGGTGGCACCGGTGGGAGAGGGTACCCAGGCTGTATTGGCGCCAGCCATTGGATGACCTACTTTCACTTCCATCATTTCCGCCATACAGTCTGGTTTAGCCCACATGCCCTTGCCAATCTGTGCGCGCCCCTGGAGTCCGCATTCTAGACCCACTTTCACGTTGTTGTCTTCGTAAGTGTTGATCCAAGCCTGTTGTTTCATGTCGCCTTTGGCAACCATAGGGCCGGCGTTCATAGAAGTGTGAATTTCATCACCAGTGCGGTCCAAAAAGCCGGTGTTAATAAAGGCTACGCGCTCACTTGCGGCAGCAATGCAGGCTTTTAGGTTTATTGAGGTTCGTCGTTCTTCATCCATGATACCTATTTTTAAGGTATTTGTGGGTAGGCCTAAGAGTGCTTCAATGCGAGTGAATAGGTCAACGGTGAAAGTGACCTCTTCGGGGCCATGCATTTTGGGTTTAACAATGTACACGCTGCCCTGACGGGAGTTGCTAATGCCATTGGCGTTGCCGTTTAGATCGTGCATGGAGCACAAGGTGGTGAATAAAGCGTCCATGATGCCCTCGGGGATTTCCTCACCTTGGGCATTGAGAATAGCATCATTAGTCATCAAGTGGCCGACATTACGCACAAATAACAGGGCGCGACCATGCAGGCTAAAGCGCTCACCATGGCGGTTGTGGTATTCGCGATCGGCATTCATGGTGCGGGTGACGGTTTTGCCTTGCTTGTTCATGTCGACACTCAGATCGCCTTTCATTAGGCCTAACCAGTTGCGGTAAACCAAGCACTTGTCAGTAGCATCGACCGCAGCAACGGAATCTTCACAGTCCATGATGGTGGAAATAGCGGATTCTAAAATGATGTCAGTGATACCCGCCATGTCCTGCTGGCCTACGGCTGTTGTGGCGTCCAGAATCAGTTCTACGTGAAGGTTGTTGTGTCGCAACAAAATGGCGCTGGGAGCATTTGGGTCACCACAGTAGCCGGCAAACAGCTTCGGTGTAACCATCATGGTGGCGTGGCCGTTTTGTAAGGTGGCAATGAGAGAGCCGTTGGCGGTGCTATAACCTGTCACCTGACCGTGGCAACCGTGCATTAATGGAAAATGCTGATCAAGGAATTGTTTGCCATAGGCAATAACCTGAGCGCCACGTTTAGCATCGTAACCTTTGCCTTGTGCTGAACCAGGCAGGGCGTCGGTGCCGTATAAGGCATCGTATAAGCTGCCCCATCGAGCATTAGCGGCGTTCAACGCATAGCGAGCGTTATTGACGGGGACGACTAGCTGTGGGCCGGCAATGGTTGTGATTTCTTGGTCGACATTGGCCGTAGTGGCTTGCACCTGTGCTGGTGCTGTGACTAGATAACCAATTTCTTGTAGCATGGATTTGTAGGCTGCAACATCCGCACCGGGGTTGTTTTCGTGCCAGTTATCAATTTGGCTTTGCAGCTCTTCTCGTTTGGCTAATAGCTGACGATTACGTGGCTGAAATTCTGTGAGTAGGGTCGCCATGGCTTGCCAAACTTGATCGGCATTAAGGTTAAGACCGGGCAAGATTTCGTTGACAAGCAGGTCATGTATTTGGCTGTCGACGGCCAAATTGACTTCGGAGATACGGTTGCTCATTGTGGTCCCTATTTGCGGATATGCTACAGGCGCATGTTTCGTAAAGTGTACAAATGGATTGTATAGGAAATAATTGAGCAAGTAATGTCATCAATAGTGATTCATTTTGATGGTCATTATTTTTGATATGAATGCAGTTATCGGATAGGTATTCACTTCGCTTATATTGTGAGGCCCGGTCTATAAACATCACTATGGTGAAATGAGGCAGCTCAACTCGGCTGCCGAACGATATAAGTGCTCTATCTTTAGGGTGGCTTAATTGCCGTCTATTTCACGGGATATTTCAGTGATCAAGCCCCGCATCCAACGATGTGCTGGATTGTGTTGTAAAAGAGGGCTCCAAGCCATGGTGAGGGCCATTTCAGGGATATCAAAAGGTGCTTCTAAAAGGACCAGTTCATCGGTAGGCACGGGTAATAAGGTGGCCTTGAAAGGAATCGTTACAATCAGGTCTTTTTGGGTGGCTAATTGCATGGCCGCTTGATAGTGGCGAGTAAAGACTCGGATGTTACGAGTTCTGCCTAGTTCAGACAAGGCGTTGTCCACCCAGCCACGGCGCTGTACATCTTTGGGGTTCATGCCTACACCGGCCCCCATCCCTGTTTTACTCACCCAGATATGGTGGGCTTGTAAATAGGACTCGAGATTGAAGTTATTAATGATGGGGTTGTTTTTGCTGACCAAGCAAACAAAGCGGTCGCGCCATAGGGTTTTTTGGTGGAAGGATTGGGGCATGGAATCAAAACGGTTGATTACCATGTCTACTTTGCCTTGTTCCACATCGTAAAAGTCCACATCAGAAGGCGTCATGATGTCTAGGCTGATACCAGGCGCTTCTTTACGCAGGCGTTCTACTAGTGGTGGAATCAGCGTTGGCTCAGCATAGTCACTGGCCATGATGCGAAATACGCGGTCTGAGGTCATCGCATCGAAGTCGGCTTGGGGTTGTACAGCTTTATCAATAGTCGCTAGTACTTCTCGTATCGTCGGCTGTAATTCCTGAGCCCTTTCAGTGGGTGTCATGCCGTCACTGGTACGGATTAGCAGAGGGTCTTGAAATACCTCGCGTAGGCGGCGCAGACCATTGCTCATGGCAGGTTGGCTTAAGCCTAACTGGTTGGCAGCCTTAGTGACATTGCGTTCTTTTAATAAGGCATCCAAGTAGACAAGTAGGTTTAAATCAACGCGATCAACACTCATGTGTGGTTACCTCTGTTCACTGCAATTTGATATTCATTATATGGATAGCTGACATAAAATCAATAAATTAAGGGAATTATTCAGCAAAGAAATGCTAAATAAATATGTAGTCAAATTACAAATGTTCGATTTTCTATCGTTCTTTTTAATGAAATATCTTTTAAAAACAAAATAATAAATATTTGTAAGGTAACGCAAGTAGGGCTATCTTGCGGTCTAAAGTTCGGTATATATATAAGTCTAATATAATTTATATGAATGCTAGTCATAAGTTCCATAGTATTTATTTATAGCGTCTGCGGGCCTAGACTGGGGTCATTGCTGTTCAACGGCAAACTAATAACACTTACTCAATATAAGAGGACTGGAACATGGCTCAATATCAACAAGATATCAAAGCGCTAGCTGATTTAAAGGCTTCACAAGGCGCAGCCTGGAATGCCATCAACCCTGAATCTGCTGCTCGCATGAAGGCTCAGAACCGTTTTAAAACTGGCCTAGACATCGCTCAGTACACGGCTAACATTATGCGTGCAGACATGGCCGCATTTGATCAAGATAAAACTAAGTACACTCAGTCTTTGGGCTGCTGGCACGGTTTTGTAGGTCAGCAGAAACTGATCTCTATTAAAAAGCACTTCGGTGGTAAAACTGATCGTCGTTACTTGTATCTTTCTGGTTGGATGGTGGCAGCTCTGCGTTCCGACTTCGGTCCTCTTCCTGACCAGTCTATGCATGAAAAAACTTCTGTTGCTAGCCTAGTTGAAGAACTATATACATTCCTGCGTCAAGCTGATGCACGTGAGCTAGGCGGTTTGTTCCGTGAACTAGACGCTGCTCGTGAAGCTGGCGATGCTGCTACTGAAGCCGCGGTTCAAGACAAAATTGATAACCACGTAACACACGTTGTGCCAATTGTTGCTGATATCGATGCGGGTTTCGGTAACGCTGAAGCGACCTACTTAATGGCCAAGCAGATGATTGAAGCTGGTGCGTGTGCACTACAGATAGAAAACCAGGTTGCTGATGAGAAGCAGTGTGGTCACCAAGATGGTAAAGTAACCGTTCCCCATGCTGACTTCCACGCTAAGATTCGCGCTCTACGTTACGCTTTTCTAGAGCTAGGTATTGACAACGGTGTCATTGTTGCCCGTACTGACTCTGAAGGTGCTGGCCTGACTAAAGAGATCGCTGTTGTAAATGAACCAGGCGACGCTGGTGACATCTACAACTCTTACCTAGACGTTGAAGAAATCGGTGTGGCTGACATGGCTGAAGGCGATGTATGCTTCAACCGTGATGGCAAGCTAGTTCGTCCTAAGCGCTTACCTTCTGGTCTATACCAGTTCCGTCAGGGCACTGGTCATGAGCGTTGCGTATTCGATTGTATCGGCGCGATCAATGCTGGTGCTGACCTTCTTTGGATCGAGACTGCTGTACCAACAGTACACGAAATCAAAGGCATGATGGACGACGTTCGTAAAGTACATCCAGATGCGAAACTGGTTTATAACAACTCTCCCTCTTTCAACTGGACGCTAAACTTCCGCCAACAGACTTACGATGCTTGGGCTGCTGAAGGCAAAGACGTTTCTGCTTACGACCGTGCTAAGCTAATGAGCGCTGATTACGACGATTCTGAACTTTCGGCTGTTGCTGACGAACGTACGCGCACCTTCCAGGCTGATACGGCACGTGAAGCGAACGTATTCCACCACTTGATCACTTTGCCGACTTACCACACTACTGCGTTGTCTGTAGACAATCTAGCGAAAGAGTATTTCGGTGAGCAAGGTATGCTTGGTTACGTTAAAAACGTTCAGCGTAAAGAGATCCGTCAAGGTATCGCATGCGTTAAGCACCAAAACATGTCTGGTTCAGATATGGGCGATGATCACAAAGAATACTTTGCTGGTGAAAACGCTCTTAAAGCTGGCGGTGCGAAAAATACATCCAACCAGTTTTCATAGTGGCTCAATCTAGTGATTGCTTAGATATCACTAGGGCCTTGCGCACTTAGAATATAAAAGCGGCCCCTGTTTTTAAAGGTGTCGCTTTTTTTATAGAAAACTTCTAGCTCTCCTCGCAACACACGGCTGGCTTTATACGTTAGAATTCAAGCAGCTTTCTACTGCAAACTGACTAAGTGATTTTGAATATGACTACTACACCGACTTTTCTTCAAGATGCTAAAGATTTATTAACCGAACAGGGGTTTGCTACCAGTAACACTTGGTATCATGGCACCTCATCGGCGCTAATAGAGTCTATTAAAACGCATGGATTAAAACGTTCCGGTGACCAAGCCCTAAAAGCTGCGACTAAAAAAACCATGGCAACCATCGGTAATAGCTACACTGAATCAGTTGAACCAGTTTTTTTAACGCAAAGCAAAGAGCTGGCTTTTTACTGGGCGCAGCAAACAGTTAGAAATCGTAGCGTAAGAATAGAAGGAAACGAATTACCTGCTGTAATCACAGTAAATCTGCCTGATATGTTAAATAGCAAAGTTAAACCCGATGTGGGCGCAGCAAGCCTGTTGTTAGTTAAAGAGGGCGAGCAATTTATGGCGTTTTTAACGGGTGTTTACTTAGCGAATGACTTTGAAATCCCAGAGATCAATCTGATGCATGCAGATCGCCTAGAGTATTTAAATAAATTAGGTATGGCTTATTACGATGCCGACATAGATGCTTCACTTATAGGGAATCTATGACTAAGTCTTATGTGTTTTTAAGATGCAGAACTTCACAACCACCGGGCATGGACACGCCGTGAAACTGTTCTCCATGAGATGAATCGATTCATATTATCAACCAGTTTGGTTAAACCTTAATAATTCCCTTTTACAATTAGCCCCGGGTCTGTGCCTAGGGCATTTTTTTGTCCACACAAAAATGCACCTCTTTTGCATCACTAGTTGTTTGGAAATATGAGCTGCTCGAATTATTAAGTGATTTGACCACCAGAGCGGTTGATGGCAATGCTAATAAACCTTGCAATCTAGCCCCTAGCAAACAAAACCTGTAACATCCACTTGATAACAGAATCTTTAGAGTATTACTTATGTCATCGGGTTCCGAATTACCGCTAGACGAAGCCATGGATGCAGCGATTGAAGCTTGGTTGTTAGAACGTCAACTGTTATTGAGTCAGTTTGTTGCGTTACCGCAAATGAGTGTTACATCTAATATTATTGACGCTATTCACGAACTTTGTGAAACCTTGGTTGATTATACTTCTCAGGGGCACTTTCGGGTCTATGAGCATTTGTTGCAGGCTATTATGGAACGTGATCATAGCCGCAAAGATCAGCTCCAAAATTTGCTAATTCAAATTCACGAAACTACGGACCGTATCGTAGTGTTTGATGATGAGTATGGTTCAGTAGAGAATTTGACTATTCAGGATATCGGTCATTTTACTGGTCGATTATCCAAGTTAGGTGAAGCTCTAACCGAACGATTCAATCGAGAAGATCAACTAATGGCCCTTGTTGAAGGTGGTCCCCAGAGCAAGATACACTAGGCCACCCAAAGTTTAATATGGCAGAGATAAATTAATGACCATGTACCATTCCATTGGCATTATCGGCCGTCTGCATAGCCAAACGGTGATCGAAACCGTTACTCGAATCATCAAATTTTTACGCCCTCGTGGCCATGAAATTGTGGTTCATCATGCGGTCGCGAATAACATAGATAACTATCAAGGACGCACTGGGCGTCGCCGGGACATCGGTGAGCAGTGTGATCTGGCGATTGTGGTGGGCGGTGACGGTAGCATGTTAGCGGCCGCGCGCGTATTGGCTATACATGATGTGCCGGTGATCGGCGTTAATCGAGGTAAGCTTGGGTTTTTGACTGACATTTCTCCAGAAGAGGTGGAAGACTGTTTGGCGCAAGTTCTGTCAGGCAAATACGAAGCCAGTAGCCGTTTTATGTTGTCTGCCAAGGTGATGCGAGACGGTCAAGAGGTGGCGCGTGGCAGTGGTCTCAATGATATTGTTCTGCACCCAGGTCAGTCGGCGCGTATGTTGACTTATGATTTGTTGATTGATAAACGGCCAGTTTATGCTGATCGTGCAGATGGTGTGATTATCGCTACCCCAACAGGCTCTACCGCATACGCCTTGTCAGCAGGGGGGCCAATTATGCACCCAGGTTTGGATGCCATTGCCTTGGTGCCAATGCACCCACATAACTTGAGCAGCCGCCCTCTTGTGGTGTCGGCTGATGCGGAGTTGGCATTGCACCTAGGGCAAGATAATCAAACACAACCGGTATTGAGTATTGATGGTCAGGTACATATTACCTTGGAGCATGGTGATACCATCTTGGTGCAACGCCATTTGGCTCGTTTGAAGGTGTTGCACCCGATTGGGCATCATTTCTATGAACGTTGCCGTTCTAAGTTGGGCTGGCATGCTCATGCCACCACTTTTTGATTGCTCAGGAATGTAAGTTACTATGTTTTTGGTTATGTCTTTTCCATTGCACGTTGATTTGTTGCCACTTACCAAAGTCTTGTGGTCACGCGGAATATCTCATCAAATACTAGAGCACAACGAAGATCAGCAGTTGTGGTTAACTAAAGCTGCACAGGCGCCAGAGGCGTTGGATTTGTGTCAACAGATGGCGCGCGGTGAGCTGCCTAGTATAAACACTGAAACAAACCAATCTAGAGTCCGTATTAGTCTATTTGGTGGCTTATTGGCGGCCCCTATGACTGCGGGTATTTTGGCCATTACGTTGCTCTTGGCTCTTTTAACCGGCATGGGGGATCAGCTAGAGTACATTGCTGCCTTGAGTTTTTACCCAATTGCTTTGCAACCGGAACCTTATTTATTGGCGGGTTGGCAGCATTTGTTTGGTGAGCCTTGGCGTCTTTTAACACCAGCATGGTTGCACTTTGGCTGGTTACATCTGGTGTTTAACTGTCTTTGGTGGTGGGATTTAGGGCGCCGCATTGAGCAACGCCAGTCGAGCAAGAGGCTGTGGTGGTTGTTTGTTATTATTGCCCTCATTAGCAACTTGGCTCAGGCCTGGCAAGGTGCGCACTTATTTGGTGGTTTGTCTGGAGTGATTTATGGTTTGCTTGGGTATATCTGGTTATGGGATAGGTTGCGCAATCCCGTATTTTTTCTGCCCCAAGGTATTCTTATTTTTATGTTGGTATGGTTACTTTTGGGCCTTAGCAATGTGTTTTCTGTAATGGGTATGGGTAATATGGCTAATATGGCACATTTAGGTGGGTTGTTGGCGGGCTTGGCTTTGGCCTTTATCTTGTCCATGATAGAATCGAGAAGAGATAGTCGGCGCTAAAAAGTGCTGCAAATAATTACGGGCGCCAGCCGGGACTGAGCTCGTTTGGTGGACTGAAAATATGGAATATAATGAAATGCTGGCACATATGACGCCAGAGATTTATCAACGCCTCAAGCAGGCTTTGGAATTGGGTAAATGGGCCGATGGGCGGGCGTTGACACAAGCACAAAAAGACTCTTGCATGGAAGCCGTGCTGCGTTATCAAGCTATGCATCTGCCCGCAGAAGAACATTCTGGGTATATTAAAGATCAGTGTGAGTCGTCGCAGCAAGATGCGGCGCAAGTGATTAAGATTCACTGATGCGAGTGCTAGCACAAGGCCATCTTAGTAAGATGGCCACTTCAATTAACGCAGTACCTAAGGCTAGAGTTGCTTATCAATTGCAAATGGGAGGCCAGAGCGTAGATATGAACGCTTTGGTTGGGCGCACTATTCGTCTGCAACATTTGGGAGAAATTAAATGCAGCCATTGTGGGCGTAAGACTAAGAAAAGTTATTCTCAAGGTTATTGCTATCCGTGTATGCAAAAACTGCCCCAATGTGATTTATGTATCATGAGTCCCGAACGTTGTCACTATGATCAGGGCACCTGCCGTGATGCCAGTTGGGGAGAGGGGTATTGTATGCAGCCCCATGTAATCTACCTAGCCAACTCCAGTGCTTTGAAAGTGGGCATCACCAGAGTTAACCAAATGCCAACGCGCTGGCTGGATCAAGGTGCTAGCCAAGCTGTGCCCATTATGCAAGTGGCAACACGCAAGTTGTCCGGGCAAGTGGAAACCGTGCTTAAAAATTATGTGGCCGACAAAACCAATTGGCGTGCTTTGCTTAAAGGCGAGGCGATGGAACTTGATTTGCTGGCTGAATGCGAGCGTTTAAAAGCCGAGGCGGCAGAACCTTTGCAAGGGTTGCTTTCAGGCGTGGACAAAGCTTGCTATACCTGGTTGCAACATACGCCAACCAGTATGCAATATCCGGTGCAGCAATACCCAACCAAAATAGTGTCCCACAATTTAGATAAAGAGTCTGTGTTGGAAGATCAGCTTTTGGGTATTAAAGGTCAGTACCTGATCTTTGCCAACAGAGTCATTAACATCCGTAAATATTCTTCTTATTTGGTGCAATTATGCGCATGAGTGAACAACCCCAAGTGATTTACCTGAAGGACTATCAGGTACCAAGCCATATTATTGATAGCACCTTTTTAGACGTGCATATTGATGACCAAAATACCCGCGTGATTTGCACTTTGCAGGTCCGCAAAAACCCCCTAAGCCAAGCTCAAAGCCATGATTTATTATTGCATGGTGGCACGCTATTGCAGCTTGAGAAAGCTTGTCTAGATGGTGTAGAAATGACACCGGCGCGCCTAATAAAGCAGGGCACAAACTTATTGCTTAAGGATTGCCCAGAGCAATTTGAAGTAAAAACTGAATGTTTGATTGAGCCGCAAAATAATACCACCCTAGAGGGTTTGTATAAATCAGGTGGTATGTTTTGTACGCAATGTGAAGCCGAAGGTTTTCGCAATATTACCTATTATATGGACCGTCCCGATGCCATGTCCGTGTTTACTACACGTATCAGTGCCGATAAGACAAAGTACCCAGTGCTATTGGCCAACGGCAACCCAATTGAGCAGGGTGAGCAAGCGGGGGGGTGCCACTATGCGGTATGGCATGATCCATTCCCAAAGCCAGCTTATTTGTTTGCTCTAGTAGCAGGTGATTTGGTGCGTTACGGTGATAGTTTTACCACTAGTAGTGGGCGTGAAGTGACATTGCATATATTTGTTGAGGCTCATAATAGTCATAAATGTGCGCACGCTATGGAATCCTTGAAGCGCTCTATGAAATGGGACGAGGATGTTTATGGCCGTGAATATGACCTTGACCTATTCATGATTGTTGCTGTCGATGATTTTAATATGGGCGCTATGGAAAATAAGGGCTTAAATATCTTTAATTCGGACTGTGTTCTGGCCGATCCAAATACCAGCACCGACGCACAGTTTGAGCGTATTGAAGGTATTGTTGGGCACGAGTACTTTCACAACTGGTCAGGTAATCGTGTTACTTGCCGTGATTGGTTTCAATTGAGTTTAAAAGAAGGCTTCACGGTGTTTAGAGACGCCCAATACACGGCTGATATGTATTCGCCTACGGTTAAGCGAATTGATGATGTGAGTCTGTTGCGTACCGCTCAATTTGCCGAAGATAGTGGTCCCATGGCACACCCTATCAGGCCAGAATCCTACATGGAAATTAACAACTTCTACTCGGTTACCGTATATGAAAAAGGTGCCGAAGTCGTGGGTATGATCCATACTTTGTTGGGTGCAGATCTATTCCGCAAAGGCAGTGATCTTTATTTTCATCGTCATGATGGTCAAGCGGTAACTACAGAAGACTTTGTGGTAGCTATGGAGGACGCCAGTGGGGTTGATTTAACACGGTTTAGAAACTGGTACAGTCAGGCCGGTACGCCTACCATAAATGTGCGTGACGAGTATGATGCCACGCAACAGGAATACCGTTTATACGTTAGTCAATCAACTCCCGCTACGCCGGAGTCAGACACCAAGTTACCATTTCATATTCCCGTGCGCATGGCCTTGTTGCAGGGATTGGATAATAATGCCAGTGCCCGGCAAGGTGTTGGTAACAGCATGGCTGTGAGTTGGCCCGAGCAAGTCTCGGCAATTGCCGCCGATAGCAACGAAGCTGTATTGTCGATTACTGAGGCTCAGCAGACATTTGTATTCACTGGAATAGCTGCGCGCCCGGTACCTTCGCTGTTGCGTGGCTTTTCAGCGCCGGTAAAATTAGATTACCCGTACAGCAATCAGCAACTGATGTTTTTGGCACAGCATGACAGTGATGGTTTTAACCGCTGGGAAGCAGTGCAGCGTTTGTTGTTACAAGCCCTGCAGGCGGTGATGAATGAGGAAACCATCGGCGACGCTGTGGCGCAACCTTTATTGGACTTGTTGTCGGACCTGTTGCGCAATGAACAACTGGATCCTGCCATGGTGGCGCGTTTGGTATTGTTACCCAGTGAAGCCTATTTAGCAGAAATGCAAACGGAAATAGATGTGGAACTGATTCACATCTGTCGAGAAAGTGTCCGCTGTTATATCGCCCAAAGCCTGCAGTCGGAACTAGAGGGCTGTTATGCCCGCTGTCAAGATGATGGTCCCTTTAGCCAAAGTGGGGTGGCCATTGGCCATCGTGCACTCAAGAACGTGTGTTTGATGTACTTAACCACCCTCGAAGATGAGGCGCATTTGGCGTTAGCGCAAAGGCAATACGAAAAGCAAGCTAATATGACTGATGTGAGTGCCGCTTTGCAGGCCATGATTGCTATGGATGATGATGCCGCAGCTATCGCTTTGGAGAATTTTTACTCCCATTGGCATCAGGATGCTCAGGTCGTTGATCAATGGTTTGCTCTGCAGTCAAGCGCTAACCAAGCTGGGCGTTTAGAATACGTAAAAGAATTATTGCGCCACTCGGCTTTTGATATCAAGAATCCCAATAAGGTGCGCAGTGTATTGGGGGGCTTTATACGCAGTGCTATCAATTTCCATGCTGCAGATGGGAGTGGTTATGCGTTTATTGCCGAACAGGTTATTTTACTCAACAGTATTAATCCCATGATAGCCGCTGGCCTTTGTAAGCCTCTTGGGCGCTTCAAGAAGCACACCCCAGAGCGTCAAGTTTTGATCCGAGAGCAGCTGCAGCGGATTATTGATACCAATCCAAGTAAGGATGTGTATGAAGTTGTTAGTAAGGCCTTGGTTCAGTAATGATGGTAAATGATAAGCAAACATTGGGTGTGTTATTGGTGAATTTAGGTTCGCCGCAGGCGCCTACTGCTGAGGCTGTAAAGCCTTATCTTAAGCAGTTTTTGTCTGATCAGCGGGTTGTTGATTTACCGGCCTGGCTTTGGCAGCCTATCCTGCAAGGTATCATATTGCGTAGACGTCCAGCTCGTTCTGCGGCCTTGTACGCCAAGGTGTGGCAAGAGGGAGGGTCTCCCTTATTGGTTAATAGCCGCGCGCTGCAGATCAAGTTGAGCAACAGGGCACAGCAACAGGGTTTGAATTGGCAAGTAGAGCTGGCTATGACCTATGGCGAGCCGGCCATGCAAACAAGCTTAGCAAAGCTTCAGCAACAAGGTGTTAATAAGTTAGTTGTGGTGCCTTTGTTTCCCCAATACTCGACAACCACCACAGCCGCGGTTTATGACGCTTATCAAACTGCTTGCCAGCAATTGAGTTATCAACCAGAGTTGCTTCCAGTGCAAAATTATCATCAACAGGAGGAACACCTGCTGGCATTGGCCAGTAGTGTTCGAAAATACTGGCGCCAACATGGTCAGGCGCAGCAGTTATTGATGTCTTTTCATGGCACCCCTGAGGCTACGCGTCGTAAAGGCGACCCTTACTATGAACAGTGCTTGGCAACGGGGCAGGCTTTGGCACAAATTTTGGGGCTAGAAGAAGATCGCTATAGCATTGCTTTTCAGTCGCGTTTCGGCTTTCAGAAATGGTTGCAGCCTTACGCAGAGCCTCTGTTGGAGGCGAAAGCGCAGCAGGGCTTAGAGTCGGTACAAGTTATCTGCCCAGGTTTTGCCGTCGATTGCCTGGAAACCTTGGAAGAGGTGGCCTTGGGGTTTGAAGAGACCTTCATTCAAGCTGGTGGTAAAGAATTTGGTTATATTCCCTGCCTGAATGATGCTGATGAGCAGGTTGAGGCAATAGGCACTTTAGTGGAGTGTGTTATTGAGAGCACAGGTTCTGATACCACTGTGCCCTAATAAACTGTTGTTAGTTGTTGTTTTTTTGCGCTTGCAGTACACGTTCTACGGTAGCAACAATGGTTTGTGTTTGGTGGTCGATTTCCATATTCACCATGTCGCCGACTTGGCTGTTGCCGAAGGTGGTCATACGTAGGGTTTCTGGAATCAAGCATACTGAAAATCGCGTATCTTCAACATTGGCTACAGTGAGGCTGCAGCCGTTCAGGCCGATAAAGCCTTGTGGCAGAACATGTTTTTGGTGGTCTTGAGGAAGAGCAAACCAAATGCTGGTATTGTCATCTTGATGTTCCACGGCGGTGACTTTGATAGCGGTTGTTACGTGGCCCGAGATGATATGGCCACCTAACTCGTCACCCATCTTAAGGGAACGCTCAATGTTGACCAAACTGCCTTGCTGTTGCAGACCC
The DNA here is from genome assembly GCA_024230095.1 of Gammaproteobacteria bacterium. GTDB lineage: Bacteria > Pseudomonadota > Gammaproteobacteria > Pseudomonadales > Balneatricaceae > Njordibacter. The sequence continues at coordinate 9,609 of JAAERS010000151.1, read as the reverse complement.
AAATTGGTCAGACTAAGGGTTTGACCAATTACATCAAAATTCAAGTCACATCCTTGTTGTCCTGTGACTGTCAGGCAGGTACCATTCACGGCCACACTAGCACCGATTTCAACTGCTTGGCTTAGGGCTTCAGGTAAGGTGATAATAAAACTGCGTTGGTCGTGACCTTCGTGAACCTGCTTAATGCGGCCCATACCTTGAACGATACCGGTAAACATGTGTTATTCCTATTCATTAAATAGTTGGCGGCATTATAGTCGAAAAATCGTATGAGTCGTATCATTCTTGCTCCCATGGAGGGGTTGGCGGACAATATTTTACGTGATTGCTTGACGCAAGTAGGTGGAATTGACTTGTGCGTAACAGAATTTGTGCGTGTGACGGATCAATTATTGCCCCCGCGAGTTTTTTACCGACTATGCCCAGAGTTGCATGAGGGTGGCAAAACGCCATCGGGAGTTCCTGTGCGTATTCAATTGCTGGGTAATCACCCGCAAGCATTAGGATTAAATGCACAGCGAGCTCTGGAATTGGGTTCACCAGGCATTGATTTGAACTTTGGCTGTCCGGCTAAAACGGTTAACCGTAGTCAGGGTGGAGCTATTCTTCTTAAAAACCCAAGCCTAGTGGGAGAAATTGTTGCGAATGTGCGTGAGGCCATTGGTGCTGATGCTTGGCTTAGTGCCAAAATGCGCTTGGGTTACGAGGACAAGAACCTCGCTCTGGATAATGCGCAAGCTATTGCTGATGCTGGCGCGAATGAATTGGTCGTGCATGCTCGAACTAAAATAGAGGGTTATCGGCCTCCAGCCCATTGGCAGTGGATTGCTATAATTCGCTCCGCCATTGCGATCCCCGTTGTGGCTAATGGCGAAGTATGGAGTCCAGAGGATTATCATCGCTGTCGTCAGGTCAGTGGTAGTGATGATGTCATGTTGGGACGGGGGGTTGTATGGCGGCCAGATTTGGCGCGGAGTATTCGTCACCCCGAGTTGCCTGACTACACTTGGGATGACTTGCGACCGCTAATACTGGCCTTTTGCGAGCGTGTTGCTATACAGGTGCCAGAACGTTTTCAAGCTGCAAGAATTAAACAGTGGTTAGCTTTATTGGGGCGGGTCTACCCGCAGGCACAAACGGCCTTTATGATTATAAAACGTTATCGACAATTGCCCGACATTGTTAACAGTCTCCCTTAGTGCCAATGGCTATGTCTAGCACGCTGTAAGTGACGCATATAATCAACCTGTTGCATTTCATTCGCCAACATTAATTGAATGATAGCAGTTGCTTCATGTTTCATCGTTTGGCCTTATTTGATTTCTCAAATACTCCATGCTGACAACTTGGCTATTGTGAATGGCACTATTTGTGGTCTGATTGAGTTATTTTTGTAACCTAATACTACGTTGTGTGGAGCTTATATGGCATGGGAAGGCACATAAAAAATAGGGTATAATAAAAGGCTACTCTATCATTAGCCTTTAGGTAACTATCTTGTTTTCCATTGCCCGCCATTTGTTATTCCAACTGTCTGCTGAAACAGCACATGAAGTCACTCTGGATGCCTTGTCGGCGGCGGCTCGTTTGCGTTTGTTGCCAGCTTTGGCGCCAACAATACCGGCAGCGCCAGTGGAAGTAATGGGTATGCAGTTTGATAACCCAGTGGGCTTGGCAGCCGGTTTGGATAAAAATGGCAGTTGCATCGATGGTTTGGCGGGTTTGGGCTTTGGTTTTCTGGAAATTGGCACCATTACCCCGCGTCCACAACCGGGTAATCCGAAGCCACGTTTGTTTCGTATTCCCGAAGCGAAAGCGATTGTTAATCGTATGGGATTCAACAATCAAGGTGTTGATGCCTTAGTTGCCAACGTTAAAGCAGCACGCTTTAACGGTATTTTGGGCATTAATATTGGCAAGAACTTTGATACGCCAGTAGAGCATGCCGTTGATGATTATCTCATCTGCATGCAAAAAGTCTATGCTCACGCTAGTTATATTACGGTCAATATATCCTCACCCAATACTCCTGGGTTACGGGAGTTACAGTATGGTGAATCTTTGCGTCAACTGTTGGCGCGACTGAAACAAGAACAAGCTGTTTTGGCCGAGGTGCATGGACGTTATGTGCCCTTAGCAGTCAAAATTGCGCCTGATATGGATAGTGAACAGCTAGCTGGTGTGGCCTTGTGTCTGCAAGAGCAGAAAATGGATGCCGTCATCGCTACTAATACGACCTTGAGTCGTCAAGGAGTGGAGCATTATGCCAATGGCGATGAGGCAGGAGGGCTTAGTGGTGCGCCTTTGACTGATCGCTCCACAGCGGTGATTGCTGAGCTATATGGTCTATTGGGGGATGCTATACCCATTATCGGTGTGGGTGGCATTACCTGTGGTGATGATGCTCGTGCTAAACTCAATGCGGGGGCCAAGTTAGTACAAATTTATAGTGGTTTTATTTATTCTGGCCCGAAATTAATTAGTGATTGTGCCTCACAGTTAACTGAATAAGTCAAAGTTGCTATGTTTCTTCGAAGAGCGTAAAGGATGGCTATATGGCAGATGATAATAGTAGAAAGGGGTGGAGACAACTACTGAGCTTTGTGCAAAGTGTCCTTGCTGCACTGGTAGGGGTGCAATCTAAAGAAAAACAGGAAAGTGATTTTTCTGAAGGTGGTTTAGAGCGAATGCTGGCTATTACTTTTGTATGCGCTATAGTGTTTGTCCTCATAGTTTTGTTCATGGTGAATTTAGCTTTGCCATGATGAATAAAACAATATTCAAAAGTAGTATTGCATATTCATAGCAATTAATAGCATAATCGACCCCAACTGCTCTTGTTCCAATGCGACATTGTGGTTTTTTTTACGCTGAGAGTCACACAAATTACAAAAAAAATAAGGAGTCTGTGTATGTTATCTAGAACTGGGCTGCGCCTGAGTTCCGCCATTACCGCCTTGCTAGTTTCTCAATCCACCTATGCTGACTGGGAATTGAATATGCCGCAGGGCGTCACCCAAGTTAGTCAATCAATTTACGACCTTCATATGCTCATTTTATGGATTTGCGTGTGGATAGGTGTGTTGGTATTTGGCGTGATGTTCTATTCCATGTATAAGCACCGAAAGTCAAAAGGTGCCAAGGCATCAAAATTCCACGAAAGTCTCACGCTAGAACTTTTATGGACAGCGATCCCAACACTGATTTTGATTCTTATGGCTATTCCAGCCACTACTACGTTGGTGAAGATGTACGATTCCAGTGATGCTCAGATAGATATAAAGATCACCGGCTATCAGTGGAAATGGGAGTATGATTATTTGGGCGAGGATGTGCGCTTTTTTAGTAATCTGGCGACCTCCAAAGACGAAATTTATAACAAACAAGACAAGGGTGAAAATTATCTGCTCGAAGTGGATCGAGAGATGGTTATACCAACCGGTGTCAAGGTGCGATTTTTAATTACCTCTTCAGATGTAATACATTCTTGGTGGGTACCTGAATTTGCCGTTAAGAAAGATGCTGTGCCTGGTTACGTTAATGAATCTTGGGTTAATGTGCCAGTGGGTAAGGAAGGTATATATCGAGGTCAGTGTGCTGAACTGTGTGGTGTTGACCATGGATTTATGCCAGTGGTCGTTCGCGCGCTTAGTCAAGAAAACTATCAGGCGTGGTTAGATGACCAGCGCGCGGCTAAGGTTGCCGAAGCAGCAGCGGCCATGGGAGACTTTAGTTATGATGAGTTAATGACTACAGGAGCTGAAGTATATGCCGGTCGGTGCGCTGGATGTCATGGCCAAAGTGGCGAAGGCATGGGAACCATTTTCCCAGCGTTAAAGGGAAGTGCCATTGCCGTCGGCGATGTTGATGCTCATATTGATGTAGTACTTAATGGGGTGCCTGGGACAGCCATGCAGGCTTTTGCTGCTCAGTTAAGTGATGTTGAATTAGCCGCGGTTATCACTTATGAGCGTAATGCTTGGGATAATAATACTGGCGATACCGTGACTCCAATAAATATAATTGACGCACGTAAATAGGGGATTATGATGACAAGTGCTACTACTTTACACGAAGATCATGGCCATCATGGCCCTGCCAAAGGGCTAATGCGTTGGGTATTGACAACCAACCATAAGGACATAGGTACCCTGTACCTTTGGTTCGCCTTTACCATGTTGCTAATCGGCGGCAGTATGGCCCTGATTATAAGGCTTGAGTTATTTCAGCCCGGCATGCAATTGATCGAACCGGAATTCTTTAACCAGATGACTACTATGCACGGTTTGGTTATGGTGTTTGGCGCCATAATGCCGGCTTTTGTCGGCATGGCTAATTGGTTGGTGCCCATGATGGTGGGGGCCCCTGACATGGCCTTGCCGCGCATGAACAACTTGAGTTTTTGGATATTACCTTTTGCTTTTGGCATGTTGATACTGACGCTCTTTAGTGAGGCGGGTGCGCCTAACTTTGGTTGGACTTTTTATGCGCCACTATCGACCACCTATGCCCCGAGTAGCGTGACATATTTTATTTTTGGTGTGCACTTAATGGGTATTTCTTCCATTATGGGGGCTATTAATATCATTGCTACGATTCTGAATCTGCGTGCCCCTGGTATGACATTGATGAAAATGCCATTGTTTGTGTGGACCTGGTTGATCACTGCCTATCTACTGATTGCCGTTATGCCCGTATTAGCTGGTGTTGTAACCATGATGCTAATGGATATCCATTTTGGAACCAGCTTCTTCAATGCCGCTGGTGGTGGTGACCCCGTGTTGTTTCAACATGTATTCTGGTTTTTTGGTCACCCAGAAGTCTATATTATGATTCTGCCAGCCTTCGGAATTGTGTCACAAATTATTCCTACTTTCGCTCGCAAGCCTTTGTTCGGCTATTCGTCAATGGTTTATGCCACTGCATCTATCGCCTTCCTGTCCTTTATCGTATGGGCTCACCATATGTTTACTGTTGGGCTGCCTTTGGCAACCGAACTGTTCTTTATGTATGCCACAATGCTGATTGCTATACCCACAGGCGTCAAGGTGTTTAACTGGGTTTCTACCATGTTTAATGGTTCAATGACCTTTGAGACGCCTATGCTGTTTGCCGTGGCTTTTGTAATTCTATTTACCATTGGTGGCTTTTCTGGCTTGATGCTAGCTATTGCACCAGCTGACTTTCAATATCACGATACCTATTTTGTGGTAGCCCATTTTCACTATGTGCTCGTGCCCGGCGCTTTATTTGCCATTATTGCTGGTGTTTACTATTGGATACCAAAGTGGTGTGGACGTTATTACAACGAGACGCTGGGTAAATGGCATTTTTGGTTGTCTTTTGTGGGCGTGAATGTCACTTTTTTCCCAATGCATTTTGTTGGTTTGGCGGGCATGCCGCGGCGTATTCCTGACTATGCTCTGCAGTTTGCTGACTTTAATGCCGTCGCAAGCATCGGTGCCTTTATATTTGGTCTATCGCAAATACTTTTCTTGTATATTGTTATAGATGCCATTAGAAATGGCAAAAAGGCTACCGATGAAGTATGGGAAGGGACAGAGGGTCTAGAATGGACTTTACCTTCACCGGCCCCCTATCATTCTTTCTCAGAACCACCAGAGGTGAAGTAAACTGAGGAGTTGATTGATGAGCAGTCGACCTAGTGTTGCTAAAACAGCAGTCAAACACGTTACCATAGCCATACTGATGTTTGGTTTTGGGTTTGCCATGATACCTTTATACGATGTTTTTTGTGAGGTAACTGGCTTAAATGGTAAAGTGCAGGCCGCCGTAGTAAAAACAGCAATGGAGATCGACAGGTCTCGCAGTATTAAGGTGCAATTGGTGGCGAGCAACAACGCAGAAATGCCGTGGCGTTTCTCGCCTTTACAGAATGAAATTGCATTGCACCCTGGTGACTGGAAACAGGTTGGCTTTTGGGTTTCCAATGTCACTGATCAGGATATGGTGTCACAGAGTGTGCCCAGTATTACCCCAGCTAGAGCCGCTCGCTATGTTAAAAAAAGCGAGTGCTTTTGCTTCGAACAGCAGACATTAGCCTCGGGTGAATCTAAAGTGATGAATCTGGTGTTTACTATTTCACCAGATTTGCCCGAGGATATACGCACCGTTACGATGGTGTATACGTTATTTGATGCCACAGATTTTGCTACCTCTCAGGTGGTAGCAACATCTGAATAATAAAAATCAAAAAATTAAAATAATCAATTCCCAAAAGGAGAGTGTTATGGCAGCCAGCAATTATTATGTACCCGAGAGTAGCCGATTACCTATCGGTACTAGCATTGGTTTGATTGGTTTGGCCGCAGGAGCAGGCGGCATGCTGAATCATTCTAGCTCTGGTGGAGAAGGTTGGGCTTTGCCGCATTTTGTTTTCTTTGCCGGTGCGTTAATACTAGCTTCTGTCTTGTATAACTGGTTTTCCAAGGTCATTGGGGAAAGCCGAGGCGGACTATATAATGCCCAAATGGATCGTTCATACCGTTGGGGAATGGGTTGGTTCATCTTTTCTGAAGTTATGTTTTTTGCTGCCTTTTTTGGTGCCTTATTTTACGTTAGGCAAATCGCTGGACCTTGGTTGTCGGGTGAAGGCGATAAGGGTATCAGCCACATGCTATGGCCAGAATTTGTCTTCCAATGGCCAATGTTTAATAATCCAGCGGGAGCTGATTTGCCCGGCCCTGAGGCGGTAATTGACCCTTGGCATATTCCATTACTTAATACTGTGTTATTAATCTCATCCAGTGTCACGGTCACCTTTGCTCACCATGCTTTGCGCGCCATGGATCGCACTCGGGTCATTTTTTGGCTGGCTTTGACAGTAATATTGGGTGCTGTTTTTGTATATTTCCAAATAGTCGAGTATGTCGAAGCATATGAAGAGTTAGGGTTGACTTTAGATTCTGGTATTTATGGGTCCACCTTCTTTATGTTGACGGGCTTTCATGGTGCTCACGTTACCATTGGCGCTTTTATCTTGTTTGTTATTTGGCTGCGCATTATTAAGGGGCACTTTACACCTGAACAGCACTTTGGCTTTGAAGCTGCTGCCTGGTACTGGCACTTTGTTGATATGGTTTGGATAGGGTTGTTTTTCTTTGTCTACATTCTTTAGTTTAGGGTAAGTCAAACTAAAGGTAAGCTGAGATTCTGCTGTGCGGCGGGGTCTTGGCGCCATAATCTGATGGTTAAAGATTGGGCAGGTAAATTGACAGGTATAGATTCGGAAAAACTATAATAATGGTAGCCGAACAAGTCGAAGAGAGACTGAATTGTTACTCGTTTCGAGTTTTTTGGTTGCTATCTATGGATTGCACCCCAAGGAGCTTGATTACTTAATTGGCCAGTCCAAAATCCGAAAATAATGACTATGGCCAGAAGTACACAGATAGCGATACGAAACTTCAGTGAAGTGAGTAATCGCGTAGAATCCTCCTGGTCTTTAAGCAAAAAGTACAAGCCAGCAAAAAGGCTGACCAGGGCGGCTAAAAATAAACCAGCAATAATGAGTTTTATTAGCATATTCAAGGATTCCAGTTCATGTTCATCACGGCGGTGCCAATACTATGCTTAATAGTATCATGCAAAACAAGGCGCTAACGCTATTTACTGTATTGTTTATGCCTGTTTTGTTATGCCTGGGTTTTTGGCAGCTCGATCGAGCGGAAGATAAGCGTCAATTAATGCTTAAGGCTCAGGCAAGTGACACTATGCTGGTGGTAGAAAGTGCCGATCAGCTAGAGTCATTACCCGAATTCCAGCATGTACAGCTTGCCGGAAATTACCTGCCTAATTACATGTGGTATGTGGATAATCAAATTTGGCGTGGGAAAGTCGGTGTTGATGTTATCGCGTTACTTCAGATTGGACAGAAGTTAGTATTGGTTAATCGCGGCTGGCATATTTGGCGAGATCGCTCTAATTTACCGGAAATCTCCGGCCCTTCTGGCCAAGTGACCTTAGAGGGGCATCTCATAAAACCGAGTGAAAAAGGCATACTGCTTGCTGAGGATATTATTTTATCAGATAACTACCCTCAGTTATTGCAGAAAGTAAATATGCAAATGTTACAGCAGTATTTACCTTTGCCTTTGCTACCACAAGTTCTCCATCTTGATATCAACAGCCAAACAGCACTGCAACCACACTGGCAACCGGTGAATATCACGCCAGAAAAACATTATGGTTATGCGCTGCAGTGATTTGGTTTGAGCTTGACCTTGTGTACTCTGTTTTTGTTTAGAATCTACAAGCACTACAAATCCAGCCCAAAGGTGGCAGGGGGAGAATAGTTTGACAGCAAGAAAAAAAAGTTTATGGGCACTTCTATTAGTATCGTTGGTGCCATTGGCATTAGCATTCCTTATGTATTTTCAGCAACTTTGGTTGCCAACCTCGACCACCAACGAAGGTGAGTTATTACTGCCACCTGAACAATTGTTGGAAGATAGTCTTGTATACCACAAGTTAAGTCAGGATATGAAGGATGAAAGGCAGTGGCGTTTGCTTATTAATATTGAGGGGGCATGTAATCAATCGTGTTTAGAAAACCTGCATGTGTTGCGGCAAGTCCACATTGCTTTAGGTAAAGAGGCTCACCGTGTGACCCGTATTTTGTTACTGAATGAACAAATGTTGAAAGGGTTAGGTACTGACTATCCGCACATGCTGAAGGCAAAGCCAAAGAATGGTTTTACGCTTAAACGTGGTGAGGGGGTTTATCTGGTGGACCCTTTGGATAATATCATGATGTACTACACTTTTAGCCAGATAGGCAAATCTATGTTAAAGGACATCAAAAAGTTGCTAAAGAATTCAAATATAGGTTAGTCTAAAAGACCATGTGATGGTCATGAAGGCAGTGCCTTTGTGAGGCATGTCTTGGCCGATTAAGATTTTTCCTGTGCTGTATTATATGAGAATAGTTGTGATGTTTTAGTCCTCAAGGCAGGAAACCAGAATAAACTAGAATCGGCAATAAATTTATAAAAATAATTAATGATCCAATAGGGGCGGTTATGCAGACTAAAGTAGAAACTAACAGTGATGTTACAAGAATTAACTGGTTACGTTTACAGAATAGGAATATGTCGGCCGTGGCTTGTGTTCTCAGGCGTTTGTCGTGGTTAGCTCTCATTCCCGCTGTGGCCATTTATTTTGGGCTTACCCAAACCGGTTGGCAGTTGGGAGGAAGTCTTGTTAACCGTATGACAGAAGAAAGCGCCATAAGGTTAGCAGCAGGCGTTTATTTAGGCACTGTATTAGCCGTTTTGTGCATCGGTTGGGCTATCTACTGGATGGAAAAAACCTATGGATCTTCTTCTGATATAAATACAAGTATGGTGTTGGCTATATATATTTCCAGTCCTCTTATGCTGGCAGGGGCGGTATTATTTTGGCCGCAATTGGCGTTAGTCTTGAGTGTATATTTAGCTGCTATTTGTATGTCTATCTATTTGATGTTCACGGGTGTACCTATCATGATGGAAGTGCCAGAAGATAGTGGTGTGTTATATAGCATGTCAATATTGACGGTCGCCTTGTGCGTTTTTGTTGGTGTAATGATTACTATGATTATCACTTTCT
>JAAERS010000150.1 GCA_024230095.1 Gammaproteobacteria bacterium | reverse complement strand
CCAAACATCATGTGCAAGAAATTCTCGCTGTAATTCAGGTCATTGCGAGGGTACATAAATGGCTGACCGTTGGAGTACTTGTAAGACATGGCCGCCAGTGTAGGCATTTTGCCAATCAAACGCAGAGCGGACTCCTCTCGGTGTGCTTCGTCACTAATGTCCAAGGTGTCATGGTAGAAGGCGGATAGGGCGCCAACAACACCACACATGATGGCCATGGGGTGGGCGTCGCGGCGGAAACCGCGGAATAGGTGTACCAACTGCTCGTGCACCATGGTTTTTTTAGTAACTTGGCTTTCGAAGTTGGCTAATTGTTCGCTAGTTGGCAACTCTCCATAGATCAGTAGATAGCAGGTTTCCAAGTAGGAAGAGTTATTGGCCAATTCTTCAATGGGGTAACCTCGGTGTAATAACACACCTTCGTCACCATCAATGTAGGTGATCTTGGATTCGCAAGATGCTGTTGATACGAAGCCTGGGTCATAGGTAAATAGACCTTTGCTTACTAGTGTGCGTACATCGATTACATCTGGGCCAGTAGTTCCGGAGTAGATAGGCAATTCAATGGGATCCATACCTTCTACATGTAGTGTGGCTTTTCTCTCGGACATCAATTGGCTCCTTGGTAAGTTGGTAGTCAGGGCTGCGCAAACTTAATTTGTTGCTCAGTTTGGTTCAGCGGCCCCTACTATAGAGGCTGAAGTAGGATTGTCAATGCGGACAAAATAGCGCCGTTGTTTTGAAAAATAACTACAAAATTGCTGAATCCTATGTTCGCGGGCTATTCTACCCTAAACCGACGCTTAGCATGATTCGGCCAGCTAATACCTAATATTACCATGATTTATATCGTCATTCTGGAAAATATAATTTGTTCTAGCTTGCGGCCTGTATATGGGGGTTTTGTAAACATTTTACATAATTCTATTGGGTTTCCGTCAATATAGGAGAGGTAGCGATATTTTATTTCACTTTACCTAAGACAAAGGTAACGTTGTTTTTCTATACCTAACTCTCTATAATTCGCGCAGTTTGACGTTTCTAGCTAAAAAAAGGTCGAGCTGAAAATAATATGCACGCGTTTTGATGTTCAACTTGAGGGTTGTTGGTATCTGCAATCACCCGAATATTCAACAACACGTTGCGTACCACTGAGTATAATTCAGTAAAATGAGAAGGTAACCGTGAGCAAAAAAAGACCCGTAAACCTGGATCTCCGGACTATAAAACAGCCTTTGCCGGCGCTGGTGTCAATTACCCATCGCGTCACTGGCGTAATGCTGTTTGTTGGTCTTATTTTTATGTTTTATCTATTTGACCTGTCTTTGAGCGGGGCGCAAGACTTTGCTGCTGCCCAAAGCGTCTTGCAGGATCATTTTTTGGCGAAGTTTATCGCATGGGGCTTGTTGGTCTCATTGGCGTTTCACTTGTTCGCCGGTGTCAAACACTTGATCCAAGACTTTGGTTATGGTGAAGAGCTCGAGTCGGCTGAAAAGGCCGCTAAATTCGTTATTGGTGCCACGGTTGTGGCAGCTGTACTAGCAGGAGTTTGGGTATGGTAAAGTCAGTGACTAGTTTTGGTCGTAGCGGTTTGTATGACTGGTTAATTCAGCGTGTAAGTGCCGTGGTGTTGACCGCATATTCTGTATTCATGGTGATCTACCTGCTAAATAATCCAGATCTCACTTATGCACAGTGGGAAGGTTTGTTTGAGATGACATCTATGCGTATTTTCAGCCTGATGGCGTTAATGTCTCTGGGGGCACATACCTGGATCGGTCTGTGGTCTGTTTCCACTGACTATATTAAGCCAATGGGGTATCGTTTTGCTTTCCAAATGGTCACGGGCGCTTTCATGTTTGCTTATACCATTTGGGGTATTCAGCTGTTGTGGGGTTTATAAGCCATGTCTAACACATTGCGTAAAATGACTTATGAAGCCATCGTAATTGGTGGTGGTGGTGCTGGCATGCGCGCGGCGCTGCAATTGACAGAGGCGGGTTTGAAAACCGCTTGTATTACAAAAGTATTTCCAACGCGTTCGCACACCGTTTCTGCCCAGGGCGGTATCACTTGTGCGATAGCTAGCCATGATCCGAATGATGATTGGCGCTGGCATATGTATGATACTGTTAAAGGTTCCGATTATATTGGTGACCAAGATGCTATCGAGTACATGTGTTCAGTTGGTCCTCAGGCTGTATTTGAATTGGATCACATGGGTTTACCGTTCTCACGTTTTGAGAATGGTCGGATTTACCAGCGCCCATTTGGCGGTCAATCCAAGAATTTTGGCGAGGGTGGTCAGGCATCACGAACCTGCGCAGCGGCTGATCGTACAGGTCACGCTCTATTGCATGCTTTGTATCAAGGTAATCTGAAAGGTGGTACGACCTTTTTGAACGAATGGTATGCTGTAGATTTAGTACAAAATGACGACGGTGATGTGGTTGGTGTTATCGCCATTTGCATGGAAACCGGTGAAACCGTTTATATTGAAGCCAAGGCGACAGTATTAGCTACCGGCGGTGCGGGTCGTATTTATCAATCGACTACCAACGCCCACATTAACACAGGCGATGGTGTTGGTATGGCCCTACGAGTGGGTTTGCCTGCACAAGACATGGAAATGTGGCAGTTCCACCCAACCGGTATTGCTGGCGCGGGTGTACTAGTGACAGAAGGCTGCCGTGGTGAGGGTGGCTACTTGATTAATAAGGACGGCGAGCGCTTTATGGAGCGTTATGCCCCCAATGCTAAAGATTTAGCTGGTCGTGATGTTGTGGCCCGTTCCATGGTTATGGAAATATTGGAAGGTCGTGGCTGTGGCGAAAACGGTGATCATGTTTACTTGAAGTTGGATCATCTAGGTGAAGAGGTGCTGGAAAGCCGGTTGCCGGGTATCTGCGAATTGTCTCGCACTTTCGCTCATGCCGATCCTGTAGTTGAACCGGTGCCCGTGGTGCCTACCTGTCACTATATGATGGGTGGCTTGCCAACTAATATCGGTGGTCAGGTATTGTACCCAGAAAATGAATCAGAGACGCGTGTTATTGAGGGCTTGTACGCCTGTGGCGAGGTGGCTTGTGTCTCTGTGCATGGGGCTAACCGTTTAGGTGGTAACTCATTGCTTGATTTGGTTGTATTTGGTCGAGCCTGTGGTATTCAGATCGAAAAATCCATGCGTGACGGCTTTGAGAGTAAAACCGCGACGCCGGAGAATCTCGATGCAGCATTGACGCGCTTGAATAAGCTAAACGGATCGGAGAAGGGTGAAAGTGTTCCCGCGGTGCGTGCTGAATTGCAAAAGATTATGCAGTTATACTTTGGTGTGTTCCGTGAAGGCGAGAGCATGCAGACTGGTTTGCAGTTGTTGCGTGAGCTCAAGGGCAAGATTGATAACTTGCACCTGCAGGACAAGAGTGGTGCCTTCAATACCGATCGTATCGAAGCGCTAGAATTACAAAATTTGTACGAAGTGGCTTTTGCAACGGCTGTTGCTGCCGAAGAGCGTAAGGAAAGCCGAGGCGCTCACGCCCGTAACGACTTTACCGAGCGTGATGACGAGAACTGGCTAAAGCATTCTGTTTACTATCCTGCTGATCAACGTATTGGTAAGCGCGATGTGAACTTTAAACCGACTACGGTTCCCGCTTTTCCACCTAAAGTACGTACTTATTAAGGAGCTCATATGTTAACTGTTAGTGTATATCGCTATCATCCTGAGCAGGACCAAAAGCCATACATGCAAGACTTCCAGGTTGATACTGGTGGTAAGGACTTGATGGTATTGGACGTACTGCATTTATTGAAAGAGCAGGACAGTGGTTTGGCATTTCGCCGCTCATGCCGTGAGGGTGTGTGTGGTTCAGATGGTATGAGCATCAATGGTGTTAACGGTCTGGCTTGTATTACCCCCCTGTCTGAGTGTGTAAAAAACAACCAGCTAGTATTGCGCCCACTGCCGGCTTTGCCTGTGGTTCGTGACCTGGTTATTGATATGGAGCAGTTCTATCAGAACTACGAGCGTATCAAACCCTTTTTGCAAAATGACACGCCAGAACCTGCTATCGAACGTCTACAATCGCCAGAGGATCGTGAAAAATTGGATGGCCTGTACGAATGTATTCTATGTGCCTGCTGTTCCACTGCCTGTCCTTCATTCTGGTGGAACCCGGATAAATTTGTTGGTCCATCCGGTTTGTTGCAAGCATACCGTTTTTTGGCTGATAGTCGCGATACGGCTACGGAAGAGCGTTTGGCCGAGCTTGACGATCCTTTTAGTGTATTCCGCTGTCATGGCATCATGAATTGCGTGAGTGTATGTCCAAAGGGTCTCAATCCGACTAAGGCCATTGGTCATATTCGTAACATGTTGTTGAGTCGCGGTACCTAATTTATTAATAGCCCTTGCCATTTTTAGTAAGGGCTTTTTTTTGCCTGTGATAAGCGGGTCGCAAAGAGGTAAGGGGTGGCATTTTTCTGTTACCGCTTATAAGTCTCTACTTAGTAAGAGATTCTTTGTGGCAAGTATTAACGGTGACTTAAGTTGCTAGTATAAAATGTCGCTTACAGGTATAATAACAACACTTATTTTAATAACAATAAGGCATATGCAATAACTCTTGGGTTATATGTAATTTGCCTGGTAGGTATTCTGCTTCTTTGCCGATCATGTAAAGTGATCTGGTGTGCAGAATGGTTGTTAATTTACTAGTCTGGAAAACGCCGAATGTCCGATAGTTTAATGGAGTTGCAACTAAGAGAGTCGCACTTCTCCGGTGGTAATTTTGCTTACATTGAGCAACTTTACGAAACTTACCTTATTGATCCCAATGCTGT
>JAAERS010000149.1 GCA_024230095.1 Gammaproteobacteria bacterium | reverse complement strand
TTTGGAAGATCAGACACTGCCTATTGAAGACGACGTAAAGGCTGAGAACTTGGCTTTTTTACGCTGGGCCTGGCAGAATCACTTTACCTTTATGGGCTATCGTTACTATCGTCTTGAGGTGTCTCCAGAGCAGGTTCAAGTCATTCCAGACGCGTCTACAGGTTTAGGCACTTTCCGCGAAGAAAACAGCAGCGTGCAACACCTTCAACCAACGGTACTTAATAAAAAACAAGCGCTACTGGCACAACAGCAACACATGCTGGTTATTACTAAATCCACCAGCCGCTCCACTGTACAAAGGCCGGTGAATTTTGATTACTTGGGAGTGAAACACTTTGATGCTCAGGGCACAGTAATTGGCGAACACCGTTACTTTGGTTTATATGCATCTGCTGCTTACGTGGCGAGGGTGGATGAAATTCCTGTCCTGCGTCACAAGGCAAAACACATCTTACAAGGCATTCAAGTTTTACCCTCTAGCCACAAAGGCAAAGCCCTCCTGCACGTGCTCAATAGTTACCCTCGAGATGAGATGATACAAACTCCCGTAGAGGAACTATTGCCCATTGTGAAGGGCATTCTAGAAACTCAAGAGCGCAACAACCTGCGTTTGTTTTTGCGTTTTGATATTTATGGCCGCTATATAACCAGCTTAGTATACGTTCCCAGAGAACGTTTCCACACACAATTACGCCGCCAACTTCAAGACATCCTGATGCAAGAATTTGATGGCAACAGCTCTGAATTCAGTGTTTCATTTGCCGAACAGTCCATGGCCAGGGTACAAATCACTGTGCACGGCCAAAACATGCGCCACAGCACCTTTGATAGTGACAGCCTAGAACAACAAATGCGCGACGCCATGCTGTCCTGGCAAGACCACCTACTAAACACCCTGCAAAGTAAACTGGGTGAAGCTCAAGGCCTGCAGCTATGGCGCCAATACGAACAAGCATTCCCTTTAGCTTATCAAGAAACCCACAATGCCAAGAAGGCCTTGGGAGACCTGCTTCGTTTACAGAAATTGTCAACTGCAACCCCCCTGTCAACACACCTTTATCAAAACCTGCAGGATGATGCCAAACACCTCAATTTCAAGGTATTTGGTGTAGGGCATGCCAAGGCCCTCTCTGATGTATTGCCGATCTTGGAATACATGGGTGTTAAGGTCGTTAGCGCCCAGCCCTATTCAGTCAAGCCTGCCAATAGCAAGCCTTTATGGATAATCGATTTTCGCATCCAGCTCACCGCCCATTGGGGCACCGACTTGGAAGCCGTTAAGGAAGGCTTTCAAGACACCTTCACCCAAGCCTATACCAGCCGTATTGCCAATGACCGCTTCAACAGCCTAGTTCTGGCCGCCGGCATAAGTTGGCGTGAGGCTGAGCTACTGCGGGCCATTAGTGCCTACCTGCATCAAATCCAAGTACCCTTCAGCAACAGGTCAATCCAAGCGACCCTGAGTAAAAATGCAGCCGTCACACGCTTGCTAATCGCTTTATTTGCCGCTCGTTTTGACCCCCAAAAACACTCCCAATCAGCGCAACAAAAGGTTATTAAACAGATTAATAAGACCTTGGACAAGGTTAGCAACCTCAACGAAGACCGCATCATACGCTACGTCTTGGCAACCATTGAAGCCACCTTGCGCTGCAACTACTACCAAACTAACAAACAGGGTGCATCCCCCACCTATCTGGCTCTCAAGATAGATCCTAAAAACATCCCGGGCATGCCCTTACCACTGCCAAAATATGAGATCTTTATGTTTTCAACCTGGGTAGAGGGTGTGCACCTAAGAGGTGGCAAGGTGGCCCGCGGAGGCCTGCGCTGGTCAGATCGCCATGAAGATTACCGCACCGAGGTGCTAGGCCTCGTAAAAGCACAGATGGTAAAGAATGCCGTCATTGTGCCACTTGGCGCCAAGGGTGGATTTGTGTGTAAACAGTTGCCAGAAAATGCCAGCCGTGAGGACACTATGCAAGAAGTTGTACGCAGCTATTCCACCTTTATACAGTCCCTGATTGATCTCACCGACAACATCATCGACAAACAAATCGTGCCACCCAGCAACACCGTGCGCTATGATGACGATGATCCATATTTAGTGGTCGCAGCCGACAAGGGCACCGCCACATTCTCCGATATTGCTAACGACATTTCCGCGGCCAATCATTTTTGGCTGGGCGATGCATTTGCTTCCGGTGGTGCCAACGGTTATGACCACAAGAAAATGGGCATTACGGCCCGCGGCGCTTGGGAGTCAGTAAAACGCCTATTTGCAGAAGCCAACCATAACTGCCAGACTGAAGACTTTACCGTCGTTGGGGTTGGCGACATGGCGGGCGATGTGTTTGGCAACGGTATGCTGCTCTCCAAACACCTTCGCTTACAAGCAGCGTTCAATCATCTGCATATCTTTATCGACCCTGACCCAGATGCCACCTCCAGCTACGCCGAACGCGAACGCTTATTCAAGCAACCACGTTCTAGTTGGGCTGATTACAACAGCAAGCTTATCTCGGCAGGTGGTGGCATCTTTGAACGCAGTGCCAAGAGTATTCCTCTGAGCCCGCAGATGCAGACCCTGTTAAATACAGAGCAAGCACAATTGCCCCCCAATGAGCTCATTCAGCGCCTCCTGAAAATGCCCGTAGACCTATTTTGGAATGGCGGTATTGGCACCTATGTCAAAGCCAGCAACGAAACCCACAACGATATCGGCGACCCTGCTAACGATGCCTTGCGGGTCAATGGGGCTGAACTGGGAGCCCGTATTGTAGGTGAAGGTGGCAACCTTGGCTGCTCCCAAGCCGGGCGCATTGAGTTTGCCCAACACGGAGGCCTTATCAATACGGACGCTATTGACAACTCAGGCGGTGTTGACAGTTCAGACCACGAAGTCAATATCAAGATCTTGCTAAGCCAAGTGGTTGATAATGGTGACATGACCCTAAAGCAACGCAATCATCTCTTAGCGAGCATGACCGATGAGGTGGCTGAACTGGTATTGAACCACAACTACCATCAGAGCCTGGTACTGAGCGTGGCCCATCATACGGCACCCATCAACCTATACAACCACAAGCGCTTAATCCACAATCTAGAAGATCTAGGCCGCCTCAATCGCTCCCTAGAGGGTTTACCCAGCGATGCCCAGATTGACGAACGCATGCGCCAGCACGAAGGTTTAACACGGCCTGAGATCGCTGTGCTGCTGGCCTATAGCAAAATGCATCTATTTGATGAATTAATGCACGCCAATATTGCTGAAGACCCCTATTTAAGCCAATCATTAAGTGATTACTTCCCGAAACCGCTGCAAGCACAGTTTGCCGACCCGATGGCCGCCCACCCGCTGCGCAGCGAAATTATCGCCACCCATGTAACCAATCAGATTGGCAACCGCATGGGAGCGACCTTCTACCAACTGTTACAAGAAGAGACTAGTGCCAATGCTGGCGACATTGCTCGCGCCTTTATGGCGGCCTGCCACATTCTTGATGCCCAATCCTTATGGCTGCAACTGGATAAAGTTACTTTAAGCCTTGACTATCCGGCAGCCATGGCTTTGTATGGCCAAATTCAGGCTTTGCTGGAAACCATGGTGCAATGGCTGCTACAGCACCATGCTGGAGCTTGCATAAACACCATGATTAGCCTGTACACTGACGCCATTGGCAGCTATGCTAAAGGCTTGATAAATTGGTTGCCAGAAACCGCCCAGACGCGCCTACAAAAACGCCAAAATATCTACAGCCATAGCGGCATAGATAAGGCGTCCAGTCAGCATATGGGGCAGTTGGAATTCATCTATTACGGCCTTGATATTGCTAAGGTTGCCGCCCACCACGAGCGGTCCGTGGCCGAGGCGAGTGCGCTCTGGTTTGCCCTCTATGACCACTTTCAGGCTGATTGGTTGAATCAGGCCATTGGGGCTTTGCCAAGTACCGATGCATGGCAACGTAAGGCGCGCAATAGCTTGAAACAAGAACTGGAAACGGCCATCACCAGCCTGACTAGTAAAGTACTGCAATGCTCCTGTTTAGAAGACTGGCAAACTCAGCAAGCCAGCGCTTTAAAACGTTTACGAAGTTTGTTTGATGAGTTGCACAGCAACCACGAGCTAGATTTAGCCAAACTATCCGTCGCTGTGGGTGAAATAACGCGCCTGCAACATAACCACTAGCCCTACGAGACAGGAACAAACCATGTCCAACAGTCCTTTTAACCGCGAACTATTTGATCAGGTAATGGTACCCAACTATAGTCCTTCTACCATGATTCCTGTGCGTGGCAAAGGCTCACGAATTTGGGATCAAGACGGCCGTGAACACATCGACTTTGCCGGCGGTATTGCCGTAACCAGCGTCGGTCACGCCCACCCAGAAATGCTCGCCGCCCTAAAAGAACAAGGCGAAAAAATCTGGCACCTGTCCAACATCATGACCAATGAACCCGCTTTGAAGCTGGCTCAGCAGTTAACTGACGCCACCTTTGCCGAGCGGGTATTTTTTGCCAACTCCGGAGCCGAAGCCAACGAAGCCGCTTTTAAACTAGCCAGGCGCTACGCCTTGGAAAACTTTGGCCCAGATAAGCACGAAATCATTGCTTTTCACCAAGGCTTTCATGGGCGCACCCTGTTTACCGTCAGCGTTGGCGGCCAACCCAAGTATAGCGCTGGCTTTGGCCCGGCTATTGAGGGCATAACGCATTTGCCTTACAACGATATTGCGGCGCTGGAAGCGGCCGTATCTGAAAAGACCTGCGCCATCGTTATGGAGCCCCTGCAGGGCGAGGGTGGCATCATCGCCGCTAATCCGGCTTTTGCTCAACGTGCTCGGGAACTATGCGATCAGCACCAAGCTTTATTGGTTATGGACGAAATACAAACCGGCGTTGGCCGCCTAGGCACCCTATATGCCCACGAACAGCTGGGCATCACGCCCGATATTATGACCAGTGCCAAGGGTTTGGGGAACGGCTTCCCAGTTGCGGCTATGCTTACTAGTCAGGCCATTGCGAGTCATATGGGTGTAGGCACCCATGGTAGCACCTATGGGGGCAACCCTTTGGCCTGCGCCATTGCTTCCAAGGTATTGGAACTGGTGAACCAACCTACCGTGCTTGCAGGGGTGAACAACAAATTTGAACGTCTCAAGGCTGGCATCGAGGCGATCAATGCCAAATATCACTTCTGTGCTGAAATTCGTGGCCGCGGCCTACTTATTGGCTGCGCGCTAACGGAGCCATACCAAGGTCAGGCTGGGGTCTTTCAAGTCGCCGCCGCCGAACAAGGTTTAATGGTGTTAGTAGCCGGCCCAGATGTGGTGCGATTAGCACCTTCATTGCTTATCCCAGAGGCTGACATCGATGCCGGCCTGGCCTTATTTGAGCAGGCCGTGGCCAAGGTAGTAAGCGGATAGAACGAGCCTATCTCTCGACCCGTATTAAGCCATAGTGCACCTGGCCGGCCTTTTTTTGCCGGTGCAGGTGCCAATGCTCAGGCAAGTCAAGATTAGCTAGAGGGGTGGGCTGCTCAACATAAATCAAACTACCCTGTCGTAGTAAATGGCCTTCTTGCAAACGCAACAACACATCATCCATTAAGGACAAAGCAAACGGCGGGTCTAAAAATACAATATCGTAGGGTCCATCGGCCTGACGCAACCAGTCAAAACAACTCATATTATGCACGTGGGCAACCTGGTCAGTTTGTAATGACAAATGTGCCAAGTTATCTCGTAACTGTTGACTGGCTACTTGAGATAGTTCAACCATATCAACCAAGGCAACTTCCCTAGACAAGGCCTCTAGGCTTAGGGCACCCGTACCAGCAAACAAATCCAAACAGCGCGCCCCAGGCAAGACAGGTAGCAGCCAATTAAACACCGTCTCCCTAACGCGATCCGTGGTCGGCCGCAAACCCGCCACACTAGTAAACGGCAACTTACGACCACGCCAAATTCCCGCAATGATACGCAACTCCTGACGCCCTCTTTTCGCAAACTCCACCACTTTATCTTGCCCAGATATCGCCTTAAAGGGGTTGGTTTTTTTACTTTTGGAAGGACGGCGGTCACGGGTCATGGCAATCAGGCATTTAGCTTAGATACAGCTATTGTATTGCACTTAGGGTGACAAAAATAGCGTTAAATTCACCGGCACTACTTATATAAAGTGTTATCAGCTAGCATGGCACAACAGGGTATGACCCCCTTTGGCATCATGATAGAATGCGTCCCAGAATTCGACAGTGTTGCAATACACAGGAGGCAGCCAGCGACATGGCTCTATTTAACTTATTTGGTAATAAAAAACCAGCACCTCAAACGGAAGCAGGGGCCACACCAGATGAAGGCTCGGTAGCTAACGATGCACCCAGTACCAGCGACATCGGTGCTGTGGCAGACGCTTTGGAAGCGCCTGTTTCTGAGCCAAAAACAAGCCCCGCAGCAAGCCCCACGAAAGGAGGCTTTTTTGCTCGTATGCGTCAGGGTTTATCACGCACTCGCTCACAGTTGGGCGACGGCTTGGCCAACTTATTTTTGGGTGCCAAGCACATCGATGATGAGCTGTTTGAAGAACTAGAAACGCAACTACTCATGGCCGACGTGGGAGTCGATGCAACGGCGGCCATTATGGCAGAGCTAACGGAGACAGTGAAACGTCAAGATTTAAAAGACCCGCAGGCCCTATATACAGCCCTGCGAGAGTGCCTTGCTAACCTGATCCAACCCTGTTGTGAACCTTTAGAGATTCCCCAACAAAGCAAACCTTTTGTCATACTCATGGTCGGCGTAAATGGCGCCGGCAAAACCACCACCATTGGCAAACTAAGCAAACGCTTACAGGCCCAAGGCAAGTCCGTGCTACTGGCCGCAGGCGACACCTTCCGCGCTGCTGCGGTCGAACAATTACAGGCCTGGGGCGAACGCAATAATGTTTCTGTAGTGGCTCAACACACGGGGGCAGACAGCGCTTCCGTTATTTTCGATGCCGTTCAATCTGCCCAGGCCAACGGCATTGACGTGGTCATTGCCGATACGGCTGGACGTCTGCAGAACAAAGGCCATCTAATGGACGAACTCAGTAAAGTTGTGCGCGTGATGCAGAAGCTGGATGTTGAGGCACCACATGAGGTAATGCTGGTATTGGATGCCGGCACGGGCCAGAATGCGCTCAGCCAAGCCGCACTCTTTGGTGATGCCGTCGGTGTCTCTGGTATTACCCTGACCAAGCTTGATGGCACTGCCAAAGGGGGGGTTATTTTTGCTCTTGCTAAACAGTCTCAGTTGCCCATTCGCTTTATCGGGGTTGGCGAGCAAGCGGATGATCTGCGTCCCTTTGATGCCAACGAGTTTATTGACGCACTGTTCGAACAGTAAGCGCAGGTACCCGAGCCCATGATTCAACTGGAACAGGTCAGCAAACGCTACGCTAACAAGACGGCCCTCGATCACGCCAATCTGCACATCCCTCGCGGAGCTATGGCGTTTTTGACTGGGCATTCGGGCGCTGGAAAAAGCACTTTATTGAAGTTAATCATGCTCATGGAGAGGCCATCCAATGGACGGGTCATCATTGACCAGCAGGACCTAAGCAAACTCAACGGCAACCAGATAGCCCTCCATCGTCGCAAAGTTGGCCTAGTGTTTCAAAACCATCAACTGCTGGAAGACTATAGCGTCCATGACAACATTGCACTGCCTCTTAAGGTTAGTGGTTACAACAATCTTGACGCCGGCCGTCGAGTCCGAGCGGCTTTGGATAAGGTCGGTCTATTAAGCAAAGAAAAACAGTTGCCCCGAGTGCTTTCCACAGGAGAACAACAGCGCATTGGTATTGCCCGCGCCATCGTCAACAAGCCGCGTTTGATATTGGCCGACGAGCCCACTGGTAACCTAGATCCCAAATTGTCCGCGGAAATCATGCAATTATTTGAACAGTTTAATCAGGTCGGCGTAACGGTATTAATTGCCAGCCATGACCTCAGTTTGATTGAGCGCCTTCCACACCCTAAGATTCACCTGCATCAAGGCCATTTAAGCGGCGCCTTCATAGGAAGCAATTAGATGACCACAGACAAAGCCACCAGCCAAGCCCAACGCAGCCGCCCCGAAACTCTTGGTAAACGTCTATTGAGAGAGCATGCCGAGGTCGCCTTAAGCAGTTGGATAAGATTATGGCGCACGCCTATTACCAATCTACTCACCTGGCTAACCCTGGCTATTGCTTTGGCTTTACCGGGGACCTTGATCATCATGCTAAATCAAGCCCAAGGCCTAGCTAACCAATTACACACGAGCAACCAAATCAGCGTTTTTCTCAGCTTACAAACCAGCTCCGAACAAGCGCAAGCCGTTGCCCAACAACTGCAGCAACGCACAGATATTAAGCAAGTAACGTTTATTGCTGCTGATACGGCGATGCAGGAGTTCAGCCTGGCTAGTGGTTTAGGTGATATTTTGCAAAGCCTGACTGACAACCCCATACCCGCAACCATTCTAGTTGAGCCCCAGCTAAAAAGCGCAGACGCCATTGGCCTGTTGGCCGAGCAGTTACGTCAGCAGGCATCTGTAGATCAAGTACTTATTGATCAACTATGGCTACAGCGGCTGCAGGCCATGGTTCATACCAGCCAACGTGCCACCTGGGTATTAGCCACCATGTTAGCTCTGGGAGTACTATTGGTAATGGGTAACACCATGCGCATGCAAATGGAAAGCCGGCGTGAAGAAATTCTCGTTATCAAACTGGTTGGTGGTACCGATGCTTATTTGCGGCGGCCTTTTCTTTATTCTGCCATTTGGGCAGGCCTTATGGCAGGTTCTCTAGCGGCTATTATCATGACCCTGGCGCTAACTCTATTACAACCTTCTCTCACTGATTTGGCCAGCAGTTTTAATAGTACTTGGCAACTGCATAACTTAACAATTTGGCATTGGCTAGTTACCCTTTTTGGCAGTTGTGGGTTAGCTTGCTTATCTGCCTTGTTGACCGTACAAAGCCAACTGCGCCAGATCCAACCCTAGCCCCTAGTTTAGGCTATTATTAGGCGCTGCAAAGTCGAACTTATGGCTAAAAATTTGGTTTTCTTTACAGAGCTTTACTCAGCTTGACACAAAATGCCCTTGCACTTGTCTTAAAGCCTGACTATTATTACTGCCTCATTGTGTTAACTGATGATATTTGATTTTTATTAGCTATTCCTTAATTAGCATTAATCACAAGGGATAGAGCGACAAAAACCCTCTAAATATGCTATACTGTAGAGGTGTATCGAGAGGTTGGAGAAGCGCCAGTAAAGACTGTCCTTAACAGCTTACCAAGGGCCTCCAGAACGAAGGAGATATAAAATGGGTACGCAATTACTTGCTATTGATGCCTTAACACCTGGCCAGAGTCATGAGGCCTACCTGCAAACGGTGAGTGCTATACCGGTACTGACTGTGGAAGAAGAACGTGCATTGGCTAATCGCCTATACCACGAAAATGATTTAGAGGCGGCCCGCCAACTGGTTATGTCGCACCTGCGCTTTGTTGTGCATATAGCAAAAAGTTATTCTGGCTACGGCCTGCCTCAAGCCGACCTGGTACAAGAAGGCAATGCTGGCTTAATGAAAGCCGTTAAACGCTTTAACCCAGAGGTTGGCGTGCGTCTTGTATCCTTTGCTGTGCATTGGATCAAAGCCGAAATGCACGAGTACATCCTACGCAATTGGCGTATTGTTAAGGTTGCCACCACTAAAAGCCAACGTAAGCTGTTCTTTAACCTGCGTAGTGCTAAAAAGAAACTCGCTTGGCTAACCCATGACGAAGTGCAGTCTTTGGCAGCCGACCTAGGTGTCGACCCCAAAGTTGTTGAACAAATGGAGGGTCGCATGGCGGCTCAGGATATGGCCTTCGATGCCCCTGAAAGCGATGACGACAATGCCTATCAGGCGCCTGCTTACTTCCTAGAAGATCATAGCGCTGACCCAGCCCAACTGCTAGAAGCCAGCGACTGGGAAGAAGATTCCAACCAGCGTTTGGCCAACGCCATGGCAAATCTAGACGAACGTAGTCGTGATATTCTGCAGCAACGCTGGCTGACTGATTCCAAATCGACTCTGCACACCTTGGCCGCACAGTATCAGATTTCCGCTGAACGTGTCCGCCAGTTGGAGAAGAACGCCATGAAAAAGCTAAAGATAGCCATGGGGCCTCAAGCAGCTTGAAACCCTAAGCTATAGCCAGCAATGAAAAAGGGGCGATGATCTACATCTGCCCCTTTTTTACGCCTCATGATTATTGCCATTACCAAACTATATGACGCCACACATTCCCAAGCACAATGGGCTGGGCCTCTACCGTTGGGTGTAAACCGTCTGACAACATCAGCTCTGGATAGGTAGCTACTTGATGCAAAATAAAGGGCACCAGTTGAGTATCAAACTGCCTTGCTAGCTGAGCATATTGTGCGAAAAAAGGTTCGCTATAGCGTGCACCATAGTTGGGTGGAATGCGAATGCCCAGCACCGCAACCTTGACTCCCTGAGCCTGAGCTAAGGTAATTATGCGCCCCAAATTGGCACTAATGGTGGTGATGGGGTAACCTCGTAAGCCATCATTAGCTCCCAACTCCAGCAACAACCAATCGGGTTGAAATTCCTCTAGCAAAGCTGGCAGGCGACGCATCCCCCCCTCACTAGTTTCACCGCTAATGCTGGCATTGATAACCTGCCAGTCCTTGTATTCTGGCTGCTGCTGTAAGCGCTTTTCCAACAGGGCTGGCCAAGCTTGCTCCAAAGCCATATTAAAACCCGCGCTCAAACTGTCACCCAATACCAATACGGTATCAGCATGCGAAGGTAAACTAACGCTAATAAGTGTAAAAAAAGTGCAAAGGGCACGTTTTAGCATACCTAACTTTAGCTTAACTTGCGATAATCCAGAGCCTAACGATTTAATCATTGGAATTCCTATGTCTAATGTAGCGCCATTTTTGGCCACCATTGGCCTAAGCCAAGTTATAAGTAGCCCAAACGGCCGCTCAGATCAACCTGATTTACGCATTCTTGACCAAGTAGATCTAAATATTGGGGCCGGCGAAAGTGTTGCCATCATTGGCGCCTCAGGATCGGGCAAAACAACCCTCCTAAGCATGCTAGCAGGTTTGGACAGCCCAACACATGGCCAAGTGTACTTAGCTGGCCAAGAAATCACCTCCTTAGATGAAGAGGCGCGCGCCGACATACGTAAGCAGCAAGTGGCCTTTATATTTCAGAATTTTCAACTATTACCCAGCCTAAATGCCAAGGAAAACGTGATGCTGCCTTTGGAGGTTAAGGGTGAAAAAAATGCCGACCAGCGAGCTGACGAATACCTGCGCCGGGTTGGTTTAGGAGAACGCGGCCATCACTACCCAAATCAGCTTTCTGGTGGCGAACAACAGCGCGTGGCCATTGCTCGCGCCTTTGCTGCTCAAGCACCTATTCTTTTTGCTGATGAACCCACTGGCAACCTAGATAGCGATACGGGTAATTATATAACGCAACTGCTTTTCGATCTCAATCATGAAACCAACACCACCTTGGTATTAGTTACCCATGACCCCAAACTAGCCGCGCGTTGTCAACGCACTTTGCGTTTGCAATCGGGCCGCATCATCGTTAGTAGCCAAGGCTCCTTAGAGCAGCAAACCAGCGAATCTCACCGCCATGTTTAAATTAGCTGCACGCCTAGCGTGGCGTAACTGGCGCGGGGGGGAACTGCAACTGCTGTTAGTAGCCTTACTATTAGCCATCACCAGCTTGACTAGCATCAGTCTCTTTACGGCTCGAATACAGCAAGCCATGGTCGCCGAGGGGGCCTCTCTTTTAGCGGCAGACTTACGCCTAAATGGTAGTAGTCAGATAGACCCTAAATGGCAAGAAATGGCGGCCGATGCTGGCCTTAAGCAAGCTCAGGCGCACAGTTTTCAGGGCATGTTATTTAGTCAGCAGGCCATGCAATTGGCCGGCATCAAGGCGGTCAGCGATGGCTATCCATTAAAAGGAGAACTACTAGTTAGTCAGCAGGCTTTTGGCGCAGCCAC
>JAAERS010000148.1 GCA_024230095.1 Gammaproteobacteria bacterium | reverse complement strand
TATCCTTTAACACATGTTCAAGAGCGTGATTACTATTATTATCAAAATTACTGATTTTTAATAGTGCTTTTTAAAACAAATTTTTAACATACGGTCAGTGTGGTGTAGCACTATGTGTTGCTAGGCCCGCTGCACGCCCAGTACTTAGCCCAATGTAATACATTAGAGTGAATGCCATGCCCGTTTTAAAATAGGCATGGTAGAAATGGCATTACATATGGAAGCCTAAGGGCTAACTTGTTTGCCAGGTGACCCGGCCTTGTTGCAGGGTTAGGACTACGCGACCTTGATGGCTCATGTTGTTGAGGCATATGTTGGCACCGTGGCTTTGTTGTTGATGGGTATCAAAATGCCACTGTTGGTTTGGGTCTATTAAGCAAAGATTGGCTATGGCGCCTTTTGTTAACCTGTGGCTGTTGCTACCAGCAATGCTAGCAGGGTTGTGTGTAAGGGCATTGATTAGATGATCTATGGTTAGGTTGGCTTGTCCTTCCAGAGTCAATAGAAGCGGGATAAATAAATCGTACATAGCCATGCCTGTTGCCGTATCGGCAAAGGGTGCCTGTTTGGCCGCAGCCTCATGGGGCTGGTGAGCTGACACAATAGCGTCAATGGTGCCATCGGCCAAACCCGCCAGCAAGGCTTGGCGGTCAGTCTCACTGCGTAGAGGTGGTTGCACATGATATTGGCTGGCATAGCTATGCAACTGCTGTTCGGTGAAACACAGGTGAGCTAGGTCAACATCAGCCGTGATGGACATGCCTTGGGCTTTAGCTTGGCGAATCATTTGCACACCGTCGGCGCTGCTTAGTTGCTGGAAGTGACCGCTGACGCCAGTGTGTTGCATGAATTGCAGGTGGCGACTAATGGCCAAGGTTTCGGCTATAACAGGAATGCCATTTAGGCCTAGGCGTGTGGCTAGGGCGCCGCTGTGCATATGGCCATTGGATAGGGCCTCGTCTCGGGCCTGTACAAAAATTTTAAGACCATAGGTAGCGGCGTACTCGTAACAGCGCAATAATATGGTGTTGTCAGCAAAATCATACCCAGCATTGCTAAATACTCTTGCTCCCGCTTGGCTCAGTCTTTGCATATTGCTAAGGTGCGAGCTCTTGAGGCCTTGGGTAAGCGCCCCTACGGGGAGCAGTTGACAAAAGCCGGCCTGTTGGGCTCGATCCTGCACTAATTCGAGCACGGCAGTGCTGTCAGTACAAGGTTGTGTATCTGGGCTGGGTAGCAAGGTGCCGAAGCCAGCACTAGCTGCCGCCTGCGTTTCTGAGGCAATAGTGCCCTGTTGGCTATTTCCGGGCTGGCGTAGGTAGGTTAGTAGGTCTGTGAAGCTAGGGCATAGAATATGGTTTTGAGCGTCAATAACCTGATCTACTTGGCTCTTCAAGTTGTGGCCTATGGACTGTATTTTGCCATCCTTTATGTGCACATCTGCCACACAGTCAAGTTGTTGCTTCGGGTCCAGAACGCGGGCTTGGCGAATTAGCATGTTCATTGTTTGCCCTCAGAGTTTTGACGTTGCTGCATTTGCCCGCTCATGGACATGGACATGACGGCCATGCGAATTGCAATACCATAACCAACCTGATTAAGGATTAGGGATTGCTTGCCATCAGCCACTTCTGACTCTATTTCAATGCCCCGATTGATGGGTCCCGGATGCATAACTATGGCATCGGGTTTGGCTTTTAGCAGACGTTGACGAGTCAGGCCGTAGGCTTGGTAGTACTCATCGGCAGACGGAAGAAAAGCTGAATCCATACGCTCTGTCTGCAGGCGTAACATAATGATGATGTCAACGTCTTGCAGCGCGCGGTCTAAATTACTGTGGGTGGTGACACCTAAGCTGGATACGTGTGGGGGTAGCAGGGTATTGGGGCCTACTAAACGAATATCCTGGCAGCCTAAGGTGGTAAGCGCGTGAATCTGATCGCGGGCGACTCTAGAGTGCAGAATGTCACCCACAATGGCGACTTTGAGTTGGTCGAAAGCGCCCTTGTGGCGATGTATAGTCAGCATGTCCAGCATGGCTTGGGTCGGATGAGCATGACGGCCATCGCCAGCATTGATAATGGCAACATCTGGTGTTACCTGCTCGGCAATAAAATGTGGCGCACCGGACTGTTTATGACGGACCACAAACATGTCACTATGCATGGCGTGCAAGTTGCGTAAGGTGTCGAGTAGGGATTCACCTTTGCTGGTAGCGGAGGTGTTAATGTCTAGATTCAAGACATCTGCCGACAAGCGCTTGGCGGCCAATTCAAAGGTGCTACGTGTGCGGGTCGAATTTTCAAAAAACAAGTTAACTACGGTTTTGCCCCTAAGTAGGGGGACCTTTTTTACTTCTTGGTTGCCAACAACAACAAAGGAGTTGGCGGTGTCAATTATGCGCTCTAGCAGGGGCTTGGGTAGGCCGTCTATAGTTAGAAAATGGCGTAGTTCGCCGGCCTCTGTAAGCTGTAATTGGGCGCTAGGAGATAGAGTCATCGTTGGCTTGCTCAATAAGAGTTAGTTGCAAGGGGTCAGGCCCATCTAGCTGCAAATATTGGTTGTTCGTTAGGTCCAAGTGCAGGGCGCAGATGTCAGTTTGGATAGGTAGCTGGCGGCTATTGATGGCGCAAAGGGTTGCTAGTTTAATACTAGCAGGGCGGCCATAGTCAAAAATTTCATTGAGGGCAGCGCGCACCGTGCGCCCGCTCATCAAAACATCATCGACCAATATAATGTCACGGTTGTTGACGTCAAAGGGCAGGTTAGAAGGATTGACCTTGGGGTTTAAGCCTTGTTGAGTGAAATCATCTCGGTAGAAAGAAATATCCAATTTGCCCAGGGGTGCAGACAGTGCTTGCGCTAATGCTTCTGCGATCCATACACCACCTGTATGGATACCGATAACGAGGGGGTCCTGTATCTGGCGACTGGCAACTAATTGGCTTGCTTGCTGAACTAGGTCAGCGACGAGGGATGGGGTGTCGGGTAGCTGAGGCGCTTGTGCCATTGCTTATCCTTAATCCGTAAAGGGTTGCGATGCCAGCCGGTGTTCGTTTTCGTCGAACCATGACTGCAAAATCAATTGCGCTGATAAACCATCAACGCCATGCTTCTTCCAGTTTGTGCCACCGCCTTCTGACAGGTGCACTTGTTTGGCGGCGTAGGTAGAGAGCCTCTCGTCTACCACATAGCTGGGTAAATCAAAGCGGCTGGCCAAGCGGTTAGCGAATTTTCGTGCCCGGTGCGCCATTTCTCCTACGGAGCCGTCCATATTATAAGGAATTCCAACGACAAATGCTTGTGTTTGCCACTCCTTAACCAGCTTATTTATGTGTTGCCAGTCTGGAATCCCGTCACGGGCCGGGATTGGCGGTAGGATGATGGCTTCGGTGCCCGCTTGGCTGGCAAAGGCGGCCCCCATGCGTTTAGTGCCAAAATCAAAGCCTAACAAGTTGATTGCCTCAGCCATGGCCAACCTGAGTAGAAATAAGGTTCATATCGATACCTAGTAAACGTGCAGCGGCATCAAAGCGCTTGTTTGGTGGCGTGTTGAACATGATGTCAGCATCATAGGGGCAGCAGATCCAGGCATTGTTGGCGATTTCGTTTTCTAGCTGCCCTGGTCCCCAGCCGGCATAACCCAAAGCGATTAGGCTATGCTCAGGGCCAGCGTCATGGGCAATGTCGTCTATAACATCAACGGAAGTGGTTAAACATAAATCAGTGGCAACCTGGATACTCGATTGCCATTGTTTGTTAGCCAGCGGAGTATGTAGCACGAACCCATGTTCGGGTTTCACCGGGCCACCGGTGAAAATAGGCAGCTCCAGATTGGTAGCTAGATCCTCAGATATGTTCAATTGCGGCAAGATGTCGGCAAACACCACTTCGGTCTCGTGGTTAATGATCAAGCCCATGGCGCCTTGTTCGTTATGCTCACAAATATAAATGAGGCTGCGGTGGAATGGCTCGTCGTCCAGTTGCGGCATGGAGATAAGCATGGAGTTGTGTAAACTGCCGTGTTGCTGCTTGGTCATAATAGTCTCTATTTAGCCCGCTAGTATCCCTAGTGTAACACAAGCACGGCTCAGGCTTGCTTGCCAAGTCTGGTCAGTACGGTTTGCATATGTGTCATAAGTTTGCCAGCGATGTCAGAACCCGTTTGGTCATCGATTTCGCGGATACAGGTGGGGCTAGTGACGTTGATTTCAGTTAAGTAATCACCGATCACGTCCAAGCCAACAAAGTGGAGATTTTTGGCACGTAAAGTGGGGCCTACTTGGGCACAAATCCATCGATCTCGCTCACTTAGGGGGCGTGCCACGCCCGAGCCGCCGGCTGCTAGGTTGCCGCGGGTCTCGCCTGAGGATGGAATGCGC
The DNA here is from genome assembly GCA_024230095.1 of Gammaproteobacteria bacterium. Lineage (GTDB taxonomy): Bacteria > Pseudomonadota > Gammaproteobacteria > Pseudomonadales > Balneatricaceae > Njordibacter. Next base: position 81 of record JAAERS010000148.1, on the reverse strand, counting down.
GCGAGGACGTGGTCTACAGGTTCGCCGTCGATCATGAGAATGCGCTTATCGCCATCTTTGATGTCCGGTAAAAAACGCTGG
>JAAERS010000147.1 GCA_024230095.1 Gammaproteobacteria bacterium | reverse complement strand
CGTCAGGGTTCACTCAATGAGCATCTAATCGCAACCAGTTTAGGGTCTGCTGCTTGGTATGGAGTCTACATCGGATTCAATGGTCGTCGCCTCAGTGGTAGCGATGCTACTTCTACTAACCTTGCTGGTTGCTTCACCATTAAGTTGATGTTCAACAACAACAACAACTGGATATTCAATCCAAACCCGGGAAGCCCACCCGGCACTGGCACTTGGACAAGCACTGGTGGACGAATGGACCGAGCCTTCATAGGCCCATTGACCATTGGTGGTAGAGGCTAGAACCGCAGTTATCATGGCAAGGTTGCTTCCTTTGTCACAACGACACTGCTATGTGGTCAGGACATGCCTAGCAACGAGGAAATCATGGAGATGACCACCGATCCTCTGGGCTGGGTAGCCGACTACAAGGAAGGCAACAACTTCCGCAAGTCTCAGTACACAACCACTGGCGTCTCGCAATGGGACTATGCTGGGCCTGCCAATAGGCAGATGGGTACTCAGGTCTACCTGATGGGTGATGGAACTTCTGATTCCTACGCCAAGATTCGCAACCAAGTTGCTCCGTCGGACCAGAACTACACCCCGCTGAACATGATCAACATGGTCAGTAACGACATTCAGACTGTCTCTATTGCAGGACTCAGCTGATTACTTAATAATTATTAAGTAAAGACCCTACCCCTGTTGTCGCAATGGCTTCAGGGGTTTTTTATGCAATGGAATACTATTAGGTCATCAAGAATTCTTCTCATGCCACACCTTGACAAACTGCCAACCTGGTTCGTCAAGGGTGACGAGCGTCGCGGTGCGTATTACACTATTCAAGCCCGAGAACTGAAGGCCGACGGCTGGGTTGAGGAAGGCCTGGAAGCAAAGGTTCATAAGCCTTTG
>JAAERS010000146.1 GCA_024230095.1 Gammaproteobacteria bacterium | reverse complement strand
CTTATGGATCAAGGAGTGGTGTTAGACATTGGTCGCGAAGCTTTGCTTGTCGTGGCCTATATTGCCGGTCCCATGTTGATTAGTGCTCTGGCGGTAGGTTTAGTGATTGGTATTGTGCAAGCGGCAACATCCATTAACGAGATGACCCTGAGCTTTATACCCAAGTTGGCCGCTTTAGCGCTGGTGTTGTATTTGTTTGGCTCGTGGCAGCTAACCGTGCTCACTGATTTTGCTACTCGGCTCATTAACAATATCCCAAACGTGATCGGTTAGCATCGTGTTTGTGGTATGGGATGACATCATGGCTATTATGTATACTTTCCTGTGGCCGATGGTACGGGTGAGCGCTTGCATGATTTCTGCGCCTATATTTTCGGCCATGAGTGTCAACGTTACCACACGAATCGGTATGGCAGCCTTGTTTACCATCCTGATTTACCCCCTTTATGATTGGCCTATCATCGACGTGATGTCAGGTTTTGGTCTGCTTATATTGCTTGAACAAGTGGTTGTGGGTGTGATGATGGGCTTAATTTTACAAATTGCTTTTGCTGCTATTAGTGCGGCGGGCGAATTTATTTCCCTGTCTATGGGTTTAGGGTTTGCCATGATGGCCGACCCAAATAGTGGTGTACAAACTCCTGTTGTGTCGCAGTTTTTGATTATTATGG
>JAAERS010000145.1 GCA_024230095.1 Gammaproteobacteria bacterium | reverse complement strand
TTCGGTGAAGCGGGTAGCCCAATTGAGTTACTGCATGCCTTAATTGACCAGGGCGCAAAGAACTTGACTGTGGTAAACAACAATACCGGCAGTGGCCATGTTGGTTTGGCGGCGCTCATCGAGAATGGCCAAGTCAGAAAAATGATTTGTTCATTTCCAAGAACGGCCAATTCTACCGTTTTTCCTGATCTATACCGAGCCGGAAAAATTGAGCTAGAGCTGGTGCCCCAAGGTACCTTGGCGGAGCGTATCCGCGCAGGTGGGGCAGGCATCCCGGCCTTCTACACGGCAACGTCCGTCGGTACGCCCTTGGCAGAAGGTAAAGAGCAGCGCCATTTTGATGGTCGAGACTATGTTATGGAGTATGGTTTGAGGGCCGATTTTGCGCTGATTAAAGCCAAACAGTCTGACCGCTATGGCAATCTGGTTTACAACAAAACAGCCCGTAACTTTGCCCCTATTATGGCCATGGCGGCAACCACCACTATTGTCCAGGTTCAGTCTCAGGTGGAAGTGGGGATGTTGGATCCAGAACACATTGTGACGCCGGGCATCTTTGTCAAACGCTTCGTTAATGTGGCAAATCCTGCCCATGAGTCACAACTAGTTAATGCTGGGAGGAGTTACCCATGAATGCTATAGACCAACACACCGAAGTGGCTCAGCAACCATGGACTCGAGATGAAATGGCGCAGCGAGCGGCACTGGATATTCCCGATGGTTCCTATGTTAACTTGGGTATTGGTATACCTGAGTTGGTGGCTCAATACGTTCCGCAAGGTCGAGAGATGATTTATCACACGGAGAATGGACTTCTAGGTATGGGGCCCGCGCCCGCTGCTGAGTCGGTCGATCCAGAATTGATTAATGCAGGTAAAAAACCGATCACTGTTGTACCAGGAGCCGCCTTTTTTCATCATGCTGATAGCTTTGCCATGATTCGCGGTCAGCATATTGATGTGTGTGTACTGGGAGCTATGCAAGTAGCCGCCAATGGTGATTTAGCAAATTGGTCCACAGGTTCTGCCGATGCTATCCCAGCTGTTGGCGGTGCCATGGATCTGGTGGCTGGTGTAAAAACTATATTTGTTATCACGCAACACATGACAAAAACCGGTGTGCCAAAGATTGTTGCGCAGTGCACCTACCCTTTGACAGGCCAGGGAGTAGTTAGTCGTATCTATACGGATTTAGCTATTCTTGAGGTGACGAATGATGGCCTGCAGGTGTTGGAAATGGCACCCGGTATTAGCTTTGCCTACCTGCAAAAACATACTGACGCCCCACTATTAGCACCATTAAGCAAGATCACATGATTAGCCATTTTGCCTAATTTGTGGGCGCTGAAACTATTTTACTTTGGTACAAGCTCATCCATGTGCTTGTGCGTAGCGTAAATATTGAGGAAATAATATGCTTGATAAACCCAGTCGCAGCGCCCAACTATTTCAACGGGGTTTGGCTGTTATGCCTGGCGGTGTCAGCCGTAACACGGTTTTAAGAAAACCCCACCCTCTGTATGCACAGCGTGGCGAAGGCTGTTATGTAACTGATATAGAAGGCAAAAAGCGCATTGATTTTGCCAATAATATGGCATCATTAATCCATGGTCATGCGCAACCACAGGTCCTTGCCGCCGTAATGGAACAATTACAAAAGGGCACCGCGTTTACCTTGGCTACCGAAGTAGAAGTGGAGTATGCCGAGTACCTAGTGAGCCGGTCGCCCGCCTTTGATAAGATTCGTTTCGTGAATTCAGGTACCGAAGCCGTAATGAGTTGTATCAAAGCCAGCCGTGCTTTTACGGGGCGTTGCAAAATTGCCAAGGTAGAGGGTGCCTATCACGGTTTATACGATTATGCTGAAGTCAGTCAAACGTCGACCCCTGCCAATTGGGGTAGCGTCGATAAGCCATCGAGTGTAGCAGTGGCTCATGGTACACCGCATGGGGCCTTGCAGGATGTGATTGTTATTCCTTTTAATGATCCGCAACGAGCTGTGCAAATACTCAATCAACACGCCCATGAAATTGCTTGTGTGCTCGTCGACCAATTGCCCCATCGAGTAGGTTTGATTCCCGCTAGCCAAGATTTTATGCAATGCCTTCGTAACTGGACCCTTGCTAATGGTGCTCTGTTGGTGTGTGACGAAGTAATTACCTATCGGTCTACCTTTGCGGGTGCTCAAGGCTGGTATAACATCGAACCTGACTTGACGGCAATGGGTAAAATGATTGGCGGGGGGTTTCCTGTGGGTGCTCTGGCCGGACGCAACGACGTTATGGATGTCATGGATCCATGGGCTGATAAGGTGTTGTTCCCCCATTCAGGTACCTTCTCGGCAAATCCCATAACAATGGTGGCCGGCTTACACAGCATGCGCTTGTTTGATGAGGCCTCTGTACGGCAGCTCAACGCCTTAACCCAGCGTGCTATGGCACAGATCACCGAAGCCATAGATTTATCTGGGGTGGCGGCCTGTGTCACTGGTGGTGGCTCGATGTTTCGCGTGCACATGCACGCTCATGCGCCTAGTGATTATCGTTCAGCCTATGCAACACCAACCCAAGCGCAGCAAACGCAGGTATTGTTGAAGCACCTGTTTGACAATGGCATCATGATGATCAATACCTGTTCTGCGGCCTTGTCAACGGCTATGGGTGGGGCTGAAATTGATCGACTATCAGAAGCTATGTTAGGGGGCTTTTACAAGGTGAAAGAGTTGCAGAACTTGTCAAGCTAACCGGCAATTTCCTGCATACGTTGCCACAATGTTCGCCGTATAGGCACTCCCAGCTGTTGGCAGGCTTGTTGGAAAGTACTAATGTCAGAGCCTTGCATGATCGCTTTGCTGTCAGCACTGGGTGGGGCGAGGTGTATCCGGACTTCATTCCAGGCTAAGGTGCGTTCGCGTGGCTGCGATACCCCAATGACTTCGCCTTCATGACTAATATCGATGCGGCGCTCTTTGCCTTCCAAGTTGATAAAGAAGTAACTGGCTGGCTGGTTTGTCTGTTTAAGCAGGGGGGCCAAAGCGGGTATGGCTAAAGCGCCGCAGCGGGTTTCATGGACGCGCAGTTCTTTGGCATCGCTGGTGATGAATGTGCTTAGGGCCTGATCCATCCCCGTTACAGTGGGCTGACCTTTGGCAGTAAATACCAAACTACGGTTATTCTCGGCAATCATTTTTGCCTCATGCTGGCCGGGTGCTAGGGCCACAAGAGTGGTTTCCAGTAAGTCACTATCTGCCAATTTAAGGCTCAAGCAATACGCCAAACGTTGCCCAACTAGGCTGGCTCTTTCATTGTCTATGCCTCGCGCCATGGCGACTTTGGTAGTGAGTGCTGTTAATTCGGTAATCGGTATATGTTGCATATCAGACATAATATTACTCCAATCTTGAGTAGTGACGAGCTTCAACTCGGCCTACCAATTCTGCCAAAATGACAGTGTCCGTTAAAGGGTAGGACCGACAGGCAAGGGTATAGTCGGCATCGATCTCTTGCATATTAAGAGCCGACAAACTAAAGGGTGCCAATTTTAGCTGTCCCTTTTTGATGCGCACCTTGCAAGTGCCACACTCCCCTTTTTGGCAATTGCTAAACAGATATAATCCACAACGCGCGGCACCTTGCATAAGGCTTTCATTGGCCGCACAGTCAAAACTGGCCAAGGACGGACGAATTTGAATGCGAAAATACCTTAGCTGGTCGGACACCATATAGGCCTATATGAATTAATTTAGGTTACCCAATTTAGGTATTTTCAGAATACAAAACATGCCTGCATGCGACGAATTACCCCGGCAAAATTGAAATATACTAAGACTTTTTGACAGAGCTTGATGTGGGTCAATAGGACTGATAAACGTTCACCGACGATATTGAAAACGATCAATCAAGCTATGCCAGCGAAGAATTAATGGTAAGAACCAGGGGTTACCGGAGTAGAGGGGGCGCCCTTTAAATGTGAGTTGATCAATGGGGGTGTTACCCTCGGTGTCCCCCAGCATTTGTAGGGCGGCCTTGCGCCCAAACCAACTCGCGCGCCCCACGCCTGAGCCACAATATCCCATAACATAAAAAACACCATCTAGTTTCCCCTTGTCTATTTGCCCTAGATGGGGGGCGTGATCAAAGGTGTAGGCGACAGTACCGGACCATGCGTGAGTGATTTGAGTGGCGCGTAATTGAGGAAATATGCGCAGCATCAAACGCTGCAAATCGGGCACATAACGTGAAGGCTGATCGCTTGTATCGAAAGCACGTCCGCCAAATAAAAGGCGTTGGCCGTCAGGTGTTGGACGATAGTAGGGTACCAGTCGGCTAGTATCACCAAAGCCGTGTAACTTAGGGGTGACTTCGCTCATTAATGCGCTCGACAAGGGTTCTGTGACAATAATTCCTGAGCGGATAGGCACTATACGCCGCCTTAGGTAGGGAAAGTTTTTGTCCGTATAACCGTTGGTAGCGATCAAGACTTGGCCACATTGAATAGACTGCTCAGTAAGCTTGACTTCATAGCCTGCGGTGCTGGTATTTATTCCTGTTACTTGGGCCGGCGCATATATTCCAGCACCGGCGCGTAAAGCCGCGTTAGCCAAGCCCTTGAGGTATGATCCAGGGTGCAAGTGCCCATCCTGATGATAGACAATGCCACCGTGATAGAAGTCACTACCAATGTGCTGGTGCTGGGATGACTTTGGTACCATTTCAAAATTCAGTCCGGTTAAGCGGTGTAGACTTTCGGCTTGCTGTGCGAGGTTTTCATAATGTTTAGGAGCCACTGCGCCACGAAATCGTCCTGTTTCGTGGAGTCCACAATCGATATTTTCTTCACGGATAAATTGTTTTAGCCACAATAGGCAATCCATAGACTCCTGAATGATGGCCTCGGCCATGGTTCGTCCCAGCTGTTTATTTAAACCGGCCAGTCCCAGTTTGTGAAAAGATGGCCCTATCAGCCCACCATTGCGGGCCGAGCAACCATATCCAGGATGCTGGCTATCAACCACGGCCACAGAACGTCCGGCGCGGGCTAAAGTCAGAGCAGCAGATAGACCGCTGTAACCGGCGCCAACGATGACACAGTCCACACTGCTGGGTAAGGTCAAGTTTGATGCCGCTAGTTGTTTTAGTTGCAGGGGCTGGCCGTTACTACCAAAATCCCACCAATAGGGCCGGTTGAAGATAGGGTTCTGATTCGGTTCTGGTGTCATAAAAAGCCCCCTAATAAATCATGCTTGGCCTCTGGCCATTACTTAGACTCGCAAGTGGTTAATAAGCCGCTGCAAAAATTGCTGGCATTGTGTCAGCTGCTGAGCGGCAATGAATTCGTCTGGCTTATGACCTTGCTCCATACTGCCCGGGCCACACACCACGGTAGTGATGTTAAGGTTATCGCTAAATAGGCCACCTTCGGTGCCAAAATTAATTTTCTTGTCACTCGATTGACTTTGCGCCAACTGGCGCATGAGAATCACGATATCGGTGTTTTCGGGTGTGGCCAAACCTGGGTATTCTGATAACGTGTGTATCTCAATATCGCAGTCGTTATCTTGGGCCTGCATTTGTTCACGCAATGTTTGTACATAGGCGTAAAAAGGCTCCAGTAACTGATGCGGATCTTCCTCGGCAATATAACGAATTTCAAAACGTAATTGGCATTGATTGGGCACGATATTTAAGGCCGTGCCACCATTGATGGTGCCCGTATGAACCGTTGTGAATGGTGGCGAAAAAGTGTCTTGGAAAGGGCCGTTTTGCTGTTTTTCTAGGGCGAGGTTTTGCAGCCAGCTAACGATGAGTGCAGCGTAGTTGATAGCGTTCACCCCCTCAGGGGCCATGCCAGAGTGGCACTCCTTACCTAGTACTTGTACTTGCAAAGCGATTTTGCCCTTATGGGCTGTGACCACATGCATGGTCGTGGGTTCGCCGATGACGCAGGCGGCAGGGCGATGTGGGTGTACCTGCAGGCGTTCAATGAGGTGGCGTACCCCAACACAGCCGATTTCTTCGTCATAGGAAAAAGCCAGATGAATAGGCTGGCTAAGGGGCCGTTCGGCCATATCGGGTACGGCTGCCAATACGCACGCCAAGAAGCCTTTCATGTCTGTGGTGCCACGACCGTAATAACGGCCATTTTCTGCACTTAATTGAAATGGTTGTCTGGTCCAGTTTTGCCCGCTTACGGGCACCGTGTCTGTGTGGCCTGATAACATGATGCCACCATCGATGTCGGGGCCGATAGTGGCGAATAGATTGGCTTTCGGCAAAGCAGGGTCGTGTACCAATTCGCTATTCACACCATAGTCTTGCAAATAGTCTTGGATGAACTGCATGAGTTCAAGATTGGAGTTACAGCTTGTGGTATCAAAGCCAATCAGCTTGTCCAATAAGGTGATGGTTGCCGCTGGTGCCGTCATGGTATTTATTCGTCTCCTGGTACGCCATATGATTCGGCATTGGCGGGATCAAGGGCGCGAGTAATATAAGCCTGCATTTGGGGCTGGTAGTTATGCCAAAGAGTGTGTAGTTGGTCAATGGGCTCATTATGCCAATCCACTCGCAAGTCCACTATGGGCCAATCAGGCTCACCATACACCAGTATACCGGCAGAATGCACGGGCCCCATTTCCCCGCCCGCGATTAAGCCAGCTTGCAGAGCCGCAATAAGACGATCGGCTAGGTGGCCTGTGGTACTTTCAAAGTGATCAACCATGGCCTGAGGCACTTTGTTGTTGGCCAGCAAGTTGCCCAATGCTAAACAGTTGTTGCCGGTGGCAGTGGCAAAGATGCTAAGGGCTTCATCACCACTATAAACCGCGCTGGTGCCGTCTTTAGACAGCAGCCCTAATTGACGCCAAGTGATGGCTTCATCAGCTTGTTGCAATTGCGCCATAGCTTGTTTGGTACTGGCTCCTTGCTGCAATAGTTGCAGGCCTAAGGG
>JAAERS010000144.1 GCA_024230095.1 Gammaproteobacteria bacterium | reverse complement strand
CTGTTAACCAGCCAGCTGGACTTCTCGTTTTATTGGCCGTAAGCAGGCTGCTGCTGCCATAGCGTTGGCGTTTGGTGAAATTGGCCATACGGCTGCAGTTACGCGCAAGGGCTTCGGTTTCAATTTCAGTGGTGACCAGGGAGGCTTCAGTACACAGTCGTTGAATTGCTGCGGCATCTATCAGCAATACATCGATTGCAGGCCGTCTGTTGCTTGCCCTGCTCTGTTGGTCGGATAGACGCCAGGAGTCATACCCCTAGAACGCAGACCTCGAAATGATGCTCTCATAAAGCTTCAATCGATAGTTTCGACCGAGTTGGAGGGTGAAATTCTTACTCCCACATTTGTTCTTGCACTACATACAAGTCATGGCCGCACCCAATGATCCTGATATTCCACACTGCAATAGGGGTGTGAGAGAGGCAGTAGGCGTGACCCCACCCACCAAAACAAGCAACCACGCTTGAAGAGGTCTCCCTCTCACACCAAAAGCATAGGCATGAAGTGCCTTCTAATCCTTTGCCTGCCCCACTTAATTAATCCAGTCCTAACAGTAAACTGATGGGATAAGAAAAGCCCCGCTCATGGCGGGCAAACCTCTTAGTCAAAAATAGAATTCAATTAGCATGTGAATGCAATACGAGCGATTGGGAACCCTTTAACGAATAGCGTGTCTTCTTAACCAGTAAACATTGATACCAAGGATAGATTTTGCCATTCGCAAAATTTTGAAAAGATATTCACCTAACTGTTAAAGCATAAAGAAGCTGCAATCAATAGCCACCAGGGTCACGGGCGGGCTTTTCCCAGAACACATTCAG
>JAAERS010000143.1 GCA_024230095.1 Gammaproteobacteria bacterium | reverse complement strand
ATGCTAGCAAGTTATTCCGCAACTACAGTAAGCACTGGGGTGAGCTAAAGGGCTTTGCCTTGGCCTTGGAAACTGGGGGTAAAAATCTTGGTATTGTGGGTGTGAAATTGAATCGCTTGCTGGGCTATAGCCCAGTGTTGCTGGGCAATACCCAGGTTACCGGCATTGCTAACGGAGAATATACCCAGGTAGAAGGCATTAGCATGGGTGAGTACCGAGTGCATATGATCAAGGTGCAAAAGCTGATGATCGATGCCTTTGGCGTACAAGCTCGTAGTAAGGATGTTACCGCCGAATTAGCTGACCTCGTTGCCAGTTTAGGTAGCAGTTTGGCTGCTGAAAACGACTAACATATTAATCCCTCCACACCCTATACTGTGGGGATAATGATTAACCTTTAGGTTGGTTTTTAATCTGACACCGTCGCATTAAAAACCGACCTAAAAGGTTTGAATAATATGGTACCAATGGAACAATTATTGCCAGACACGTTGATTTGGTTGCAAGAACTATTTTGGGACTGGTTGATTGGTCTTCAGGGGCTGTTATTAGCAGCCAATAAACGTGTATCTATTGGTTATCTCGGTAGCGCTACTTTGGTGGCGCTGTTGTGGTTTTATTGGCGCCATAATTGGCCCATCGGCCATACCTTCAAACAGCTATTTGGTCGTCATATTTGGTGGTCTCAGTCGGCTCGTCTGGATTATACCTTAGTGTTGGTCAATCAGGCCGTAATGCTATTGCTAAGGCCTTTTCTGGTAGGCAAATTGCTCATCGCCACCGCTATCTTCTATGCTATGACAGACTGGCTGGTGCCAGTAGCTTGGTCTTGGTCCGGTTTAACTTGGCTGGTTCCCATCGTTTATACGCTAGTACTGTTTTTATTGGATGATGCCAGTCGTTATTGGTTGCACCGCTTGATGCATCGTTGGCCTGTTTTGTGGGCTTTCCATCGTTTGCATCATAGTGCCAAGACGTTGACACCATTCACAGTATTGCGTACTCACCCTGTTGAAGCTGTCTTGTTTGGTTTGCGTGGTGCATTAGTGCAGGGGCTAGCCACTGGCACTTTTGTGTACTTGTTTGGTAACAAAGTGAGTCTTTTGAGTGTGCTGGGTGCCAATGGCTTGGTGTTTTTGTTTAATCTATTGGGCGCTAATCTGCGGCATTCTCATGTACCGTTGAGTTATGGTGGTAGAGTGGAAAAGTGGTTGCTCTCTCCAGCTCAACATCAACTACACCATTCACAGGACATAGCGCACTATGATAAAAATCTGGGTGTGGTATTGGCCATATGGGACCGTTGGGGAGGCACCTGGTTGGCTTATGAGCCGCAAATATCATTGCAGTTTGGTGTATGCGATCAATATGATCAACATGAAAATTTAATGCAGGCTTATTGGCAACCACTGCAACAAAGTGGGCAGGCCGCGAAGCAAATAATTCACCGTTGGGTATCTGCTAGACAGTCTGGCTAGTTACCTGCTAAAAGAAGTAGGAAATATGATCAAAATAGTTATTAATTGGGGGCTGGTGTTGCTGGCTGTCGTTGGAATACAAACCAGCCATGCGGCGCAAGTAAACATCTATTCAGCACGTAAAGAAGTCCTGATTAAACCTATTTTGGATGCCTTTACTCAACAAACTGGTATTCAGGTTAAGTTGCTAACGGGTAAAGCGGATGCCTTACTGACCCGGTTAAGGGTTGAGGGGGAATATAGCCCAGCAGATATTTTTATTACTGTGGATGCGGGCCGTTTGCACCGCGCCAAGGTATCCAAGGTGCTCCAACCGATACAGGAAAAAGACTGGCTGCAAAGTGTACCTGCTGAATTACGTGACGATGATAACTATTGGTTAGGCCTGACCATGCGAGCTCGGCCCATTATGTACGCGCCTGATCGAGTAGATGTCAGTGAGCTGAGCAGTTACGAAGATTTGGCTTCTAGTAAGTGGAAAGGGCGCTTGTGTTTGCGTTCTTCTGAGGCCGTCTACAACCAGTCTCTGGTTGCCGCTACGTTGCATGCTATTGGAGAGCAGCCTACAAAAGTCTGGTTGCAAGGTATGGTGTCTAATTTAGCCATGCCACCTGCGGGTGGTGATGTGGATCAAATAAAATATGTAGCCGCAGGCCAATGTGACGTTACCCTTGTAAATACCTATTATTTGGGACGTATGGTAAACAGTGACTTAGCCGAGGAGCAGCGTGTTGCCCAGCAGGTAAAGGTATTCTGGCCTAATCAGGATGACCGGGGTGCCCACTTTAATGTTAGTGGTGCTGGTATTACTAAATATGCACGCAATGTCAAAGAGGCCTATGCACTATTGGAATATTTAGTCTCTCCAGAGGCACAGCGTTGGTATGCCGATATTAATAATGAGTACCCAGTTGTCGCTGGTGTGGTTAACTCGGCTACTTTGGAAGCCTTTGGTAAAGCCAAGCGAGACCCCATTTCCCTGCAGACTCTAGGTGAAAATAATGCCAAAGCTGTGCAGTTGATGGACCAGGCAGGTTGGCGCTAGTTCGAATTATTCCTTGTTGTGCTGGCTTGGTGCACCAATAAAAGTGTGTTTTATGCTAACAAGCCCGGACTAACAAGCAAAATGTTCGCTGCGCGCCCAGAGTGCGCTCAGTTAGGCCGGCATCCTGGCTGATGATGTTACAGTTGTTCAGATTAGTTCAGTAAATGTTCGTAACGCTGGTCTGTCAGGGTGTGCAAGAAGGCTTCCAGGGCCGCCAGTTTGGCATCGCTTAGGACTTTTGCTTCCAGTAGTTCATGATTGACTGTAGATGGTACTTCTGCAGTTCGCCAAGGGTTGCCTGTTTCGGGGTTTAAGTTGCGTTTGGGGTTATTGAATTGGTCATAAAAAGCCAATACTGTGCCCAATTGGGCAAATACGCCATTATGCATATAGGGTCCGGTAATGGCTATATTGCGTAACGTAGGCACCTTGAATTTGCCCAAATGGCTAGCGTCTGTCACGGCAGGGTTGGCCAATAGTCCTTGGTCTACAGCGTCCATAGCGACCCCATTTTGCGCTCGCAATTGCAAGTTAGCTGGGGTGCCGATATTGTGGAACTGGTAATTGCTAAAGGTTTCTCTGGCTTGCTCTGGCTGACGTAACATATGGCAGGAATGGCAGTTGGTGTTGTTATTAGAAAAAAACAAAGCCATGCCCAGCTCTTCCTGGCCAGTGAGTTCATATTGCCCTTTTAGATAGCGATCATATTTAGAATCAAAGGGGGATACTTCAGGGCTAGCTTCAAAGGCCGCAATGGCCTGAGTCATGGCCGAATATGCGAGTTCGGGTTGTTGCCAAATTTGCTCACCAAAGTAGTTGATAAACATCTGCTTATAGTTAGCGTTGTCTTGTAACCGGGTCACTACCGATGATTTATCCGGCATTGCCATCTCTGCTGGATTGAGGGGTGGGCCGCCGGCTTGTTCTGCAAGATCTTTCGCTCGACCATCCCAGAATTGGCCACCGATAAATTCTTGTTGTTTAGTGTCAAAATGAAAATCTGGGGAGAATACAGCATAGGCGGCACTGGGCGCCTGTCGATCACCCAAAGATTGTTGGTCATCGCCCAACGACGCCATGGCGCTAACACCATTGTCACGGGAGTCGATAAAGCCGGTTGTGGGAGTGTGACAGGTGGCACAAGACTGGGTGCGATCTTTGGATAGGTTGACATCGAAATACAGCATTCGACCTAGCTCTGCCAGCCCACTTGCGGTGGCATGTGTGGCCATGGGCATGCTGATAATAGCCATCAGGAGAATGGGTAAGCCGCGAGTTCTAGTGGTGGATGTTTGTTTGCGCATGGGAATCTCAGATTAGGGGTGTCAGTGGTCTTTGGGCGCTAATAATAGTAGTTGCCTTATTAGATTCTCAGGCTTCGGCTCTGGCTCAATGCCAAATCGAAATTTACTACTATAAGTGGTGTTATGTAAGGAGCCAAATAGCCTATCCCATAGTGCCAAAATGCTGCCAAAGTTGTGTTTATTTCCCGCAACCGTATGATGCCATTGGTGCTGAGCAGGGCTGATTAGCCAGTATTGCAACCAGGTCCAGTAGGTGAGGGGCAATTGGGAATGGCGTAGATTACTGCCGACCATATTGGCTAACCCTACAAAGACTAGGCTCCCCAACCACTGATAAGCATGTAAACCAAAGCCAAACCAGTGCATATAAATGCTGGTAATCAAGCCTGTTACTAGCCCATAGCGTAAACCAAATAACAGGCTCTCAAGAGGATGGATACGATAAAATGTGATGGGGGTCAGCACTTGAGCCGTGTGGTGTAGACGATGTATCGGCCACAGCCATCGGCTAGTGTGCATCCAGCGATGTAGCCAATACCGGCTAAAATCGTTGGCAACAAACAGGCAAATAGTAAAGGCGATATTAATCTCTATGCTGGCAGGTTGTTTACTTTGATAGCCAAGCCAGTCTTGCCAGCGCATTAACCCCCACCAAATAAATTGGCCTATCTCCGGCAGTATCACTGATAACACACTTAACTTAAAAATATTCACGAGCATAAACAGGGCGTAATCCTGGCGCGCTGAGGGGTGCCACCAGATGGCTTTAGTCAGAAAGCTAGGCAGTTTGTGCCAGTGTTGATAGGCTAAGCCAATGACTAGAGCGCTTATCAGAAAAGGCCAATATAGGCGGTTTCCCGCATTAGCAGGAAAATCCAGGCCTAACCAATGAATGGCTTCAGTCACCGTCAGCATCGAGAATGCGGGCTTCCAGATTAAGGCTATTGATAAGCATAAAGTAATAAGCGTTTTGCAACATCGCTAATTCATTAAAGAGAGTTTTATAGGTATCGCTGGTTAGCTGATCAGCAAATGGCTCAGGTACAGCCTGCAGCGCCACCATTGTCGCGTTTAGCCGGGCTTGTAAAAAGGCGATATCTTCTTCCACGCCAAACGCTTTGCCTACGGTCATTAGATCTTGGGCCGCCGGATTACGAACGATTTTCTGATGGGTTTCTAAGATGCGTGTCACTGCGGCCTTGCTTAGCTTAGCGTGCTGAAATTCCAGACTTTGGGGGTGCAGGACGCCTTTGGTCTTGGGGGTTAGGCCTGCGGCTTCACCAACACGCCAATAGGCCAGCTTGTAACTACTGTCAATGAGGCGGTTCACTAATAGACTTAAACTCGCTTTGCCCCCGGTCATGAAACTTTGATCAGTGTCGTAGAAGACAGCTATTTCACCTAACCAGATGGCCATCGTTTGGCTGGCCAATTGTGCTCCTTGTATATGGCGAGCAGCCAAATGGGCTGATATGGGCTGGTTTGGAAAAAGCATAACTTCAAGGGCGTTGATGCCCTTGTTAGAGTGCTTAAACAAGGCTTTATTCAGTGTTATATCACTGGCCAGTGCTTTGCTCACTTGATCGTAGATAGACTCGTTACCTTGATGATAATAGTCAATATAGCGGGGGTGATCGAGGTAGTCACCGTTCAGATAGCCTGCAATATACATAGCCTCTACTGCTTTCCAGTGCAGGGCTAAATCACGATAGCTATCCTGTAATAGTGACCAGTCAGGGTGTGAAATATTTTGGCTAGCGAGTTGCTGTTGCAGTTTTTGTAAACTATTGATAGCTGCCTGGCTGTCGGCGACTAGTACTTGATCATACAAATGTTGCAATAATGCCGGCTTGATTTTGGTTTCCAAAGTCGTTGGTGCGTCAGCTAAACTCGTGCCTGTCAGAAATAGTGCCAATAAAGGCAGGCGAACAATGGCTTTCAACATAATTTAGAGGGACTCCAGAAAGGCAATCAGTTGCTGCTGCTTTGCCAAGGGTAAAAAATTAAATGCCTCACGGCTATTACGTGCTTCCCCATCGTGCCAAAGTATGGCTTCGGTCAAGGTTTTTGCGCGCCCATCATGCAGATAGGCTGGCTGTTGTTGGCGTTGGTTGAGGCCTAACCCCCACAAGGGCGCGGTGCGCCATTCTCGTGCCAAAACTCCCTCACCTGTTAGAGCCTCTCCCATATCATGTAGCAATAAATCCGTATAGGCGGGGATAGTTTGGCCATTGGCCAAGGTGTAGGAGTTACTGTGACAGTTGTGGCAGCCTAGTTGGTTGAATGTGGCTTTACCTTGAGTATGCTTGCCAGCCGGTTTGGGAACTTGCAGATTGCTCAAATAGATCGCTATGGCCTGCAGTCGCAAAGCCGGCAGATCCAAAGTTTTACTGCGAAAGGCCTGATTGCATTCGATTTGTGTAGGAGTGCAGTTTTCTTCGGTAAATAAAGGGTTTGATAGTCCCATGTCCAGATGCGCGGCCTTGGCTGACTGATCAATCACGCTGGCGGTGGTGTTTTTCCAGCCAAAGCGGCCTAATTGTAGGCTTTTAGAGGCATAGGACCAGACTGATTGGGTGCGGCCAGAAATGCCATCGCCGTTGAGGTCTTGAGGGTCTGCTTGAGCTCGAATTTGTGCTTCTGGAATTTGTTCGAGTAATCCTAGACCAATTAGAGCAGGAGCCCGTATTAGTTGTGTATGCGTGTCAGCATGCAAAGGGCCATAGTTCAACTGGCTAAACTTGGGTTTTGGGTAGCTTAGCCGCGAGTCATGAGCGGCTGGTTGCCACACTATATGGTAGAGCCCCTCAAAAGGTACATCTCGGTTACCATTAATAGACATCTGTGGGCCATATATAGGGTCTCCTTTCCATGCCTGCTGCAGCTTATCAAAATTGTGTAACTGTACGACACTGGAGCGGGGTGGCTCGCCTTGGGGACCATAGCCACCTCCTGCGCCATTTTGGGTATGACAGGCAACACAGGTGTTAGCATTAAACAAAGGCCCTAGGCCATCCCTTGCCGTGGTAGCAGCGGGGGCCTCCACCCATGGTACATTGGTAAAGCTGCGACCGAGAAAGAATAGCTCTTCTTGCTCGGCGCTAAGGCCAGATTGCAGGTGGGTGAGGGCTTTGGGGCCACGATCATGGGTGAAAATTTGGGCGCTAGCGGTATTAACCAAACAGACCCAGAGAGCATTGATAAGTACTCCCCGGGCCAGGTTAATCACCGTGCGCTGTTGAGGCGCTTGGGTCATAGTTTATTTACAGTTGTGTTTCTTCAGCGTCAGTGACATCTTCGACGGTCAGGGAGATACCCAGATCAGCGGCAACCGCTGTCATGGTGTCACCCAACTTACGCATATCATTTTTCATACGGCGGATTTCACCCGCCTGCTTGGCATCAACAATCTGGTAGTCAAAGTGCATGCTGGTTTCAGCCAGGTCATTGACAGCGGCTACGCGAGTGTCGATGGCGCTGATCAGGCTGTCCAACTGACTGCGTGTGCCTGCGGATGCGCTATCATACATGCTAACGCCCATATCGGCGCTACCTAGCTCGCCTTTCAATACGTTCACAAAACCCTGGTAGTTCAGGGCAATGTCACGGTGAGTGTTATCAGAGAAGCAGGAGTGTTCGTCTTCTTCGCTAGGTGTTAATACGGCAACAGCGATACGCTCGTTGGCCAGTTCCGATTTGATAAATACGCCCATGCCAGCGATTACAGTACGTAAAGCATCAGTGTCGGTAATATTTTTGCTAGCATCTGCACCCGCTAATTCGCCCAGTAACGCCGAACGGTAGCAGCCGGTCATGTCAGTTGCACAGCCGCTGTAATTGGTGCCATCAACCCAAGCATTGGAAACGGTTTCCAGATCGGCCACTAAAAGATCAGCCGCGGCGTTTAGGTATTCAAAGCGACGGGCAGCCAAAGCATCTTCGGTAAAGTCAGACAGGGGGCGTTCACCGGCAGTCAGGGCACCGTTGGTTACTGTGTCAGCAGCAAAGTTGCTGTAGTCCTGATCCTGGCCCCACAATAGGAATTCAATGGCGTGGTAGCCGGAACTAACGTTGGCATCACCACCGTTTTCGTTTAGATCAGCCAGCGCATCTGAGGTGATGGTGGTTACGTCAACCACACCGCCACCAGGGTTAAAGGTGCCCATAGTGTCGATAATGTTGCCAGACGTTATGGAGCCGTCGGCGGTAGTAGTGTAGTCGATCATGTTTTCATCTAGAGGCCAGGCATTTAGCTGGCCTTCTGGAGCACCATAGGCATCGGCTACCCAGCCTTCCTCGGCATCGATTGGGCCCTCAGATAGACGAAAGATTTCAGTGACACCATAGGATTCACGGGATTGTAGCCAGGCTTGCTTGGCGGCTTCCATGGTTTCCGCGCTAGGGGTGGCGGTAAAAGCTTGCAGGCTTACTTGTAAGCTTTGGGCATCGGTTAACGCCTGGCTGTAACTACTGGTAGCGAGATCAGCATAGGTGTGCAATATGGCTTTGTTGGCTTGGTTTGCTACAGCAGTGGAAGCGAGCATGGTGGTCGCTAATCCTAGAGGGGCTAGCTTAATAGCTTGTTTTAGATTCATAGTTATGGATTCCTGATGTTGTCTATGTTTGCTAATAGAGGGTAGTAATAATAACGATTTGGATTTACAAGTGCAAATGATTCTCAATAAAAATTAATAAATATATTGATCTTGGTCAATTTGAGCATGGTCTGAATAAGAATTATTTTCGTTTAGTTTTAGATAATGTATAATGTTTTTCTTGTTTTTATAGGGATTTATCATGCTGAAATTAAGGCGTTGCTTGGTTGTTATTGGTCTGTTGTTATTTAGTACAGCAACGGTGGCACAGGTAAATATTTACTCTTCTCGCAAAGAGGCGCTGATCTTGCCTTTGTTGGAGCAATTCACCGCTCATACCGGTATTCAAGTAAAGCTTTTAACGGGAAAAGATGATGCCCTATTGCGTCGTTTGGCCTTGGAAGGTATGGCCAGCCCAGCCGACATACTGATCACCACAGACGCAGCCCGCTTGCATCGTGCTAAGCAGATGCAGTTAACTCAGGCTTTAGATAATGGCGTTTTACAAGAAGCGATTCCCGTTGTCTGGCGTGATGAAGATGACCACTGGTTTGGTGTTACCAGTCGGGCGCGACCGATTATTTATGCCCCCAGTCGTGTTAGAGCAGAGCAATTAGAGCGTTATGAAGATCTAGCCAACAGTCAGTGGCGTGGCAGGCTTTGTCTGCGTTCGTCTGATAATGTTTATAATCAATCTTTGGCGGCATCAGCCCTCATCGCTAACGGGGCTGAACAGACCCTAAGTTGGATGCAGGGGATGGTGAGCAATCTGGCTAAACCTCCTGCCGGAGGTGATACGGATCAACTCAAGGCAGTAGCGGCGGGTATTTGTGATGTGACCTTGGCCAATACTTATTATTTGGCACGTCTGCAACGTTCAGAAAATATAGGGGATAACGCTGTAGCTGAGCAGTTAGCTGTGTTCTGGCCTAATCAGTCTGATCGAGGGGCTCACTTTAATATTAGCGGTATGGCCCTTACAAAAGCGTCCAAGCATAAACAACATGCCATAGCTTTGATGGAATATATGGTTAGTGACCAAGCCCAGCGTTGGTATTCTGATGCTAATAATGAATACCCCGTGGTAGAGGGTGTGCCTATGCCTGATGTACTAGCATCCTATGGACAGCCAAAAGCCGACGCTGTCAGCCTGACTCGCTTGGGCGAGATTAATCAACAGGTCATTAAGCTAATGGACCAGGCTCGTTGGCAATAAATATCCATGAATGTCTCCCAAAGGTTCAAATTCAGGTATTTTCCAAGTTTAAAGTGGGTCGCTCTCGCAGTGGCTGCGCTGGTGTTGTTACCGATTGTTGCCGTGTTACAACAGGCTGCTTTTGTTGGGAATGACCTGTGGCTACATATTTGGCAGACTGTATTGCTGGACTACGTGTCCAATTCCCTGTTATTGATGTTAGGCGTCGGAGCAGGGGTATTGATGATGGGGGTGCCTGCAGCTTGGTTGGCGGCCATGTGCCAATTCCCTGGCCGACGCTGGTTGGACTGGGCCCTATTGCTGCCATTGGCAATGCCGGCGTATATCATCGCTTATACTTATACGGGCATCCTTGACTATGCAGGCCCAGTACAAAGCGGGTTGCGCCATTTGACTGGCTGGGGCTATGGTGACTACTGGTTCTGGCAAGTGCGTTCTTTAAGTGGCGCTATGGCGATGATGGTGTTGGTGTTGTACCCCTACGTGTATTTGACCGCCAGGGCAACTTTTTTGGAGCAGTCTTCAGTTAGTATGGATGTGGCACGCAGTTTGGGTTATGGCCGTTGGCAGGCATGGTTCACGGTAGCTGTGCCCATGGCTCGCCCTGCTATTATTGCGGGCTTGACTTTGGCTCTGATGGAAACGCTGGCTGATTATGGTACGGTGCAGTACTTTGGCGTTACCACCTTTACTACTGGTATTTTTCGTACTTTTTATGGTTTTGGTGATACGGCTGGCGCCGCCCAATTGGCAGCCGTGTTGTTGCTATTTGTCGTGACTCTGATTTTGGTGGAGCGCTGGTCGCGACGGCGTCAGACTTATCACGTTAAAGCGCAACCAAGAGCTATCGCAGCAACCATTGTGCTGGTCGGTTGGCGTGGTTGGTTAGCTTGCTTCGTGTGCCTGATTCCCGTGGTGTTTGGTTTTATTATTCCTGCTGGTCAGTTATTGTGGTGGACCTTATTTGAAGCCCACGTGCAATGGTCGTCTTTTTGGCAGTTGGCGTGGAACTCATTTTATTTATCCGCTCTGGCAGCAGTTTTAGCAGTATGTCTGGCGTTGTTAATGGCTTATGCGAAACGGTTTTATCCGCAACGGTCTGTGCGCCATGCGGTAACACTGGCCGGTATGGGTTATGCCTTGCCTGGTACTATTATTGCCATTGGCGTCATGTTACCTTTGGCTTGGCTAGATCATAGAATTAATGATGCTTTTGTGTGGCTGGGGTGGGCGTCTCCAGGTCTACTTCTCAGTGGCACTCTGGTGGTTTTGTTATTGGCTTATTGTGTACGTTTTTTGGCTGTGGCACTAGGTGGTATTCAGTCTGGTCTGGGGCAGGTAAGCCCCAGTTTGGATGAGTCTGCCAAGGGTATGGGGCGCAATGCTTGGGATGTGTTGCGGCTGATTCATATACCGTTAATGCGCAGTAGTGTATTGACTGCTTTGTTAGTAGTGTTTGTGGATGTGCTTAAGGAGTTGCCAGCTACCTTGATGTTGCGGCCCTTTGACTTCAATACCCTAGCTGTAAGAGCCTATGAACTGGCGGCTGATGAACAACTGATCGAGGCAGCCCCAGCTTCACTTATGATCGTATTAGTCGGCTTGGTACCCGTGTTGATCCTGAATAGGGCGATCAATCGGCGCCGCCGGCGGACTGCTTAGGTGGGTAAAAAAATGGAAAGAGTGGTTTATGACTGAGCAGCAAACAGCGCTATTAGAAATAACAGACTTGGCTATAGACTATGGCACAACACACGCCTTGGCTGGCTTGGATTTAAGCTTGCAACAGGGCCAGTTGTTATGCCTGCTAGGCCCAAGTGGTTGTGGTAAATCGACCTTACTAAGAGCTATAGCAGGTTTTCAAGATGTGGCGGCTGGGCGTATTGTGTTAGCTAATCAGCTCATGTCTAGGGCTGGGTTTAATATGGCGCCTGAGCAACGTCACATCGGTATGGTGTTTCAGGATAATGCCCTATTCCCACACTTAACTGTGCGCGCCAATATCGCCTTTGGTTTGCATCAATGGCCAACTCAAGAAGCTAAACAACGGGTAGAATCCTTGTTGTCCATGGTAGGTCTGACAGGTTTTGGCGAACGCTACCCTTATGAGCTTTCAGGTGGCCAGCAGCAGCGCGTTGCCCTAGCGCGGGCAGTGGCGCCTAAATGCAGTTTGTTGTTGTTGGATGAGCCATTTTCTGGCTTAGATGCTGCTTTACGGGAGGAGTTGGTACCTGAAATTGCGGCGCTTTTAAAACGAGAGGGCATTACCAGCATCTTGGTTTCCCATGATCAAAAGGAAGCTTTTGCCTTTGCTGATCAAATTGCCGTAATGAACCATGGCAAAATAGAACAGTTAACTAGTGCTTATGAAATTTATCATAAACCGGCCAGCCGCTTTGTAGCCGACTTTGTTGGTGAGGGTGACTTTATTGTTGGACAGGTTTTGGATAACCAACAAGTCAGTTGTGTTTTGGGCAATATTACTAATGGTACATTGGCATACGAAGCTGGCTCCAAGGTAGATGTATTTGTGCGACCAGATGATGTCTTGCATGACGATAGCAGCTCGACTAAGGGGCGGATCATTAGCAAACGTTTTCGTGGGACCCATTTCTTGTATCGGGTTGAATTGGCTAGTGGTGAGCAAGTAGCTTGTTTCACTGATTCTCACCACAATCATGGGGTGGGTGAAGATATTGGCATTAAACTAAATATGGAACACTTGCTTGCCTTTCGGCCCTAGACAACACCAATTATTATAATTAGTGGGTTCGCATGTTTTCTAAAATATTTGAGCTAGGTATAATCAGCCGGCTGGACTATAATCTCCCTTAGTCCAAGTTGTTGAGAGTACAAAAATATGTCATCAGAAAGTCAAGAATTACGAAAAGTTGGCCTAAAAGTAACCCTGCCAAGGGTGAAAATCTATCAAATCCTCGAACAAGCCAATGAATCAGATCACTGGAGTGCGGAAGATATTTATAAGCAGCTCATTGATCAGAACGAAGACATTGGTCTGGCTACTGTTTACCGGGTATTAACTCAGTTTGAAGCAGCGGGTTTGGTGGTGCGTCAACGTTTTGAGGGTGACCACTCGGTGTTTGAATTGGCCTCGGAAGATAATCATGATCATTTGGTTTGTGTGAAAACAGGTGTTGTGAAAGAATTTAATGATCCGATTCTTAATGCTCGTATAGAAGAAATTGCTCAGGAACAAGGGTTTGAGATCACCGGTCGTACCGTGCACATCTATGGTATTAGCCAGAATTAATAAAAGGCTTAAGTTTTTTTGAAGTATGAACTTCAATTTATAGCATGCAGCGTCGTGATATGCTGCAACTTCTGGCAGTCGTCAGTATCTCAAAGAGTGACTGGAGGTTTTATCCTCGCTATCTATTATGGGTAGTATTTTTCTTACTCATGGTGCCAAGGTACTTAATCGATATATAGCATCAAGGTATTGTGGGGGTCTAAAGGCCTAGCTTGCAGTCAATTGTTAAGTTGCTGTTATATAAAGTCCCCGTAGCAACTACTAGCAAAAAGAATCCAAGATAAGCGCCGCATTAGGTGATTTACAGGGTATCAAACAATTGCTTAATACTCGGTAATAACTGTGCTTCTGGTGGCAGTTGTACGGCGTCGGTAGGCTGGTATTTACCAGT
>JAAERS010000142.1 GCA_024230095.1 Gammaproteobacteria bacterium | reverse complement strand
TGCTGCGTGTGTTACAAGAACGTGTGATTGATCGTGTGGGTGGTGAGCACGCGCGTCCGGTCGACGTGCGGGTGGTGGCAGCTACCCATGTGGATCTGAATAAGCGCGTCGCTGACCAGGATTTTCGAGAAGACTTGTATTACCGTCTTAATGTGTTCCCTATTCAGTTGCCGCCTTTGCGTGAGCGGGGCGAAGATGTGTTGTTATTGTGGCATCATTTTGCCGAGCAGTTGGTATTTGGCGATGATGCACCAGTCACCTTATCCTATGGCGCTGCACGTGATCTCTTGCGTAGGCCCTGGCCAGGCAACTGTCGTGAGCTACGTAATTTGGTAGAGCGCACGACCATCATGTATCCCGGCGCCCAAATTAGTGTTGAACATATTCAGCCTGGTGGCCCCGTGTTGGTAGCCGATCTGCTGGATTTTGATATGCAATCAGAGTTGCCGTTAGATGTGGTGCCAGAGGCAAGCGTTAATGGTGTTAATGGTGTTAATGGTGTTAATGGTGTTATACCACAGGGCTTCCCTTTGGTTAACTTTGCCAATTCTGACCTTGCCAACGGCGCAAGGCCTCCAAGTCTGTACGACCCCATTGATAGTAACGATGAACCCATGGGGGCTCAGCAGTTAGGCCAGCTTTTGGCATCTCAAGTGGACATGCAAGCCGGTTGCGATCTCAAATTGCACCTCACTGCTATCGAAACGCAACTGATCGACAAGGCCCTGCAAGAGACTAGCGGTAATGTTAGTAAAGCGGCCACTATGCTCAATGTCAGGCGCACTACCTTGATTGAGAAGATCAAAAAATTCGACCTCGGCTAGGCGTTGAACAATACCTGCTGACGGCCAAGTCATACCTCAAAATAGTTTGTTTGGTTAATCGTCAATTCCTCGACAGGTGTCAATTTTTGTTGATTACAATCATCTGCATATTTCTGTAACTATTTGATTAAATTATATATTATTGATCTGGCACTATTATTGCAAAATAAGCTTTGAATAGTTTATTTGACCCTTTAGGGAAGCGAGAATAGGTAACGCCTATGTCTGACAACATTGCTACAGTGGCTCTATTGGATAGCCAGCACAGTGGCTTGGATATGCTTACGGAGTTGACCCATAGTGCGGGCATGGTGGCCTTGCCAGCGGCTGACCAGCACGAATTGGCGGTGCTGCTCAATCGCACTAGTGTTGATCTGTTGGTGGTAAATGCAACCAGCCTGGATATGCCATTGGTGGCCATTTTTAAGCAATTGGCCGATGCCTTTCAGCGGGCACCCGTGTTTGTGCTAGTGAATGAGCAGGATGTGCACATGGCCGTGCAAGCGATGCATTTGGGCGCCATTGATGTTATGACTTTGCCTTTGGAGCCAGGTCGCTTTAAGCGTCAACTGGCGCAGTACGTGGCTGCCCAGCCCCAAGGTTTTATTTGTCGCGATGGTCGCAGTCAACAACTGCTTGCCCTCGCCGAGCGCGTGGCACAAACAGATGTGACCATATTGATTGGCGGTGAGTCCGGTGCGGGTAAAGAGGTTTTAGCTCAGCATGTCCACTTGTCTTCGCCCCGTAAGAAAGGCGAGTTCGTAGCGGTAAACTGTGCTTCGATACCTGAAACCATGTTGGAAGATATGTTGTTTGGCCATGAGAAGGGGGCTTTTACCGGGGCCCATCAGCGCCATCAAGGCTTATTTGAACAGGCCCAAGGCGGTACCTTGTTTTTGGATGAAGTGGGTGAACTGCCATTTGTATTACAAGCCAAGTTGTTGCGGGTAATTCAAGAGCGAGAGCTGAAGCGACTTGGTGGTAACGAAACCATCGTGGTAGATGCGCGAATCATTGCTGCCACTAATCGCAATCTGCAACAAGAAGTGCAAGCACAGCGTTTTCGTGAAGACTTGTATTATCGTATCAATGTGTTTCCCCTCAAACTATTACCCTTAAAGCAACGCCCCTTGGATATTCTACCCATTGCTCAATTTTTATTGCATAAACACAAGGCCAATATGGGAGCGACAGCGGCGAGCGCACAATATAACCAAGAGGCCCTTAATTTTTTACAAAGCTATGCTTGGCCTGGCAATGTGCGGGAATTAGAGAACGTCGTTCAGCGAGCCTTGGTATTGGCAGTGGGCGGCGTGATTGGCATGGAACATCTATTGGTGGATGGTGGCTTGGAAGACTTCATGGAGCAAATGCCGTCTGAAGTGGCCGTAACAGAAACGCCTGAAGTGGAAGTTGGGCAAGAGCAAGAAACGGCTGCGTATATGCAGGCGACAGGTACTGATGGCATGAATTTTGCTTACTCTATGGGGAGGCAACCAGAGCCGCCTGTTATAGGCCGAGGTTTGTCGGAAGTGGCTCGAGATAGCGAGCAAAAAGTCATTTTAGCGACATTAAAACGCTTTAAAGGTAGCCGCAAAGATACGGCGCAAGAATTGGGTGTTAGCCCTCGTACCTTGCGTTACAAGTTGGCTAAAATGAAAGACCAAGGGGTGCATATTCCTGGTTAAGTTAAGTGGGCTAATAGAAAGCCGAATCAAACTGGGCGAGTCTTGTTTGTAAGGAAATATTATGAATGAAATCAATGCAATGCAAAGTGTGGTGAATCAAATGCGTATGCTGGCCAGCCAGTCGCAAGCGCCTGCGCCAACCGTTGATTCAGTCGATTCAAGTGGCCCTGTCGCCAGTTTTTCTGATGCTATGGCCGCTAGTTTAAAAACCGTCAATGAAACCCAGTTGACGTCTAAGTCCATGATGGAAGCCTTTGAACGTGGCGAAGATGTCTCCCTGTCTGAGGTTATGTTGGCCATGCAAAGTTCAAGCATGGCTTTTCAAGCTACTTTGCAAGTAAGAAACAAGGTCCTGTCCGCCTATCAGGATATTATGAAGATGCCCGTTTAAACGGACCCAAAACAACCTGTCGGCTTGAACACTGACCTATATAAACAAGCAGGATATCACCATGGCAGAAGCAACAATGAATCCGAACGCAATACCCAGTGGCAATGAAGCCATTGCGCTAGACCAGCAAAGCCAAGAGTCAAAAGGTATTTGGGCTGAGTTTATGGCGCAACCTGCGGTCCGTAAAAGTTTGCCGTTAGCAGTAATTGTTTTTGGCGTTTTAATTATGGTCGTGGTTTATATGGCACTGCAAAAGCCTTCTTATCGACCCTTATTTCCTGGCATGAGTGGATTAGATCAAGCGGCTGTTTATGATGCTTTGACCCAAGCTGGCGTTCCAGTAGAGCTTGATACTGCCAGTGGTGCCGTGAATGTGGCGGTAGATCAATTCCACGAGGCCAAGTTGTTATTGGCGCAACAGGGGCTGCCAGCTACGGCTGTTGATGGGTTTGAGATGATCCGCCAACAACAGGCCATGGGCACCAGCCAATTTATGGAGCAAAAGCGTTATCAGTTAGCCATTGAAGAAGAGCTGGCGCGCTCTATAAGTAGTATTCAGAGTGTGAAAGCGGCACGAGTGCATTTAGCCATGCCCAAGCAATCCGTATTTGTTCGTAACCGTGTACCCACAACGGCGTCGGTAATGGTGACCCTAGCGCAAGGTCGGGGCCTCAATGATGCCCAAGCCCAGGCTGTGGTGCACATGGTGGCATCCAGCGTGCCCTATTTGGACCCTACCAATGTCTCCGTTGTTGATCAGTATGGCAACCTGGTAATGGACGACCAAGGCGGAGGCTTAGGGTTAAATGAAAAGCAGCTAGACTACCGCAACAAGGTAGAAAGCATGTACCAGCAGCGCATTCAATCCTTGTTAGGCCCATTGGTGGGGGCTGATCGTTTCCGTGCCGAAGTTAATGCGGATATGGATTTTACTGTCAAGGAAATGACACAGGAGAATTATAATCCCGAAACCATTGCCGTGCGCAGTGAGCAAGTCTCTGAAAAAGGTTCCGCATCAGCAGCTAACGCCAGCGGCATGCCTGGCGCCCTATCTAATGAGCCTCCAGCACAACCGGTGTTGATTGAAAATACCAATGATAACGGCGCACCTGTCAGCACTGTAGACAGTGATGTAAGCACATTGCCCGGCAGTCGTGACAGCACCACAAATTATGAAGTTGATCGCACTATTGCTCATACTAAGCTGGCCACCGGTGAATTACAGCGCTTGAGTATTTCGGTGGTGATTGATGAACCTACTATTCAAAACGAGGCGGGTGAGTCTGTGCGCCAAGCCCTAACGCCTGAACAACTAGAGCAGTTTACGCTTATGGTGCAAAACGCTGTGGGCTTTAGTGCTGCTCGTGGTGACGTTGTGTCTGTGGTGGGTATGTCTTTTCAACCAGAGGAAATCATTCCTGAAGTGCCCCTGTGGCAGCAAGGCTGGCTGCAGGAATTGGTGCGTCAGGTCTTGTTAGCCATTATGGGTTTGGTATTTATACTGGTTGTGCTGCGCCCTGTTGTAAAGTACCTAATGGTGCCAGGCAAGACCGATGAACAACTTACTGCTGAAGCTGCCGCTTTGTTAATTGCTAATGGTGGCGGCGGTGAAGATGGCATTAATCCTGAAGAGGTAGAACTGCTTGAGGGTGAAAGTCTAGAAGAAATGAAAGCCCGCCTACGCCCTAAGAAGTCCAGCATATCTGCTGAAATGTTGGATACGGCCAACAGTTATGATGATAAGGTGGCACTGATGCGTATGCTTATTGCCGAAGATTCCAAGCGAGTTGCTGGTGTCATGAGCAGTTGGGTTAAACAGGACTTTTAGTCAGTAACGGGTTACTGATGGGATACTATAATGGCTGAAGATAAGAACGAACCTGATATCGATTTATCCGATGAAGAAGAGTTTCGCATGCTTAGCAACACCCAAAAAACAGCCATCATTATGATGGTCATGGGTGAAGACGAAGCTTCCAATGTTATCAAACACCTGCAGCCACGCGAAGTGCAGGCGCTGGGAGCGGCCATGGTGTCGGTTTCCAACGTTAAGCAAGGTGCCGTTGATATGGTGTTGGATGAGTTTGTTTCTACCATGAAACAGCAAACCAATCTGTCCATGGGCACCAATGATTATGTAAAGCGCGTGATGACCAGCGCTTTGGGTGAGGACAAAGCGGCGAGTGTATTGAACCGCATTATGCCGACCAAGGCCAGCCGGGGTTTGGATATTCTCAACTGGATGGACTCGCGCTCTATTGCTGAAATGATTCGTGGTGAGCATCCGCAGATTATCTCTATTATCATTTCCTTTTTGGAACATCAATTGGGTGCTGATGTTTTGCACTTTTTACCGGAAGAATTGCGCCCAGAAATTATTATGCGTATAGCGCAGTTAGAAACCATCCAGCCAGAAGCTTTGGAAGAGCTGGAAACCATCATGCAAAAGCAGTTTTCTTCTAATTCAGCAGTCAAATCGTCAACCGTTGGCGGTATAAAAGCCGCCGCCAAGATTATGAACTTTACCAAATCTGAATTGGAATCCAAGATTATGGGTGTGCTTTCGGACCGTGATGAACATCTGATGGGGCAAATTCAAGATAACATGTTTACCTTTGATAATCTGGAAGCTGTGGACAACCGTAGTATTCAGGTGCTGATACGCAATGTAGAACAGGAGCTGTTGATGGTGGCTATGAAGGGTGCCGATGATCTGGTGAAGGATAAATTCTTCAGTAACATGTCCACTCGTGCGGCAGAAATGTTCAAGGATGACATGGAGTCCAAGGGCCCAATGCGGATTAGTGAGGTGGAAGAAGCACAGAAAGAAATTCTCCGCACCGCACGTCGTTTATCCGATTCAGGCGAGATAATGTTGTCTGCCGGTGGTGACGACTTCGTATAGGTCTTGTGATCGAAACACAATCGAAATTTAGGCAGGCAGAATAAGCGCATATAGGTAGGTATGATGACAAACCAAAGTCGAATATTGAAAGCTGAACAAGCGCAGGATTTTCAGTCCTGGACAACGCATTTGGCGGCCCTAAATGAAGAGTTCGCCCCTTTCTTTTCACTGACCGCACCGGCCCAACAAGCCCCCAATGCCAGTTCCTTTAAGACTGATGAGGTGCAGGTGTTAAGCCAACGCCAAGCCGATAGTGACAACTGGCAGAGTATTACTGTGCCAGGCCTTAACGCCCCTAGTGGTGCTGACATAGAGGGTGGTGCTGATGGCCTGTCAGCGGAAGATTTAATGGTGCAACAACAAATGGCGATGATGGCCGAAGCCGCTGGTGGTGAATTTGATTTTAAGCCAAATGCAGGGGCCACAAGCGCTGAAAATAGTGAAAAAACCCCATTTGATGAGGGTTTTGCCAATGCGATTCCTGGTTCTGTCACTATCCCCCCTGTTAGCGACGACGAAGCCTTCACCGAAGCGCGTGAGCGGGGTTATGCTGAGGGCTTTGAAGCAGGTAAGGGTGATGGCCTAGCCAAGGGCGAATCCGAAGCGCAAGCACAAGTTGAGTTGATATTAACAAAAGAATTAGAGAAGTTGGCACAAACAGAATATGCCCTGGAACAGATTACCAATGTGCTGGGCGATGCGCTATTTAAACCTATGCAACGTTTGGCCTTGCACATGGCAAAAGAATTGGTGCGGGGCGAATTGACCGTGTCTGATGCTACTGTTACGCGTTTGGTCAAAGGCTGTATGGAACGGCTTGATGTTACGCAAGACAAGCTCCAGGTGTATATGAATAATGATGATTTCCAGTTGTTGCAGGCGGACTCTATGTTACAAGGCAAGATTGCTTATTTGCCCAGTAGTGACCTGCAGCCTGGCAGCGTGCGCGTGGAACAAGCGGATAGTTGGGTAGACGACCTGTTGGAAGAACGTTTGTTAATGCTTTCCAATCAAGCTCTAGGTGAAGTGGATGACAAGCTGTTGGCAGCGGTTACGCACCTTGTCGATGAAGAGCAGGAGACATGGCTTTCTGGGGCATCTGCTGCTGATCAGGTGGCTGTATCAGAGACATGGGTAGATTCCGAAGCCCAGATAGACACGGAACTG
>JAAERS010000141.1 GCA_024230095.1 Gammaproteobacteria bacterium | reverse complement strand
TTGGTACTCGCCATTCTTGTAATTTTCTGACGAGAACTCTAGTTTAGGAGCGGTGAAGTGGATATCAGCACCTTTTATTGCTTCCTTTCCAACTATATCGCCTCGGTATATTTGCTCTTTCGCCCCATCAGGGATGTTAAGAAACTCATCCGGTGTTAGGCCGTGGACATCTTGGACGAACTGTTTCCACCCACCATTACCACCTGTGGCTTCCCAATCAGCGTATGAGAGTGTGGCTGTACCGTTACGGTGTTCTAATAAGCCTCCACGACCAACACCATATATCACATCTTGGTATCGTTTGTTATCGGCGAGGGCTCTCCCTAGACCTTTGAATACGCCTTTGCCACCCGTTACTTCAACCCCCTCTCCGGGGCCATTACTTGTAAAGGTGCCCAGAGGACTTTTTGATTCTCTATTCACAGTATTCTCCTACCTATTAGGCCGTAGGGTATGGGCTTCTAACATAGCCAGCCTGCCCACCCATGTTTGACCCATCACCTTGCAGTGAACCACTGAACCTGTCACCTGCATATCCCGCCAACTGGCGGAATGCTCGGCTGTTGTTTGTCATGTCACTCAAAGAACTGTTCTGGTCACGACGACTTTGATCATTCGCAATCTGGGTGAGTGATAACAGCGAGTTAGTAGATGCCGCACCAAAACCCTTACCCATACTTGCCGCATTAATACCTCGGGCCAATTTATCCCCTCTGGCAAGGTTTTCCGCTGTGTTTTGCGCGGAATTGCTATTGTTATTGGCCTTGCTATAAACTTGGGCCACATCAAATGGTGTCTT
>JAAERS010000140.1 GCA_024230095.1 Gammaproteobacteria bacterium | reverse complement strand
CTGCCCATTACTGAAGCGCCAAAAGCTTCATCGCTGGCAATATGGTATTGCTCTCCAATAATCAGTTCTTCACCGCGCTGACAATGGGCCATAACAGCAACTAAATTACTCATGGTGCCAGTGGGCAAAAATAAACCGGCTTGTTTGCCAAGCAATTGCGCGACCTCTTGCTGCAGAGCATTGACCTCAGAGTCATCGCCATACACATCATCGCCGACCTGAGCTTCAGACATCACTTGACGCATGACCGCACAAGGGCGGGTCACAGTATCGCTGCGGTAATCAAACCTAATTCCAGCCGTTTGCTGTGCAATAGCACCATAATGGAAGCTGCTCTTGTTCATACGCTATCTACCCGGTTATTTGGTCATAGGCCAAAGCAGCCACTATATGCACTCGATTAGTTTCGCCGCCATTTAGAGCTGTATGGTAAGCCCGTGTATCAATAAAGTACACAGAGCCATCAGCAGGCAAATGGGTGACATGGTGGTTGACGATAAACAAAGCACCGGGGTTACTATGAATAGGGATATGTAGGCGTGGTTCTGGATCACAATGCCAAGAATTGCAGTTATACATGGGTTTGGACAATATCCGCGTACGCCCAATCGGGAAATGTTCGCGCAAAATTGTCATAACTTCTTCAAAATAGGTACCAGAGAACTGCAGGCTTGCCACTGGGTGGTATTATTGATCAATAATGGCATTTGGCCTCACTATCTTGGCATAGCAAGATAGACTGCGATCTTGGTTGCACCAATAGACTTGAAAAACTAACCCCCTGTCACGTATCCTTGTTATCCACTAACATTAACCTGGCTGGTAGTT
>JAAERS010000139.1 GCA_024230095.1 Gammaproteobacteria bacterium | reverse complement strand
GCCACTGCTTGGAGATTAGTACAAACTTGTTTGGTAATCGCCATTAGATCAAGCTGGGTATCGTAGGCTTGATCGTTGCTTTCTAAACGCGATAGGGCTAGCAGGTCTGATACTAGGTCCGATAGGCGTAATGATTGGCTGTGAATCTTGCGCATAAATCGACGCAGTAATTTGGGGTCGATATTGCTATCTTCTAACAAGGTTTCTGCAAAACCACGAATCGCGGTAATAGGGGTTTTTAATTCGTGGGACGCATTGGCGACAAAATCTGCCCGCATACGGTCAATTCGCTGTACTTCGGTGATGTCCTGTAATACCAGAATAGCGCCACCTTCACGGGATTCCTTGAGTAATGTTACATGCAAACGATAGTGGCGAGCAAAGGCATAACCACGTAATTGAATTTGCTGTTGATGACTTGACTGGGCACGTAAACATTTTTGCCAAGCATTGAACAATACCTGTGTATCTTCGATTTGTTGTAGTGATTGACCTAATGATTTTTCGTTGTTGGTGCGTAGCATGCGAGATGCTGCCACATTAATATGTTGGATGACGCCCTTGTTATTAACCGTGATGACACCTTCGTTCATACTTTTTAGAATGGTTTCAAGCAGGTCTCTTTCGCTGGCTAAAGTATTAAAACGTTGGGCTGATATGTCAGCCATTTGATTTAGGGAACGAGCCAGGTCACCAATCTCATCACGGCGATGACTTGGGATGCGCAGTTGATAGCGCCCCTGGGCATAGTTGTTAGCAATTAAGGTCATTTGTCGCAGCGGTTGTGCGAAGCTCATGGCTAGCCAATAACCAACGAATAAGGCGATGATGGCAGTTAGGCTAGTGGCAATGATAATCACACGGCGCAGATAATTAATTTCTTCAGCAATGCTTTGTGTTGATAGTGCTGTGCGTATATAACCCAATTGATTGGCGTTACCTAGACTCGGTACAGCCACATACTGCATGGTGGTATTTAAGGTAGTACTAAAACGTTGGGATTGTCCTTTGCCGGTGCGGCGTGCCTGCAGAATCTCTGGTCGCTGGTTATGGTTGTCCATTTGCTGTGGATCAAATTCGGAGTCGGCCAGTACGTTGCCGTTCTCATCGATCAAGGTAATGCGTGCTTCAATACTAGCACTGATGGTGGCTACTTGTTGTTGCAGTTGCTGCAAATGCAGCTGGTCTTGAAAGGCAAAGGTCTGTTGTAGAATATAGGCTTGGTGATCAAGGTTGGTGCGAATGTCTCGCAGACTGGCCTCTTCAATTTGGCGCTGCACCATGAGCCCTAAGACACTAATACTAAATAGTACGACGACGGCAAAAGCCGCATAAAGCTTTATAAATATGAGAGAATGACGACGCATAATGTTGTTACTTAAGTTTCGCTACTGCAACAGCGATAGCCAACACCGCGTACAGTTTCAATGATGTTATTGTCATCGCCCAAGGCTTTGCGAATAGCACGAATATGGACATCAACATTGCGATCTACTACATCGGTTTGCTCACCCAAAGCCGCTTGGATCAGTTGCTCCCGTGAAAAGGCGCGCCCAGGCTTTTGCATCATTGCTTGCAGTAGTTTGAATTCAGTGGTGGTCAGTTTGATGGTTTGGTCGTTGACCTTACAGGCAAACAGGTCTGGATCTAAGCCAACATTTTTTATCAGCAGCACGCTTGGTTGCGGCTTACGCCGCAAAGCGACTTTGATACGGGCCATAAGTTCGGCTTGGCTAAAAGGTTTGGTGATGTAATCGTCTGCTCCGCCGGTGAGGCCTTTAACAATATCATTTTCTTCACTTCTGGCGGACAGCATAATGATAGGAATGTGAGCGGTGTTGCTGGCGGTTTTTAGTTGTTGGCATACTTGCATGCCATTTAGTCCGGGCAACATTACATCCAATAGCACCAAATCTGGCTGGCATTGTTGTACCAGCGCCAGCCCCTTCTTACCATCATCAGCCAAGCTCACCTGATAACCTAAGCGTTCCAGATTAAAGGCAATGACTTCTTGGATGTCTTCTTCATCTTCAATACAGACAATGTGATATGGCGTGCTTTGCATGACGTTGGTTTTGTTATCCTGAATCGGCGACAGCGGTTAAAGGCAGCGCAGAAAGTAAAAAGACTGGGTTAATTGTATGTGGGTGTTGGGTGAACAGCAAGGTAAGCCATCAGCTTTGCATGCCAAGCGCTTTATTTACCAATACAAAAGGAACTGAAAATGCGTCCCAGTAGATCATCACTGGTAAATTGTCCCGTGATTTCGTTTAAACATTCCTGGGCTAGCCGCAGATCTTCGGCCAACAGCTCTCCCGCTTGGCTATAAGCCAGCTGATCGGCCCCCTGTTGCAGGTGTTGGGCCGCTTTTTGTAGGGCGTCGAGGTGACGGCGTCGGGCACTAAAACCGCCTTCTAGGGTACTTTGATAGCCGACAATGTTTTTCAAGTATTCGCGTAGAGCGGGCATACCTTGGCCATGCTTGGCGCTTATGCCAATGACGGGTACACCTGCCAATTCATAAGTGCCGGCGGTTTCTTTGCTGACATCAATTTTATTGCGCACTAAAGTAACATGTTTGGGCATGGGCTGTTGCGGCAATAGTTGGTGCCATAACTGCTGTGGATTAATCTGTTCTTTGGAGTCTTGCAGCAATAAAATTTGATCGGCTTGTTGAATGGCTTGGAGAGCTTTTTCGATGCCAATTTGCTCGACTTGGTCGCAACTATCGCGCAAACCTGCCGTATCGATAATATGCAAAGGCAGGCCGTCAAGGTGT
>JAAERS010000138.1 GCA_024230095.1 Gammaproteobacteria bacterium | reverse complement strand
CGCTCAGGGAACGTAAAGCGATACACCACCTCATTCTCCACCTGAGCATGACCACCTACCATATAACGAATATGGATCTTGGCCATTTCATTGTCACTAAGATCCTGAGCTTGTATATCAGCCGCGGCCAACTCGGCTAACAACTCGTTCTTACCACCGGCATCGGCATTGAGCTGCACTCCCACGAAGACCCGTGCATTTTCAGCATCGGCATAACGGTAATTAAATTCGGTAACATTACGCTCACCTAACGCCTGACAAAAGCGCTTGAAGCTACCTGGTCGCTCGGCAATGCTGGCGGCGATAATGGCTTCTCGTCGCTCACCTATTTCGGCCCTTTCGGCAACATGACGCAGGCGATCAAAATTAATGTTGGCGCCGCTGGCTATGGCCACTAGGTGCTGACCTTGCACACCTTCTCGGTCTACATATTTTTTTAGACCTGCCACTGAGCAGGCTCCTGCTGGCTCGGTAATAGCGCGCGTATCATCGTACAGGTCCTTGATAGCCGCACAAAGTTCATCCGTAGTTACTGTCACTACCTCATCGACATACTTCTGAGCAAGGGCGAAGGGACGCTCACCAATTTGTGCCACTGCCACACCATCGGCAAAAATACCGACCTCTTCCAATATAACTCGCTCGCCAGCCTGCATGGCTGCTTGCAGACAACAAGAATCCTCAGGTTCGACACCAATAACACGAATGCTCGGGTTCAGGTATTTAAGATACACCGCCATACCGGCAATAAGGCCACCTCCGCCTACGGGCACAAATACGGCGTCAATATGTGCTAGCTGTCGCATCAACTCGACGGCCACAGTGCCTTGACCCGCAATGACATCATCATTGTCAAAAGGGTGAATATAAACATAACCCTTATCCTGCACTAGCTGCAAAGAGTAGGCATAGGCATCAGCAAAACCATCACCATGCAAAATGACCTTGGCACCGAAAGAACGCACAGAATTAACCTTAATTTCCGGTGTTGTAGTTGGCATCACGATTGTGGCTTTAACACCCAGATACTGAGCCGACATAGCCAAGCCCTGTGCATGATTACCAGCTGATGCCGCCACAACACCGGCGGCCTGCTCAGCCGCAGACAAATGCTTAAGACAGTTGTATGCACCCCGTAGTTTGAAAGAAAATACCGGTTGCAGGTCTTCGCGTTTAATAAACACGTTGTTATGCAACCTGGCGGACAAACCCTTTGCCCTATCCACGGGAGTTTCTTTGGCCACATCATAAACATTGGCAGAGAGTATCTTTTTTATATAACGGTTGGGCATAACTGCGCCTATGTGAAAAACATAACTATAAGGGTCTGAGACAATGGTAATAATTCACACCCTACACGTCTACATGAAAGACTAATATTTCCGGTATAATAGGCGTTTTATAGCCTAACTTCAGAGTCACCCATGAACCAGGACCAATTAAAGCAGGCTGTCGCCCAAGCTGCTGTTGATTATATCGCCCCTCACCTTAACAAAAATTCTGTTGTTGGTGTTGGCACAGGCTCCACAGCCAACTGCTTTGTTGATGCCCTTGCCGCCATCAAACACACTTTCGATGCTGCTGTGGCTAGCTCCGAAGCGACCGCCCAACGCCTGCGCAGTCATGGCATAGCCGTGCTGGAATTAAACAGCGTTAGCGATATGCGCTTTTATATTGATGGCGCAGATGAAAGTGACCATCAGCTCAACCTGATTAAAGGCGGTGGCGCGGCCCTCACCCGTGAAAAAATTGTGGCTGCCGTGGCCGATGAATTTATCTGCATCGCCGATGAATCTAAACTGGTCAACATCATGGGCAACTTTCCTTTGCCAGTCGAAGTCATTCCCATGGCACGTAGCCATGTGGCAAGAAAGCTAGTTGGTCTAGGTGGCGAACCCGTTTGGCGTGAAGGCACCATTACCGACAATGGCAACTACATTCTGGATGTGCATGGTTTAGAAATTACTGATCCGAAAGGTTTGGAAACAGCTATCAACCAGATCACTGGTGTAGTGACCAACGGCATCTTCGGTATGCGGGGTGCCGACCTGCTCTTGCTGGGCACCAGCGAGGGTGTAAAACAATTAACCGCTTAAGCTAAATGCACAAAGGGGCTGATGCATACCATCAACCCCTTTTAATGTTTACCTTGTTGATGATTTGACCGCAATCTCAACTAGAACAAAATACGACAGCTCAAGGTGCCAGTAACGGCTTTAAGTTTTTTCAGGGCCAACTCAGAATGCGAGGCATCGATATCAATTACGACATAACCGATCTTTTCGTTGGTATTCAAATACTGACCGGAAATGTTGATATTGTTCTCTGAAAAAACGCTGTTGATTTGCGACAGTACACCTGGCACGTTGGCATGAATATGCAACAAACGATGAGTATTCTCATGGTTGGGCAAAGAAACTTCTGGAAAGTTAACGGACGACAAGGTCGTACCATTGCCGCAATAGCGGACAAGTTTGTCAGCCACTTCTACACCAATGTTTTCTTGCGCTTCTACGGTGGAACCACCTATATGAGGCGTCAAAATAACATTGTCGAATTCCCGCAGCGGTGAGACAAACTCTTCATCATTAGAGCGCGGCTCCACTGGGAATACATCAATAGCAGCACCCAACAACTTACCCGTGGACAAACTGTGCGCCAAGGCGTCAATATCCACCACTGTGCCACGAGAAGCATTAATTAGTATAGAACCATCCTTCATCTGAGCAAACTGCTTAGAACCCATTAAATTAGCTGTAGCTTTGGTTTCTGGCACATGCAAGCTCACCACATCCGCCTTGCCTAACAACTCCGCCAAGCTACTAACCGGATTGGCGTTACCCAAGCTTAACTTAGTAACGGCATCATAATAAATGACATTCATACCCATGGACTCAGCCATAATGCCCAACTGAGAACCAATGGAGCCATAGCCAACCACGCCCAATACCTTGCCACGCATTTCATAGGAATTTTTGGCTGACTTTAGCCACACACCACGATGAGCCTTGGCATTTTTTTCTGCCACACCTCGCAGCAACAGTACCGCCTGAGCAATGACCAATTCCGCCACACTGCGTGTATTACTATACGGCGCGTTGAATACGGGGATACCCCGCTCTAGTGCCGCCATCAGATCTACCTGATTAGTGCCAATACAAAAACAACCTACGGCTAACAACTTGGGGGCATTTTCTAACACCTTGCGAGTTAACTGTGTACGCGAGCGAATACCAACAAAGTGCGCATCAGCTAGCACCTTGATAAGCTCGTCTTCTGGCAAAGCCGTGGTGTAGAAATGGATGTTGTTGTAGCCATCTGACTGCAACGCTTGAACAGCCGACTGGTGAACCCCTTCTAACAATACAATTTTGATTTTGTCTTTGTTTAAAGAGTAACTGATGTCGTTTGGCACGTTTAGGTCTTCCCAAGCAATGGCAGCTATAGCTGCCCTATGATGTCAAAAAAAAACAGCGACTAATCTATTGTTTTTATGCATGTCCCAATTTGCCACCGAAGTTTCGATCGCTTTGGTATGAACAAAAACACCCAGATGTCGCTATTATTAAAAAGGTGATTATCTCTACTCGACCACTTTGGTCTATTAGCGACAATTTTAACACGATCTGCGACGGAAATCAGGTAAAACAACCCGCTAGTCACCGAAAAAAGGCCGCTAAATAGCGGCCTTTTTTCTCATCAGATACTTAATTTCTTAATTAAGCATCCATGTCCTTCATAGTCAACTTGATACGGCCACGTGCATCCACATCCAATACCTTTACTTTCACCATTTGGCCTTCTTCTAGGTAGTCAGTTACCTTCTCAACACGCTCTTGGGAGATTTGTGAAATGTGAACTAGACCATCTTTGCCAGGCAAGATGTTAACAAAAGCACCGAAATCAACGATACGTTCAACCTTGCCTTCGTAGATAGCACCTACTTCAGCTTCGGCAGTGATCGCCAGAATTTTCTGCTCAGCCAACTCAGCAGAAGCCTTGTCGTCAGCATAAACACGGACAGTGCCATCATCTTCGATGTCGATAGAAGCACCCGTTTCTTCACATAGGCCACGGATGGTCGCACCACCTTTGCCAATGACATCACGGATCTTGTCTTGGTCGATCTTGATGCTCTTCATGGTAGGCGCATTGTCGTTTAACTCTGCACGAGGAGCCGAGATAACCTTGTTCATTTCACCAAGGATATGGATACGGGCGTCGTACGCCTGATCCAATGCGATTTCCATGATTTCTTCGGTGATGCCTTGGATCTTGATATCCATCTGCAATGCTGTAATACCTTCAGCAGAACCAGCAACCTTGAAGTCCATGTCGCCCAAGTGATCTTCATCACCTAGGATGTCGGTCAATACAGCAAAGCCGTTGTCTTCTTTGATCAAGCCCATTGCAATACCAGCAACAGGCGACTTGATGGGTACGCCAGCATCCATCAAGGCTAAAGATGCGCCACAAACAGAAGCCATAGAGCTAGAACCATTCGATTCTGTGATTTCAGATACGACACGGATGGTGTAAGGGAAGTCTTCTTGGCTTGGCAACATTGCCTGAATACCACGACGTGCCAAACGACCATGGCCGATTTCACGACGACCAGGGCCCATCATACGACCCGTCTCACCAACCGAGTAGGATGGGAAGTTGTAGTGCAACATGAATGGGTCTTTGCGTTCACCTTGTAGAGCATCAATGATCTGTTGATCACGGCTAGTACCTAAGGTAGCAGCAACGATTGACTGTGTTTCACCACGGGTAAATAAAGACGAACCGTGAGCTTTAGACAAGGTACCGATTTCAACGTTGATACCACGTACGGTCTTGTTGTCACGACCGTCAATACGAGGTTCACCAGCAACAACACGAGTACGTACTGTGTTCTTTTCTAGCTTAGCCACCATGGCCAAAACATCAGAATCGCTTGGGCCATCTTCAGCACCACACAATGCGGCAACAGCTTGTGCCTTGACTTCGCCAAGACGTGCGTAACGATCCATTTTGTCACTGATCTGGTAAGCTTCGCCAACAGCGTCGCCAACGGCCGCAGTCACAGCCGCTTTCAATTCAGCATTTTCTTCAGCCGCTTCCCATGCCCAAGTAGGCTTGGCAGCTTCAGCAGCAAATTCGTTAACGGCATTGATAATAGTCTGCATCTCATCGTGAGCATACAGCACTGCACCCAGCATTTCGTCTTCGCTCAGCTCATCGGCTTCAGACTCAACCATTAGTACCGCGTCAGCCGTGCCCGCTACAACCATGTCTAGGTCAGAACCCGCCATCTCTTCATAGCTTGGGTTTAGCATGTAACCATCGTCGTTATAACCAACACGAGCAGCACCAATTGGGCCCGCAAAAGGAATACCAGAAATGGCCAGTGCAGCCGAAGTACCAATCATGGCAGCAATATCTGGGCTGTTCTTTTTGTCAGCTGAAACTACCGTACAGATCACCTGTACTTCGTTCATGAAACCTTTTGGAAACAATGGTCGAATGGGGCGGTCGATCAAACGGCTAGTCAAGGTTTCAAATTCACTAGGGCGTGCTTCGCGCTTAAAGAAGCCACCAGGGATCTTACCCACTGAGTATGCTTTCTCTTGATAATGT
The DNA here is from genome assembly GCA_024230095.1 of Gammaproteobacteria bacterium. Taxonomy (GTDB): domain Bacteria; phylum Pseudomonadota; class Gammaproteobacteria; order Pseudomonadales; family Balneatricaceae; genus Njordibacter. The sequence goes on along the minus strand of JAAERS010000138.1, from coordinate 11,886 downwards.
ACAGATAGAGGGAAAAAGCCCTGGTCTGGACGTGCAGTTTTGGCACCAACAACAGCGACCAACACTTGTACAGCATCATCAATGGTAACCAATACGGCTCCAGATGCTTGACGTGCAATACGGCCAGTTTCGATAGTGACGGATTGCTTACCGTATTGAAAAGTCTTAGTAATTACAGACATTTATTTCTCCAGTTTTTGGCAACGTCTTTTTAGTTTCAGGTTGTTCCACCAGTACTCTTATTCACTCGCTGCGATACCACTCTCTGGAGGTAGCAAGCGAATAAGAAGTACGGGCCAAACTGTTACAAAAATGCTGTTGCCGTTCGTTTATGATGACTTTTTAGTCACCCAAATAAGCAGAGCCGGGTAATATACCCGGCCCTTAACCATTTTAGCGGCGTAGTCCCAAACGACCGATTAGAGCCGTATAGCGTTGAGCATTTTTACGCTTCAGGTAGTCCAGCAGCTTACGACGCTGGTTAACCATGCGAATCAAACCACGACGAGAGTGGTGATCTTGATTGTGCTCTTTAAAGTGACCTTGCAGACCAACGATGTTGGCAGTTAGCAGTGCAACTTGTACTTCTGGGGAACCAGTGTCACCTTCGGCAACTTGGTAATCAGCTACGATTGTAGCCTTTTCTTGGGCAGACAATGCCATAATAGTTTCTCCTAATAATATGCCTTCAAAGTAAGCTTTGAAGCTTAACTAGGTTCTCACCGCGCATATTAACAGTGGAACCGAAAAACCTTGTCACCAAACACTAACCGCTCAGCTTTGTGGCTGAGTCTGTAGCAGACGTTTAGCGCGCAAGGTACCATTTTCCGATATCTCAGCCAAGCCTATAAAAGACTCAGCTTGCGGCATCGACGAGTTATAAACTCGCACCATACCAGGGATTACCTGCTGACTGTCTAAGACAATAGTCTTACCTTGTTGCAGCGCACCTGATTGTTGGGCGCATAATTGTACAGCATTTAAATGCAAAACGGCAGTATCTAGGGGCAATAATAGGGCATCCAAAGCATCAAAAATCAATTCCTGGGGGGCCGCACCGCCATTTTCGCCCTGCACCGACTCCACCAAACTCTGCAATTGATCCAAGGTGACCATTTGCTCTGCCTTAAACGGCCCTGCCTGCAAGCGCCTGAGCTGCGCCACATGGGCCCCACAGCCCAAAGCCAAGCCCAAATCTTCTACAATAGAGCGAATGTAAGTGCCCTTACTACAGGTAATATCCATTTGCACATGTGGGCTAAGCATAGACATCAAAGTCAAATCAAAGATAGTCACCTGACGCGCCTTAACTTCGACTTTCTTACCCGCACGGGCCAATTTATAAAGCGGCTGTCCGTTATGCTTAAGCGCCGAAAACATGGAGGGGACTTGGCTTATACTGCCACGAAAGGCCGGTAGCTGTGCCTCTACCATATCCACAGTGATGTGTTCACAAGACTTAGTTTCTAATACTTCACCATCAGCATCGCTGGAATCCGTGCGCACACCAAGCCTAGCCGTAGTTTGATAACGCTTATCGGCCTCCAGCAAAAACTGCGTGATCTTGGTCGCCTCGCCTAGGCAAATGGGCAGCAACCCTGTAGCCAAAGGGTCCAAAGCCCCGGTATGGCCGGCCTTACGCGCTCCAAATATTCGCTTTACCCGCTGCAAAGCATGGTTAGAGCTCATACCCGTTGGTTTGTCTAGGATGAGGATGCCACTAACAGCACGACCTTTAGGTTTTTTTGCCATGAAATAGAAGATTATGTATATCTAGATTAAATCAAAAATCGGACTAATAACGCTACACTACGCTAGCATACTTAGCCCGACTTATAGAAGATGTGTCCCTGCTAATGACTGTCTTTAGCCCGGGCCTGATCAATGAGATTGCTCAAATAATTACCCCGTTGCAAGCTATCATCGAAATGAAAGCGCAAAGTAGGCACCGTGCGCAACTGCATACGACGACCCAACTGACCGCGCAAAAAGCTAGCCGCATTATTCAAGGCCTTCACCGAGGCCTGGATGTCCTCGGCTTCTTGGGTATTGAGCACCGTTACAAAGACCTTAGCATGGCCCATATCGCGAGACACTTCTACCGCACTTACCGTCGCCATACCCACACGCGGGTCTTTGACTTCCTGCTGGATCAACACCGCTAGTTCACGCTGTATTTGATCAGCTACGCGCTGGGTACGACTATATTCCTGAGCCATGTATATTCTCTCGTGCTAATGACTTAAAGCGAGCGCTGGATTTCAACCGTATCGAATACTTCGATCTGGTCACCCACCTTAACATCGTTGTAGCTCTTCACACCGATACCACATTCCATGCCATTACGCACTTCCTGCACGGCATCCTTAAAGCGACGCAAGGATTCCAACTCACCTTCAAAAATTACCACATTATCACGCAAAACACGGATAGGTTTGCTGCGGTGCATAGTACCCTCGGTCACCATACAACCAGCAATCAAACCCAGTTTAGGTGAACGGAATACGTCACGGACTTCAGCAATACCTACAATCTGTTCGCGTAGTTCAGGTGACAGCATACCGGACAATGCCTGCTTAACATCGTTGATGATGTCATAGATAACACTGTAATAACGTAGGTCAACGCCTTCTTTCTCAATCAGCTGCTTGGCAGGGCCATCCGCACGCACGTTGAAACCAAAGATAACCGCACTTGAGGCAACCGCCAGGTTAACATCGGATTCAGCAATACCACCAACACCACCGGATACCACATTGACTTTCACTTCGTCGGTACCTAAATCCATCAAGGATGCAGTCAATGCTTCCAAAGAACCACGTACATCGGTCTTTAGAACCACATTCAAAACACGGGCTTGTTCTTTGCCCATGCTGGCAAACATAGAGTCAAGCTTGGCCGCTTGCTGACGTGCTAATTTCACATCACGGTATTTACCTTGGCGGAACAAGGCCACTTCACGAGCCTTTTTCTCATTGGGTACTACGGTAAAATCTTCACCGGAGTCAGGCGTACCACCCAGACCCAAAATCTCCACAGGAATGGCGGGGCCAGCCGACTTCACAGGCTTACCATTTTCATCCAACATGGCACGTACACGACCAAATTGTTGACCAGCTAGGACAATATCACCCTGATTCAAGGTACCATTTTGTACTAACACAGTTGCCACAGAACCACGGCCCTTATCAAGGCGCGCCTCAACGACCACACCCTTCGCAGGAGCTTCTGGCACCGCTGTCAGCTCCAATACTTCGGCTTCTAGCAAAATACCATCCAAAAGATCATCGATACCCATACCGGTCTTCGCGGATACTGGGACAAACTGCACATCACCGCCCCAGTCTTCTGGCACAACTTCACGGCTAGACAATTCTGTTTTCACACGATCAGGGTCAGCACCCTCTTTATCCATCTTGTTAATGGCCACCACTAAAGGCACGCCAGCAGCCTTAGCGTGCTGTACGGCTTCTTCAGTTTGCGGCATAACACCATCATCAGCTGCCACCACCAAAATAACAATATCTGTGGCGCGAGCACCACGGGCACGCATGGCGGTAAACGCAGCGTGTCCAGGTGTATCCAAGAAGGTGACCATACCTTTGTCAGTATCTACGTGGTAAGCACCAATATGTTGAGTAATACCACCTGATTCTCCAGATGCAACACGGGTTGCGCGAATATAATCCAGCAACGATGTCTTACCATGATCAACGTGACCCATGACGGTCACTACGGGAGCACGATTCACTTCCTGGCCTTCGTAGCTGATGCTATCAACAACATCGGTTTCTACCGCATCATCTTTAAGCAGCTTCACCGTATGGCCCATTTCCTCAACCACAATAGTTGCTGTATCTTGATCGATGGTTTGGTTGATAGTCGCCATGGCGCCCATATTAAACATAATCTTAACGACTTCTGCCGCTTTTACGCTCATCCGGCTAGCCAGTTCAGCTACCGTAATGGACTCAGGCAGCAACACTTCATGCACAACTGCTTCTGTTGGGCGCGAGAAACCGTGCTCCTGATTGCGCTTGGGCGCTACTAGCTTACCCTTGTTGCGCGGCTTGCGGTAACGATCCTCATCACCCATGCCAGAACCACGTTTTTTGTCCTTGCCCTTGCCTTGGGGCTTGCCTTTATTAGCGCCGCCCTTTGGCTTATCAGGTGTACTGAAAGTACGTTCAGCTGGGGCTTTGGGCTTTTTGGCTTCTTTTTTCTGTTGCTTACGCTCAGTAGCCGGCTCTGCCTTGGCTGCTGGGGCAGCTTGCTCTACCTTTGCTTTGGCTTCAGGCTCTTTCACCTCGGCTGCCTTGATCTCAGCTTCCTTAGCCTCAGTTTCCTTAGCCTCAGCTTCCTTAACCTCAGCTTCCTTAGCCTCAGCGGCTTTGGTCTCAGCTGCCTGCTCGGCCGCTTTCTCTGCTGCGGCTTTCTCAGCTGCAGCCTGCTCAGCGGCTTCACGCTGTGCATTCTGCTCAACTTCTTCGGCTGCCAGCTTAGCTTGTAATTCTTCTTCACTTTGCTTAACGTAAGTACGTTTTTTACGCACTTCAACGTTAACAGTGCGTTTACCGCTGGTACCAGCCACTTTTAGGGTGCTAGTTGTTTTGCGGCGCAAAGTGATTTTTTTGGGACCGTCAGCTTCTTCACCGCTGCCACCGTGGGCTTTTTGCAAATGCACCAACAAAGATTTACGTTCCTCTTCAGATACCGCATCTTTAGCGGCACGTTTAGTCAAGCCTGCTTCTTCCATTTGAGTCAGCAATCGCTCAACGGGAACACCTACCGTGACGGCAAGTTTTTCGACAGTTAGGTCTGTCATGATTTATTTCTCCTTTAGGTTGGCGATTACTCGAACCAAGGGGCACGGGCAGTCATAATCAACTCCGCCGCTTTCTCTTCGTTCAACTCTTCAATATCAAGCAGATCATCAACGGCTTGTTCAGCCAGATCTTCCATGGTGATAATACCCTGACTAGCCAGTACATAAGCTAGATGAGTCTCCATACCATCCATGTTTAACAAGTCAGCTGCTGGCTCGGCTTTATCTAGCTGTTCTTCAGCCGCAATGGCTTGGTTCAACAATTGATTCTTAGCACGGCCACGCAGTTCTTCTATAATATCTTCATCAAGGCCATCAATTTCCAGCATTTCTTCTAGTGGCACGTAGGCAATTTCTTCCAAAGAAGCAAAACCTTCTTCAACCAGCATCATGGCAAACTCTTCATCGATATCCAAAGCATCAACAAAACGCTGTACCAGATTGCCCACTTCTTGCTCTTGCTTCTCGCCGGCCTCTTCTTCGGACATGACATTAATGGTCCAGCCCGTTAGTTCCGACGCCAAGCGCACATTCTGACCATTACGGCCAATGGCCATGGCCAAGTTTTCTTCATTCACCGCCACGTCCATGGAGTGGCGATCTTCGTCTACAACAATGGAGCTTACTTCAGCTGGCGCCATAGCATTAATAACTAGCTGAGCTGGATTGTCATCCCACAAAACAATGTCAACACGCTCATTGCCAAGCTCACCGGTGACCGCCTGTACACGTGAACCCCGCATACCAACACATGCACCAACGGGGTCGATACGCCCATCATTGGTTTTTACTGCAATCTTGGCGCGTGAACCCGGGTCACGAGCAGCGGCACGAATCTCAATCACTTCCTCAGAAATTTCTGGCACTTCAATTTTGAACAGTTCCACCAGCATTTGTGATTCGGTGCGGCTCAAAAATAGCTGGGGCCCGCGATTTTCTGTGCGCACCTCAGCCAACAGGGCACGTACTCGGTCTCCCATGCGGAATGTTTCACGACCAATAAGCTGATCTCGCCCTAGCAAAGCCTCGGCGTTGTTACCTAAATCGACAATCACATTGTCACGGGTGACTTTTTTAACCGTGCCGCTAATGATTTCACCGATACGGTCGCGGTAAAGTTCAACTACCTTCGCACGCTCTGCTTCACGGACTTTCTGTACGATAACCTGCTTAGCCGTCTGAGCAGCGATACGACCAAATGCTTCGGTCTCAATCGCTTCTCTTACCACATCGCCCAATTGTAACTCGGGGTTATTTTCCTGAGCATCTTCAAGAATCAATTCAGCTGAAGGATTGGTGTAGTCTTCATCGGTAACCACGGTCCAGCAACGCTCAGTTAACGCCTCCCCACTCTTACGATCAATGGCGACACGAATATCGCACTCTTCGTCGACACGCTTACGAGTAGCGGTGGCCAAAGCCAATTCGATGGCTTCGAAGATAACGTCTTTAGGTACGTCTTTTTCGTTAGAAACCGCTTCGGCTACTAATAGAATTTCTTTGTTCATATCAGCTCTCACTTAACCACTAAAAACGTGGCACAACATTCGCTTTATCAATGCTACTCAAAGGTAACAAAAATTCTTCATTATCAACCTGCAACACTACGTCTTCGCCTTCCACGCCGCGCAACAAACCAGTGAATTTACGTTGACCTTCAAAAGCCATACGCAAACGCAAACTTATAGTCTGGCCAGCATTAGCTAGATACTGCTCCAGAGTAAATAAAGGACGATCTAACCCAGGTGAGGACACTTCTAAATTGTACTCGCCAGTAATAGGGTCCTCTACATCCAATATAGCTCCAACCTGACGACTGACTTCGGCACACATATCAACGTCGATACCGTCGGCATGGTCTATATATACACGCAAGGTGCTAAAACGACCTTGAGATAGGTATTCCAAACCCCAAAAATCACAACCACAAGCTTCAACAGCAGGCTGTATCAAGGTTTCTAACTGAGCTGTCGCACTTACCACGATCTACCCTCTTTACAAAAACAAAAAATGGGTCCAAAGACCCATTCTAAAAACAACAAAACCCCATATAGGGGCCTCATTAAAGTCAAAGTTTTCAGCTCAACAGAGACCCTGATATGTCTCAACATCAAACTTCAACTTGAGTATTTGGTAACGAGGCCAGCCTTAACCGACCCTCTTTGTCGGTCTAAACCGACAAAGGTAAGAGCTGACTCCGATATAGTCGGATAGTTAGCTACCACACTCTTTTAAAATTGGTAGCGGGGGCCGGATTTGAACCGACGACCTTCGGGTTATGAGCCCGACGAGCTACCATGCTGCTCCACCCCGCATCAACGTGCGCGCATTCTACGCCAGCCTCTATCTTTAGTCAATGATTCTAAACAGATAATGGTTAATTATTGCCTACAATTTGGTAGCCATTGGTTTGGTCAAAATAATTCTTATGCCTGACACAATGCATCACTAGAGTAAGTATTAAATTTCCACACCCAGTCTTTCTATCAGGTCCTCACGCTCAGCAAGGGCTTTCTTGGTACTACTAGGTTGCTGATCTGCACAGCCATTAATAAGGCACTCAGCTAACAGAATGAAGGTCGTTAATGAGTTGGATATAAAGCTTGAATCATGGGACACCATTAAGGCTGATTTGCACGGCCTACATGACCAAGTTGTTCGCTCTAGTGACAGGGGCAGGTTGCAGGGCATGGGATCGTGGGGCAAGTTATTTAAACATACACCGCTGGAGTAATAATCTCCCGAACACCTGCTTGTTGCAGTTGTTGCACAATAACTTGAATGTCATGTTGGCGCGCTTTGGGCCACTCTCGAGCTGGCCCAATTACACCATGGTGCTGAAAGGCATTTAATCTGACAGGGATGTTTGCATCCAGAGACAACACTAGTTCAGCCAAAGCCTGCACCTCACTGGGCTGGTCTGTAAAACCAGGGATCACCAAGTATCGCAACTCGTGCAATCTGCGAGCTTGGTGCAAGGTGCTAAGCGACTGCATTACACGTTGATTGGGGCGTCCTGTCAAAGCTTGATGCAGTTGGGTGTCAATGGCCTTGATATCCAGCAACACACCATCAGTAATGGGTAACAAACGCTGCCAGGCGGCGCGGCCAAGCTGACCATTACTATCAATAAAACAGCTTAGGTGGCGCAGCCGCGCATCGGCCTTGATGGCTGTGAATAAAGCCACAATAAAATCCGCTTGCAAGGTGGCCTCTCCTCCGGACAAGGTAATGCCATCCAACATAAGGTGATGCTCAAGCAACCGCGCCAGCACCGACTCGACGCTCATAATTTGCACCATAGGGTTGGCATTGATGCTACAGGCCTTAAGGCAGGCGTCACACTGGTCACAGTTGTGCGGAACAAAATCAACCTTGCCATCGATTAGCATCAACGCCTTATGTGGGCAAGCTGGCACACAATCGCCACAATGGTTACATAGGCCGATAGTGTGCGGATTGTGACAGCTGCGACAATTAAAGTTACACCCTTGTAAAAACACCACCAGCCGGTTGCCAGGCCCATCTACACATGAATAGTTGAGGACTTTACTAACCGTAGCTTGGGCTGATTTCATGGCTCACAACTCGGGGCTTACGCTCAAGAATATGGGTGCCTGCCGCCGCTTCGGCCCCCAGCACGGTGGTATTAGTGCGCGAACCCTGCTGCTGGTTATACAAGGCAATGTCAGACAAGCGCACCATATAACCGGTTACCCGAACTAGGTCATTACTGTCTACATTGGCCGTAAACTCTCTAAATCCAGCAGCAAGCGCCCCTTTACATAAGGTAAATAACGCCTGGGGGTTGTTTTTGATAGTTTCTTCAAGGGTTAATATCTCACTAATACCAGAGTCGTAATAGCGATGGTGAGGCAAGAGTGCCTGAATATGAGTAACCGGATCTGGTTCTGCTCCATAAGGAATACGCACCCCCGGCGTGACATCAACATCGCTACTAATACCTGCTTGCGAGTGCAGCATCGCCCGCCCGCGCCAAGCATGTTTTACCGGAGTGTGCCCCACTAGCTGAGCTAGGGCCTGAGAGATTTGATAACCCAGCTCATTGGCCTGCGCATCATGACCATAACGCCCACTAGACTGCTGCATATCCTGCAGCAGGTTCACCGCTTCAGCCATTCCATAAATACCGTACATAGCCGTAAAACGCTGAGTATCAATCCAACCTTCTTGCACCAAAAAACTATCAAAGAAATTGGACTGCTCAAACAAATAGCCCATGCGACTTTCAATCAAACGAAAACACAGACCACTATAGTAAGGTAACTTCTGGGTCAAAAAGTCAGTCACAGAAGTGGACCTTAATGCCACCTCTTTCAGGTTCAAACGCACTAAAGTGCCGGCTCCGCCTGCCACGGGCAAGGCATTGTAACAACTCACAATACCATAACCCTTTTCATCAAAGGCCGCTTGGTGTAAAGGGTGGTTGGCAATATGAGGTTTGCTGCAAGCAATGATATTATCAGTGGCCTGTTTCAAGATGGCATCACTGCTGATATCTGGGTCGTAGCAAAACGTCAGGTTAGGCGCGATTTGCTGCAATTCGGCATCAACTCTCAAAATAGCCCGCGCCACAGGGTTGTCCTGCGGACCAATATTGGCATGCATAAAAGCATCGGGGAGGGTGCGATCTAGATAACGCCAGAACAACTTAATCTTGCGATACAGTTGATCATCCGTTACACCCTCGCAAAAAGGCAACAGTAACTGGTCTAAATGACCAATATAAACCGGCATACCCGTGACCGAAGGCACATGATGATAAGCAATCATCAAACAATTAATGGCTTCATCCAAATCCACGGGCGCCTCCAGTTCGAGGTATTCACTGCCCTGTGTCAGCACCACACTATAATCAGGCAATACATAACGTGGTTTATAGGGCGCATGGCCTTCAACCAGATCACACAAAACGCCCGTGGCGAAGGCCTTGGTGGTTTCTGTATCAAGCAATGGATAAGGCAGCATATTCTCTGCTTCAAGAGACAAATAGCGCGCCTTTTGCTGGGGGCTTAAGGTTTGATCACAGACAATTTTCTGTAATTTTTCCTGTATTGATTGCATGTTAAATTCTCCACAGATCCACAGTAATAAGTGTTTTTACTGTGACCAATTGGTGCCAGTCTATCATAACCATTGATACGAAATTTGCTCATTATCAAGCATACTCAGATGACCCAAAATAACAGTGCATCAACAAAGGGCAGGAGTGAGAACCTCACAATACCCGCAAATTTTTGTCCCAAAGACGCCCCCTTAATAATGATTATCTGGTTATAACCTCTCCTGGTACGGATCATCTTTTATAGCGCGATACGATGATCATTACCCCATACTCATAAACAGCCAACTGCAAAAATAATTTCTTGCCTTGCCTTTGGTATAAATATACCCCTTGGATCGACCTTGTGCTTTTCTAAAGTGTTCGTAAAGTTAGCATAGTAGCTAATAAAGTAGAGCATTCGTGTCCACAACCTGCTGTAAAGGCCACGGGTTTACCAGGCCTTCTCGCAGCGTCCCTTACGATCCATTCTTGATTCTTGACGCAAGTCAAAAACGAAGATGTCGTTATTGTACTATTGCATATCGATAAACTTATTCAATGAAGTCATATAGTAAGCCGCATAAATCTTAACTTTACATAATGTAAAGATGTCGCTTAATTGGGAGATTATTTTCGTTATTCGTGGTTAATATGGTCATGAGGGATGTAAATATATAATTACTGTATATATATTCCATCTCCCTTCGCATAATTGATGCGCCACTAATTTTAAAAATAACAAATATGGAGGGAGATGATGACTCCTGAAGAAATGGAAGCAGCAATCCTAGCATTGCAAGGCTTAACCTCGACCAACATGGAAATCTTCTATTATTGGTGTACCGCTATAATGATCTTAATCCACGCAGGCTTTCTCATGTATGAGATGGGCGCGTCGCGCGTTAAGCACTCTCTAGCTTCCGGCACCAAAAACATTCTCGCGTTCGCATTTATGATCCCAACCTTCTTTATGTTTGGCTGGCTGATCTACTTGTCGTTCTACCAAGGCTTTACCTATGATCCAGGATGGGGCGAGTTCGGATTGCCCATGTCGAGCATCATGGGGCCAAATATGTCAGACCAAGCCACCGGGGTATTCTGGGGTGCTTTCACCCTGTTTGCCTGTACTACAGCATCTATCATGTCCGGTGCCGTAATTGAGCGTATTCGCATGGCAGCCTTCGTGGTACTTGCGGTCATTTTAGGCTCTGTTGTATGGAACCTAGCGGCCTCTTGGGGCTGGCACCCTGCCGGCTGGCTGGTCACCAACTTTGGTTATCATGATGCCGTGGCTTCTGGTGTGGTACACACTATCTCAGGTTTCTTTGCCTTAGGTGTGTTAATCAACCTTGGCCCACGTATTGGCAAGTTCAACGCAGACGGCAGTGCTAACACCATCCGTGGTCACAGCTTGCCAATGACCATTACTGGTCTGATGCTCATCGTGGTAGGCTTCTTTGGCTTTATCGGTGCTTGCGTATTATATAACTATGGCGTTAACGGCAGCTGGGTTAACATCTACGGCGGTCCAACAACCCTCTCAGCATACTGCTTTAACACCTTAATGGCTGTTGCAGGTGGTATCATCGGTTGCTACGCCTGTACTCGCGATCCTTTCTGGATGATGTCTGGCGCTTTGTGTGGCGTGATCTCCGCGGCGGCTGGCCTTGACTTGTGGTACCCACCACTGGCCTTTGCCATTGCCTTTGCTGGCGGTTTCTTAGGTCCTTGGGCAGCCAAGCAAATCGAAAAGATGGGTATCGACGACGCCGTAGGCGCAGTTGCCGTGCACGGTGTCTGTGGTGTGTGGGGCTTGCTGGCCGTTGGCATCTTCCTTGGCGGCTACCCAGGCTTTAGTTCTTGGGACGGGTACGACGTGCCTTCCATCAACATGACTGGCCAACTTGTTGGTGCCGTGGTGATGATTGCCACTGGCTTTATCCCAGGTTACGCCTTGTCTTGGGTCTTTAACAAGATGGGTATTCTTCGCGCGGGT